>JAUQYW010000644.1 GCA_030587525.1 Candidatus Sigynarchaeota archaeon | reverse complement strand
GTTCCAGCACATTTTTCCTTTCCTGGAATCAAACAGCCAAACCGCGGTAGCGCTGTCGGCGGTGCAAGAAATATTGCCCGTACATTTGAAAATGAGAAAATCTTTACAATCGAGCATCTTATACAGCTTTGAAAATTGCTCGGGCTTGTTGTTTCTGAACCAGATATATTTCCATAACGGGTCCTTAGCAGAACCCGGGCCCCCGCCCGTGATCACGAGGTACCTTACGATTTTAGCGAGGTTGTATCCGGAAATCTTTGGCCAGCCAGTCTTGGCGCCTATCTCGAATTCTTTCACCGCCCTACCGTCTATCCAGATATACGGGTTGTCCAATGGATTGCCGTGCTCGTCGATGAAGAGCGAGCACTGTCCCTGGGTCGAGAACGAAATGGCATCGATGTTCTCCGGGAGGATGTTGGCGCTCTTGATGACATTTTTTGTTCCATTGCAGATAGCATTCCACCAATCCCCCGTATCTTGCTCCGCCGCGTTAGGAATTCCCGCGGGGTACATTATTTTGTATTCCGTGAGATAACTGCTCACGATCTTTATTTTATCGCCGATGGAAACCAGGACGGTTTTCGTTCCCGACGTGCCGACGTCGTGGGCAATGATGTGCAAGGTGTCTTTCGTTTTTTTATCACCAGTTATTGATAAGGAATCAAGGTATGAATCGCGCGATTTTCTCGATGTCATCACGTCGTGCGGTTGCCGGGATCGCCGCGGGCTTTCCCACGGGTGCCATAGCAAGCAACCTGAATTCCGGGGGCAAGTCCAAGAGCTTGGAGATTTCGGTACGGGCAAAAAACGGGGGATCCATCCAGCACGTCCCGAGTCCTAACGCGTGCGCAGCGAGCATGAAATTTTCAATCGCTGCTGCCGTGCCTTGTATTTCTACGTATCCAGCCTCGCGTTCTGCCATTTCTTGGCTCATCCCGCGCTCCCGGAACGTCCTCGCGAGGTTTGAACAAGTGGTGTCGTATGAAACGAAGACGGTGACGGGAGCATCGTGAAAAAAGAGCGAGAATCGGCGATAGCGGTTTTGCATCACCGTTACCTTCTCCTTGCTGGTGCCATCGAGAAGACGAGGCAATGCATCGATGCCCTTGAGAATAATCGCCTTGATTTCGTCTAGCAAGTGCCTGTTGGATACCACGACGAACCGCCATGGCCGGAAGTTTCCTCCGGATGGTGCATGATTCGCTGCAACGATCATCGTTTCGATTTTTTCACGGGGCACGGGTTCTGCCGAGAATTTTCGCACGCTGCGGCGTGACAACAAAATATCATTAAACATTACAATTCACGGGGCAATACATCGATGACCAATCGATCTTGATTCGCAAGTTAAATGCTTCTAGCGAGAATTAATTAGTATCTTGAATGGTGAAAGGAAGGTTTAATATGCCAAAACCAGTCGATCCGCAAAATTGGACGTCGCCGCATCCCAACAAGATCCACCGGGACAATTACCTGAAGGCCATCAAGTTCCAGCATCCGGACTGGATCCCTTGCTCTATGAGCATTTATCAATCCGTTTGGGCAAAATACCGGGAGGACCTCAAGGCATTGGTGTTGCGCCATCCATTCGTTTTCGGCACGTATATGAAAGCGAAGATCATCTACGGCAATATCCCGAAAACAAAACAACCAAATGCGTACCACGTGGATAACTGGGGATGCGGCTGGCAAGTTGCCAAGGGTGGATACGAAGGGCAAGTGGTCCACCACCCGCTCGCAGATTGGAATGCGCTCGCTACGTATCGTTTTCCCGATCCTTTGAAATACACGGAGCGAGGACGACGGAGCTGGTTCTTAGAAAAGCTTGGACACAGCATTGGTCGAAGAGCGGGCCTCATCATCTCGGGCAGCGGGGAGCGCCTTTTTGATCGGCTATACTTCTTACGCGGTTTCGATAACCTTATGCGAGACATCGCAATTGATGATCCTAACTTGAAAATCTTGATCCAGCGGCTCGTGGATCACGAGCTGATTCTTACCAAAAAGTGGCTTTCCTTGGGCGTTGATCAAGTGAACTTTCATACCGACATTGGGATGCAAGACCGGTTGATGATCAGCCCGCGGCAGTTCCGCAAGCACATCAAGCCCATGTTCGCGGCGGTTTTCGAGCCATGCAAGGTTGCCGGCGTGCCGGTGTATCTATCATCCGACGGTTACTTGCTCGATATCGTGGATGACATGGTCGAATGCGGCGTGACGACCCACGATCCGCAGCTCCGGGCAAACACGATCGAGGGAATCGCGAAGCATTACAAGGGAAAGCTATGCATTGACCTCGACCTCGACCGGCAATCGTTTCCGTTCGTATCGCCAGCCGCGCTGAAAAACCAGATCAAGCAAGCGGTGGAGTTGCTTTCGTCACCAGAAGGTGGATTTATGATGAAAGCTGAGATCGGTGATGCGAACATCCCGCTGGAAAACATTGAGGCAATCTGCCAGGCATTCGAGGAGTTCTGTATCCCGCGCCGGTGAACGTATAAATAGACTTAGAACAAGCTTGCAAGAAAAAACCAGCGATAGACAATGATAGCAGCAGCAAATTCTCCCCCTGGAAAGAAAATCGTCGTACCTTTCCCCTCCAACAAGTGGGCAAAAATGTACATGGATTTTCTCAACAATAGCAAACCATACGAGGAAGCTGCCAAGAATTGGGAAGGAACAATGCTTTTCATCATTCAACCCGATGGTGGCGCCGCGCCGTTCGAAATCGGATGCTGGCTCGACCTCTGGCATGGTAAATGTCGTGGATACTCGTTCTGGGTGAAGGGACAAGACCCCCCCAAGGCGGATTTCACCTACCAGGGCCCGGAAAAAAACTGGTTGGGCATGATCGATGGAAAAATAGACCCGATCCAGGGTCTTATGGCTGGGAAATTCCGTCTCATCGGCAACATGCCCATGGTGATGCGTCATACCTTGGCAGCGAAGATCCTCGTCGAAACATTGCAAAAATTCGAGTTCGACATCGTGACGGCAGACACGAAGGATCCAAACGCGAAAACCGTTACGTTCTTCGATAAGGGAAAGAACAGGGTCGCGATCGTTGATCGCCAGAAGAATACGCTCACGATGCTTGTATGACCGCCCGGTGCCTGTAATGCGTCAAGAATGATTTCGTGTAACGCGATTCCTACACGATCCGGGGGAATCTCGATAAAAACAGAATGTTTTAAGGGATCTTTGCTTTTTTCCTTGCTTTTTATTTTTTATGCACCTTGCGTGTCTAGTTTCGTTGAAACAAGACTCCCAGCGAACAATGCATTAAACCAGGAAATAGATTCACCCAATCATCTTGACTCGCTCGATTATCACCGGCTCAACGTAAGTATAAATCTACAATTACCCTCTATAGATTTGTCCGTCCATAGTCCACCAAGGTTACGTTGCTAAATACCACGTCTGGTACTGAGGGAGTATACATGTCAAGCGATTCATTCACGATCGACAAGGGAGTCGTAAAATTCACCCGGAAGCCAGCAAAAATGGGGGAGGATTACATCTTTTGGATTCCTCGCGTGTATATCAAGAACGGTCTCGTTGATCCGACGATCGAATACGAGATCTACTTGAAAAAGGTTGTAAAAAAGGAAGAATCGAAATAATCCCCGTTATTCAACCGGCATAGAGTGAACTTCAATCTCATCGAAGATAATCCCGTAGCTGGCCAAAATATCCTTAACGGCCTGGGCGTTCCCGTCGATCTTAACGAGGAGATATCGCTCCGTGCGCAAACCAGGAACCTGTTTGTGTACGTCCTTCTTCATGATACCAGTAACGGCGGAACTTGAAGTCTCATTTTGAAGGGTTTAAAAGGAACCTTGCATTCGCCGTTTTCATGCCAACAACAAACGTCAACGGGACGAACCTGGCGGGGAGTCCCGAGCGATACAAGGTTCCAGGAAAGAATTGGCGCGACGATGTATTAAATGTTGCGGATCAATGCGCGAGAACGTATCATTTTCGTCGGAAACTCGATGGTGCCAAGCATAAGGCTATCGCCTTTTGGGAGG
>JAUQYW010000613.1 GCA_030587525.1 Candidatus Sigynarchaeota archaeon | reverse complement strand
TGATCATACTTATCCTTCGAGACCATATCCTTGCTGGATTTGGCGGCCTCCGCGCGCACCTCGATGATCCTTTTCTCGTAGTTTTCCTTGAGGGCATCTATTTCCTCCTTGAGTTTCGTGTACCGGTGCGTTGCTTTCTTTTTCTCTGCTTCCAGTTCCTCTTCGAGCTCCTTGACGCGCTTGTCCGGCACGGGTTCCACGATTGCAGGGTGTGCCGGTTTTTCCACCGCCACGGGGGCTGGTGGTGCACGCGCGGGGGCCCGTGATTCCACTACGGCAGGCTGCGCGGCACGTGTTAAGGCATGCTCGGAAACCGCCGCTGCGGCCTTCGAGGGTCCCTTCTCTTCATCGGAAGCTTTGGTTCCTCTTCCTTGGAGAAGGTTCGTGATTTCGGTCTTGAGGACTCCCACCTCCTCTCCCTGGTTCACGGTAAGCGTCTTGAAGCCGTAAAGGTGGTAGAGGCTCTTGATCTTGGTCGCCAGGGTACCACCCTTGTACAGCTTGAATTTCGACGCCTTTTGCCCGTTCCACACGAACACCGTCTTGTCGGAGTCGCTAATGATAAAGGCAATCTCGTCTTCAGCGATCTTCGCCGTGTATTCGAAGGTTTCTTTATCGTAATCTTGTACCATCAATGTTTTGAATGGCATTTTCACACATCCCGTGGTTTCACGAACCGCGAGAAAGTGCTGCTGAATTGCTGGATAATACTCCCTCGCGCATTCGGATTTATTGTATCAGAGTTGAATTAGATGTTTAAAAAGTTATTATCACGCGGGTTCACGAATGCATCTTCTGGAGGCGTTCCTTGAACTGGCCATCATCGATCCCTTCGACGCGGATCCTCTTTGTCGTGCTCGTGGCACCTTGGAGCAGCGTTACTTGGGATGTGCTCAGGCCCAGCTTTTTTGCTAGCAATCTCAAGATGGCCTTGTTTGCCTTGCCCTTCTCTGGCTGTTCCGTCACGTGAATGACCAGCGATTTCTCTTCCTCGCCGGCCTCGATCGATTCCTTCCTCGACCCTGGACGGGCGATGACGATAACATCTACGCTTGGTGGTGCCATGTAATTTATCTACAAGTCATTGTTTAAATCCTAATTTTGATTTTTCTCATTTAGAACCTCGTTTCACGATGCTGTGCCGTATCACAGTCGCATTTTAATCGGTGAAGGAAATCATGAGCGAAACCAAGGAACCGAAATCGAAATTCAAATTCACGTGCACGAAATGCGGGGCTTGTTGCGAGAACCGTGGCCCTGTTCCATTGACCATATCCGACTTGGAAGCATGGGCTTCCAAGAAAATCATCAGGAATATGTTTCCTTACATTGTGATCCACCGGGAGAAGGCTTCTAGCATCACGCGCCTGGTCTTTAACATGATCAATGACCAGCCTGCATCGAAGGCCAAGGAAGGCGACTCGGAAAAGGACAATGCCAGCAGGGAAACCGGGGCATCCTCGGAAAAGAAAGAAGGCGGATCAACCCCGGAGGGTGGCGACGAGATGGATGACATTATCGTCGGCGAAATCGTTGAAAAGGGCAAATGCCCAATGTACAACAAGGAGACCAAGGCGTGCCTCATCTGGGCTGACCGGCCGACGTATTGCCGGGCATTCCCGCTCGGGTTCGAAGATGGCAGCTTTTTCGTCGAGATGGAGGATTGCCCCGGCCTTGCCACCAAGGAGGAAATGAGCAAGGACCTGCTCAAGCAGATGCGGGACGATGCGAAGCGGCTTGCCGACGATTCCCGCCAGGTCGGCATCGTGCTGCCAATATTGCAAGCACTCGTCATGAACGCTCTGCAGCAGGCGAACTTGAGGGCGATGAGCAAGATGTCGCCCGAGGACATGCAAAAACTCAACGATATCATGCAAAAGATGTCGCAAAAATAGGTTTCTTTTCCTTTTTTGGTCACGGCGCGGGTTTCGCGAAGCGCGCCCGCGCGATTTGCTCGAAGCCACGAGCATTCGAGATCTTGTAATCCTTCGGGTGGCCAGTTTGATTGATATCTTGAATTAAATTCTTTTGATACAAGATTGATTCAAGATCCTTCCAGAAAAGGTCGACGCCATCGCCTGTGAAGATATAGTACTTGATCCTTGCATCCGGGGGTAACCGGGAAACGAGGGTAACGATTTCATCCGTGAGTGTTTTCGCGATTTGTTCGATGTAATATTTCTTCATGGCACCGATGTCCAGGTTCTCTCCCCCGATGATGACGGTCTTCTTGCCCTCTTGCAAGAGCCGCATGAGGTCCACACCGCGGACGATGCGGCCCGTCTGCTTTTGCAAGGCCTGGGCAATCCGGTTCGCGAGGGTTTCGAGGGAGAGATCGTTGATCGAGCTGCTGGCCAGGGCATTTGGCCGGCCCTCGTAAAGCGTGAGGATCTCGGCGCTGCCAAAACCGATGTCGGTCACGACCGCGTCCACGGCGGTTGCCTCGTTAAACTCCTGCATCATGGTGTAATAGCTGCCATATGGCCCGTAGACCACTATGCAGTTTGTGATGTTCAACCGGACTTGCACGACCTGCTTCGTGTGATCGTTTTCGAGGATGAGCTCCTTGGCGCCTTTCAGTGCCTGGCTCAAGGCCTTCATTTTTTCCACGTTGGTGGATACGGGCACACCGACCGTGGCGATGCAATCGATTTCTTGCACGCCGGGATTGCTTTCGTCGATCAGCTTGGTCTTGATTCCCAGGACGACGAGAGCAACTTTCACGGCGAGCTCGACATCGGCGATGTCCGCGATCATGCCGTTTTTCGTGAGGACCCGCTTCACCTCGGATTGCATGCGTGCCAGTTCCCCGAAAAATTGCTTGTATACTTGGCCTTGCTGGTCGATGCCGACGTGCACGCAAGCATTCGTGTCCCAGCTCGCGTCGGCGCCCATGCCACTCCATCCCTCGTTGAACTCGCCGATCATGGCAGCGTTCACGAAGTCCGCGCCGCCACTCGTTGCTTTGATGAGAGCTGATCCGAAATCTATACCGGCAATGAGCGCCATTTTTATTCTCTTCTCTTTCACCTTTTTCAAAAACGTATGATTCCCGAGCCGAATTACCTAGTTCATTAAATACAATTCAAATTAAAAACAAGTTCTTCTTACTATTTAAGAGGCTATTTGCTTCCATTAGGAAGCATAATTATGAAACACCTAATTATAAGAATACACTTGAGTATAGTGGTTATCGACGGGGTATGTATCCATTCCGGTGATCCAGAATAATCTTGAAGTTAAGTCAAACTTATGCAAGATACCTTGAATAGTTCTTAAGCCTTCATGGCGAACATTCTCTAGGTATCGACCGCTGGTGCATTTTCGGGTGCTCGGTGATTTTTGGAATTACATCTACTTGATCCCCTTGTTCGCCATCGGGGTGCTGTTTCTTCTCATCTTGCTGAAGAAACACCGGGAGCAGCGGCAGCGCTTGTTGCCGCTCACCGATGAAGAGCGGGAGTCCCTCGCGAACCCGATCGCCATCACGGCAATCCTGTTCACGACGCTGATCTACGTCACGTTCTTCTCGAATTTCCGGATCATCGTGCCGTATCCCCTCGACGTGTTGACGCTCATCTGGTACGGTTTTTTCTTGGTCACGTTCTGGATTTTATGCGTGAGGGAAAAACGACGGTACCATGGACCGCCATTCGAGGTCAAAGAGGAAGCAGACCTGAGCTTGAAGTACGAGGTCATCCGCAAGACCACGCACACCGTGATTATGCTCGTCATCGTGTGTTACATTGCCTTTGGACCGCTGTTCATGAGCTTCGTGAACTGGCTCACCGGTATCTTTCCCATCTTCGGCGTGACGAGCTTGGTAGGGGACCCTCTCTACTATGGCCAATATACCGTGGCATTTCTCACGGTCATCGCGTTTCTCGGGCTCTCGACGTCGGAAATCGTCAGGGTCTTCTTTTATTCGGCCTATCCGCTGAAAGCGGTGAAGAAAATCTTTCGCCAGAAGGAACTTGGTTCCGCTCTCGGCTCGCACATCTCGCTGACCGTGGGCAGCATGGCGGTCATCTTGATTTTCGGGCCGAGGTATCCCGACATCGTTATGGCATCCATTTCCATCAGTGCCATCGCCGACGGGGCGGCCAGCATCGTTGGCCGAAAGCTGGGCACGCACCAGTACAAAACCGTGTTTGCGCGCAAGAAGAAAACCTGGGAAGGCCTTCTTACAGGCACGATCGTGAGCCTTATCTTGTCATTCTCATTCTTAATGTACCGGTTTGGTTTTCTCTCGTTTTTCCTTGCATTCGTCGCGACTGGCATGTTGGATCTCATCGATCTGCTTTCTATCCAAATCAGCGACAATTTATTGAACCCGATCGTCACGTCCACCGCGCTGGTACTCGTCGCGAACGCGCTAGGTGTAGGTTAATCAGCCATCATCATTGCGCCGATAAAATTGCGTGAAGACATAATGTTCTGCTATGAAGGACATAATGTTCTGCCATATTATACGTATATCCATTTCTCTTATAGACAAAAAGAACGCGAAAAAATCTCTCACGAGCACGGCGATTGAAAGAGCTAGATTAACAAGCTCGATATTTACGATATTTACGTTCAATTTTTATGAAGTATTCCCGGATCCGGGCACC
>JAUQYW010000585.1 GCA_030587525.1 Candidatus Sigynarchaeota archaeon | reverse complement strand
CGCCGGCAACACCACGTCATTCGATGAGATGATTACTTGCGTGAAGGATTTCTTTCAAGCGAATGGCGACGTGCAGATCGGCATGAATTGTCTCGATGGCAACCAAGCCGCGCCGAGCGGGAGAAAGAAACAATACTCCTTTAGCATCGGCATGCCCGCCGATTCGTTCAAGACCCTCGATGAGGCGTTGAAATCGAAGATGATCGTGCTGTTTTTCAAGCCGAAAGCAATCCCGATAGAACTACCAGCCGAGTAATATTTTTTCCCATTATCCCCGACACCGCCGGCGCATGACGACGGCGACGGGAATGAACTAAACTTCGGAGATGAGTACCATGAATCTTCAACAAGAATTGATAAAGCAGATGTGGCATGAATCGAGCAAGGGCTGGCGACCGCTCGCCAATAATGAAACGCGGGAATCATCGGGACCGGAATGTTCCTACAAGCTCTTCGCGAGCAAAATCTATCCTGCGCCGGATCCCAAATCCGTTGAACCGCAATTGAAACAACTCGAGGACGACCAAAAGAATTTCGGCATTTTTTGCGTGCAGGGAGCATCCGGCGTGTTCGGGACCTTCACGCATTTGAAAATCCAGGACATGGTCAAGCCCCTCATCGAATCCGCTGAAAAGAAGGTCACCAAGACCGGGAAAACCACGAGGCGTTCCGGCCACGTGGACATGATATATGATGATGATGTCCACGGGCGTGTCGTGTGTGATATCAAGTCGGTATCCTCGATGGTGTTTTTTTATTGCATCAACTTGAAAACAACACAAGACCCGGAGTCCTATTCCATCAAGAAACGCAAGGAATCCATCATCCAAGCCAATTCCTACGCCGTGCGGGAGAACGTCGAATGGTATTGTATCCTATGGGTCAATCGAGATAACGGCATGATGTTTCTCGAATGGTTCAAGGCCGACCCGGCGATGGATAAAGACATCGACGAGAAAAACGAGGACATCGAAGCCGCGAGGCAGCGCTACGTCGCCGGTGATGCAATGGCACGACCGAAGTTTTGTGGCGTTCATGAATGCATGTATTGCCGGCATTCTGCCGCCTATACCGACTGGGACAAATCCCCGTTCAATTGTCGCGGCGAGGATTCAGCGCGGGAATAGAATCAATTCCAGCATTTCAATATCAAGCCGGTCGAAACGACATTACCCGTGAAGCGCCCCGAATTGAATGGCTACGACGACCGGGCAACTGGATACCCCTATAAAATCACGACGAGTAATGTGGTGGCCGATGGCACGGAATTACCAGGTGACCCTTTTCGTTCGATGTTAGAACGCGCCGTGTTGCGCCGCGGAGGGGAGTGAATCATGACCGAAAACCCCCTCATTAACGGCACGGTCACGACCGTGAACCTCCCGAAACGGCTCTTGTCTCAAATGGACGAAATCATTCGATGCTCGGATCCTGGCTTGGTAAGCCGGTCGTCCATCATCCGCGATGCGTTGAAACAAGCGTTGCCGAAATTAACGCCTCGTCACGAACCGAAACGCAAGTTCCGGCATCATTATTATTGCAGCGCGTGCCAACGCTCTTTTCCCTCGGTGCAGAGTTTCGGGGGACATGAAGCGTGGCACGTGAAAAACAACACGAAAATGACGTGATACAAACCATGCAACAAGCAATCGAAATCAAACCAGCAATGACAACGGGCATGTGCCCTGTTTGTGATGAACCGTGGCGGTATAGTGCCAAGTTCATTCGCGAGCATCTCCGCATGCAGCACCCGGTTGAATACCAAGCCTATTTGGATGAAAAGAAGGATGAATTAAAATTAAAGTCGATATCCGCCACCGAGGAGCGGTTAGTGGCACTCTTGAAAGAAGGCCCGCAGACCCGCGACCAACTCGTGAAAAAACTGCGGATTCCCCGCACGACTATCTACGACGGCTTGCGAAAACTCATCCGTCGCAATGAAGTCAAGAAATTCCCGCTATTCGCCACGGAACGAAGCCGCGGGCGACCGCAGGTGTTGTTTTCGTTACTCGATGGCAAGTAATTT
>JAUQYW010000574.1 GCA_030587525.1 Candidatus Sigynarchaeota archaeon | reverse complement strand
CTATCATCGAAAAAGAAACTAATTACGTTTTTAATCGTCGTGATCGGGGGCTGGTTCATTCGCATGGGAGATCCTCTATTTGGCGTTTTCTTCAGCATCTGGTATATCGGATTTGTTCGTAAGTTATACCCGAAAGGTGACCGCCAAGTGTTTCTCGGGTTCCGAAAGCTCGAGACCCGGTCTATACCGTGGGCACTGGCATGCGTCGGGATCTTCATCGCCGTTTTCCTTCCCTTCTACCTCTTGTCCAGCTTGTGCCCGATGCACTTGTTCGATCCAATCATCACCCGTGTCTACGGGCTGGCCGGTAACAGCTTTATCCTCACGATCCTCGTGATGTATCCGATGATTGGCACATTCACGGTCTATGCAGAGGAGTTGTTTTTCAGGGCATTTATCCAAGATGCGCTTGATGATTTCGTATGGATAGAACGTGGAAAAGCCATGATGGCTTTTTCGAGGCGCCGGATCGCGACGATGATCATCGCCAACATCATTTTTGGCATATCTCACATCAACCTTCTCTGGGATAATATCATTAATTGGGCGACCGTACCACCAGACATCCCGTTCATCATCGTCGGGGTGTTTTCCTTGGCAGGCGCGGGCGTATTGTTCAGCATCCTTCGCATCAAGTTTAATTCCATCTGGCCGGCGATGATCGCTCACACGGTTGGCAATTTCTTTATGGTGATTTTGCCCGCGATTATCTTGCTTTTATAATCACCTTTTTTTTGTTATGACGAAAAGCGGGTCTGATATAAAGAAGATTTCCAGCCCGGAATTTCGATCGTGGTCGACACCGCGGTCATCCCAACGTGGTTCCGTGATTTTTCTTTCGCGCAACAATGTTCGCCGGTCTGTGCCCAAGGATTAATAACATCAGCCCGAAGGTCTATTAAACGCCATGATATATAGGGCATCGTTTTTTTATAGAAATTACACGTAAATGAAAGAAAATAAGGACCTTTCATGTTTCAATTAGAGATCGTCCCGTTCCTCACGGCTTTTGCCTACGGGTTGCTTCACACGATTCAACCGTGTGAAGATAAAGCGATCTTCGGGTTCCACACGTTCGGCATCGCAAAAAACAACGCGGAGGCCATCAAGATCGTGGGGATATATGCCCTCGGACTCCTCACGATCAATAATGTCCTAGGTTTCGGGTTCTCCGCCATCGGGAGCTTTGTCGGGTTGATCCCCGTTTTCCAACAATTCGCAAGATACATATGGCCAATTTTTTCAATAACTCTTGGAATCGTGCTATACATTCGACTCGTGAAGTATCGTGTCCGGGATAATCATATTGCCTCGCCTATCACGTTGAAGGTGCGAAAGAATCTGCTTGGCGTCTATTTCCTCGGAATCTTGACGGGGTTACCGCCGTGTCCCTTCGAAATCGGCGCATATATCAACGCCCTTGAAGGAGCTTCAGTAATCTTGTGGAATGGTGTATACTATGTCATCTCCTTTTCCATAGGCACGGTCATAGGCCTGCTCATCCTCACGCTCATCGTCACATCGTTCAAAAAACTAGATATTTTCAAGGAAAAAAGCAAGGATGTAATGCAATCGATCTCTTGCTGGATTTTAATAGGATTTGGTGCGTTGTCGCTTGTCCTATCGATGTTCGGGTTAACTTTGTTCCCCGCGCCGCCACCAATCGAATAAAAAACGAGAGATACCCGTCATTCTTCTTTCACGATGGCTCTTGGACCGAAAAACATCGATGCTTTGCCGAACGGTACCACGAGAATCTCGCCATCATCCTTTTGCCAGACCTCAACGATTTTACGGTTGATCATATGAAGGATGGCCATAAAGGTCTTCACGATGTAGATAGTCGAGAGGTCATCGAACAATTCGACAAACGTAGCAGGAGCGTTGCTCGTCGTGAATGTTTCCTGAACCTTGGCCGTGAGCTCGGGAATGAGGTTCTCGATCTTCAACTCTTCCCCGTAGGCGTTCTTGATCGCGTTGGGGAGCAGAACTTCCTTGACCGCAGCTCTGACGCTTTTCCGGCGG
The DNA here is from genome assembly GCA_030587525.1 of Candidatus Sigynarchaeota archaeon. Lineage (GTDB taxonomy): Archaea > Asgardarchaeota > Lokiarchaeia > Sigyniarchaeales > Sigyniarchaeaceae > Sigyniarchaeum > Sigyniarchaeum tengchongense. The sequence continues at coordinate 121 of JAUQYW010000574.1, read as the reverse complement.
AACTTGCCGGCGAGGGCATCGTTCAACGCGATCGAAAGGTCACTGATGGTGAGCGGCTTCGCAACGACACGTTTTGGCATATTGAACCGCTCTAACTTTTCCCGGGTCAGGAAGCGAGCGA
>JAUQYW010000538.1 GCA_030587525.1 Candidatus Sigynarchaeota archaeon | reverse complement strand
GCACTGGTGCTCGATACCACCGAAACGCCCGCGAGAACCGATTCGGATCTCGTCGCGAGTTACGAGTTCAGCGACGTGGATGGCGATCTCGATACGGGGACCACCATTCGATGGTATTGCAATGGAACCGAGCAACCGGGCCTGGAGAACAGGTCGGTGATCGATGCAGCATTCACGAACCGCACCGAAACCTGGTACTTCACCGTGGAGCCTTCCGATGGCTGGGTGAAAGGCTCGATCTGCCAGAGCCCATCGATTTTCATCGAAAACACGGCGCCAAACGCCACGAGCGTCTCGATCCATCCAGCATCGCCATCCTTCACGGGAAATCTTTCATTCACTTACATGTACGAGGATGCCGACGAAGATACCGAAAAAGGGCCTGGCGTGCGGTGGTTCAGGAATACCGTTGAACAAATATCGCTCAGGAATGCAACTATCGTCGGGACAGCCCTTCTCGTGCCGGGCGATTCCTGGATCGTGGAAGTCACGCCTTATGACTGGACGAGCAATGGATTGGCGGCCAATTCGAGCGCGATCGTGGTCGGAAACGTGCTCCCCACGCTCTCGCACCCGGGCAATAGCACGATCCTGGCCGGGAATGATCAAGGGACGATCAACTGGACGATAGTGGACCCGGATCCAGGCGAGAGCACGTGGACCGTATACAGGAATGGTTCATCGGTCGACAACGGAACGTGGACGGATGGCCAGACCATCCAGATCCAGATCGGCCAGCTTGCCCCGGGACAATACAATTTCACGATCGTTGCCTCCGACGAATTCGGGCCTGCGGTCATCGACGAGGTGATCGTCACTATCGCGCCCCAAGGAAACAATATCGGGGCACCAGCGGACCTGATCCTCGTCGTGCTGGTCTGCACCGCCGGTGCCTTGGGGTATCACGGTTTCCACGGCGCGTTAAAGAAGAAGAGGATGTTGCAAGCCGGCTAGATCGTCGTTGTACCACCGTTTTTTTTATCATTCCGCCAGCTCATCTATGTCTCCATGGACAATGGAGACATTGTCTCCAAAAATCACCTTCGTTGATTTTTGTCGGTAAGATGAGGTGGCGGAATCATATTTTTTTTCCTGTATGTTTTTACTGATTTTCACAGACGTCGACATGCAAGTGCTCGCCGACGGGGGTCTTTGATACACCTTATTCGCTGCTAACACGTCAGATCAAGAACACGCAAGGATGAATATTGTATCCTGCGCCCAATCCTGCTTTTTTTTATCCATTCCTTTGTATTTTCTACTCCCGTTAGTAATTCGTGAAAAAAAAATGAGTCCTGGGGTATGTTAGTAAGATGATAAAACCTCAAGGTGCCGGAAACACAGGCGTTTTTTGCCAATCAAACATGACGTGCTTTGCATCGCCCTGGACGAGCGAGATCTGGCTGCCCGGCACGACGTGGCCGATCACGTGGAATTTCATGCCGGTGCCCGCGCAGGTTTTTTCTGCAACCGCGCATCTCGTCTTGTTCAGCGCCACGAGGAACCCGGACGTGAGATAGGCGGTCGAAAACCAGAGTAGATCTGGAAATTCTTGCACGGCGAGCGCGGCTTGCAGCATCGTGACGTCGAACTCGCAACCCACGCGGGAGAAATTCGCCATGAGCAGCGCGGTGCCGAAGATGCCCGCATCGCTGATATCCTTGCTCGCATGCAGCACGTTCTTGCTCGCAAGCCTGCACATGACCGCGCGGCGCGACAGCACGTCATCCCGCGTCTTGAACATGACCGTGTCCCAGTAGGGGCCATTCGGGCTGCGCTTACCGTCGGGATCCCAGATGATCGCCACCGCGTCCCCGGGCTTCGCGCCTCCCGCGGACACGTGCGTCGCGAAATCGCCCTCACCGATCATCGTGCACGCCACGGCGTCGCATCCAGGCTTGAGCGACGTGTGGCCCCGCGAGATGCTCACGTTGAACTGCTCCGCGGCTTTCCTGGCACCCTTCACGAGCTCCTGGAGCGCCTCCACGGTGCTCGCTTGCACGTCGATCGCCGCGCTCAGCGGGGTCCCGCCGCTGGCATAAATATCGTCGACGACCGCGAGGATCGAGCTGTACCCGGCCGAGAACGGCGCCTTTTTCACGAAATCCGCCGATATCATATCCGTGGCGATCAAGACCGCTTTTTTGCCGCCGAAATCGACGATGGCCGCATCCTCCCCGATGTTGTCGTCCTTTCCGAGAAGGGTCAGGATATCGTGGAGCAAGAATTTCTTCTTGATGCTCGGATGGTCGATCACCGCGCTCGCGAATTCTTCGAGGTTCATGGTTGATGTTCACTCTGGTTCCTCTTCGGATATATATTCGCTCACAGAGATATTTATTATCGAAGATTTACATTTACCTATTTAAGACAACTCAAGTTGATTCGTCCAGATGAGCACAGTTTCACGACACCATCGCGCTGGAATGTCGATGCTCGTCGCGGGCATGATTGCTGCCGGGATGCTCGCGGCGGTTGCCGGGACCATCGACGCGAGCGGGAAGCTCATGGCCCCCAGGATGGCGGGCGGATCGATCGCGGCATCCGCGCCGCAGGTCCTCGACAGCGATATCACGATCCTGAACCACACGGCCAGCAACTTCACGTGGCTGAACCCGGTCTCGTTTAATTTCGTCGTTGATTCGAACGTGAGCGTAGTCGTGTTCTTGTATATTATCAGCGATATCATCGACGATTATCTCGATAACGTGAGCATCATCATTGGCTTGACCAACATCTCCGTCACCTTGAGCACTTTACCGCTGATCACGCCCGGCGACCACAACGTGACCATCCGGTTCGAGCGTGGCAGCAACAACGCGACGATATCCCACGTCATCTGGGTCGGGACCACACCCGTCGTCTCGCTGGTCATGCTTTTCGGCGTGATCGGATTCTTGATCGCCATCTTCGCGAGAGTCGGGGCGCCATCGAAGCCGAAGACCTCCGCCGGTCCTGCGGGCACGCCAAGCAACGCGGGTGCGACCGACGACGACACGTCCACGGTCACGTACGTGGACCAGTCGACTGCGCCAGCGGGGCGAATCTTTTGCCCAGAATGCAAAAAGACGATAGAAGAAGGCTCGATATTTTGTCCGGAGTGCGGAACGAGGATTCCACGCTATCTGCGTTATCATCCTTGAAGAATAGGCGAATCGCATTAAGATCCTTGATGGGATGTCGATACCTTTTTATTCCCTTTTTTTATAATTATTCTGAGGTTCGTGTCAATGGATGAGGACGAGATAAAAGCACTTAAGGACCTTAAAACGGCGCTTGATCGGATACCTAATTCAATAACACCTGGGATCCGAGATGATCACGTAATAAGTCTCCAATGTCAAATGAAGCCCAGTGATGAAATCCAGGCTAGCGTCGAAGGATTGCATTTTCTAAAGGTGTTGCTGATCAGTTGCGACCATACTAAAGACCCCCAGCCAGGCGTTTTCCCAGAATCCTTTTTGCGTATTCCCTCCTTAGAAGTATTAGGATGTGGCGGTTTCATTAGACTCCCTGATGGCGTCGGGAATCTCCACGACTTAAAAGTCTTATCTGTCGGTCCGCAGACTGCTTATGGTGAATCGGTTCTATTACCGGAAAGTCTTCGTGCTTTGTCAAAATTAGAAAAATTCACGCTGAGACAGAATAAATTTACACATCTACCTGCGCTATTGGTCGAGATCCCGAGCTTGATATTTCTAGACGTGGCCGAAAATAGGGTAATGGATATCCCGGAAGATATTGGAAAATTGAAGAACCTCCAAGTCCTGGACTTAAGCCATAACGAGATCACCGCCGTGCAGCCGGAGATTGGCGAGTTGAAGATGCTCAAGAATCTTCGACTTAACAACAATAAGATAACGTCGTTACCAAGTGAGATTTGCACGCTGGGGAACCTGGGTATTCTCGACCTTTCGAATAACGTT
>JAUQYW010000510.1 GCA_030587525.1 Candidatus Sigynarchaeota archaeon | reverse complement strand
GCGCTCTTGGTCTATATTCTTGCTATCCTAAAAATAACACGCAGATATATCCAGGCAATCGGGCTCGAGGTATTTGACAAGTTTATCAGCTTGATCACCAACATTTTCACGATGACCTTTTTCGTGGTGGCTGGAGGTGCCTTTATCTTTTATTCGCTGATCATATCAAACCTGATCGTTTCAATATTCCAGAATATGCGAAAAAAACGAAAAAAAGCGCCGGTATCTTCTCCCGTCGATGTCGAGCGGAATTTCTGGGGCTTAATGACGAAAACCAAGGCCGAAAGAACGTCGAAAGATGACATCGTCTTCGCGATCATCAGTTCGGTGACCTTCGTGTTCATCTTCAATACAAGGTTATGGGATATAAGTATGGTATCGGATACCATTTACCTGGTATTTTACTTGATCCCGTTACCTCTGGTTTATTTCGGAATAAAACGAAATTCAAGAAAATTACTCGCATCTTGCGTCATTTCTAGCTTTGTTGCATTCTTGCTTTCCATGTTCCACGTGATCCGTGCTCCGTTCATTCGATACATCTTGTCAATCGCGATCTCTAGTAATAAATATCTTGTGCACGGGTTCGAGCTTTTTTTAAACATTTTTTCGATTCTTTTTCTCCTTATGACTTTAACGAGACTATCAATCATTCGAAACAAGGCTAAGATAGGCGTGAGAACATACGAAGGATTCAGGTCTTCGGAGCTCGGGTTCACGGTGCTAGGATTCCTCGTTATCTACTTGATATACACGATTTTTTCAGTTCTCACGCTGCCTCTGGAATTGCAGGCTACCACGAGAGGGTACGAAATAGCGATCAGTGAAATCGATTCAATACTGTTTATATCATTATTCGTATGGATTTTTTTCCTGCTGTTCCAAAGAATGTTCCTTGACTATTTTTTCTACGAAGCCACTGGAATAAAGAGATCAAAGCTTCATTACCCAGAATTTTGCGAGTATTGGCACCAATTTCGGAGCAACCCTATTAGAAAACGCATTTTTCTTGGAAGTTGCATAGCATTTTTATTATTCTCTGCCCTGGGTTGGATCACCGTGCTCTCCTATGTTAATCCGAAGGAAGTTCGCTACAACACGATTTATAGTCTTCAAAAGCCTGTTTATAACGGGACGGCGCTCGCACCGTTGGAGATCTATGGCGGGGGATCGATAACATTCAACATACAGGTGATGGTAGAGAACGGAACCCTCGCGTGGAATCTCGTACGAATATGGCGATATGTCGATGGCGATTCCTATTTAGACACGCCAGAATGGTCTTCAAGCAGCTCTTGTATCAATGCTTCCACCGGTACTGTCACGGCTACTTTCATGGACCTTCCGGTCCTCGATATCGGAGGCGCCCGGTTCTATGCCATCAATTACACGATCACTGACCTCCCGGCAATTTCCGGCCTCTTGTTCCTTTCTCGACCAGTATTTCCAAGTTTCCTTGTACAAATTAATGCAACCTGGGAACCTTCATCAATCCCCTATTATTTGCAGCCCTACTTCTATATAAACCTGTCCGCGGGCGTGTTCATCATCACCTATGGAGAGATTGCATTATACTTAACGCCGGGTAAAGCAAAAGCTTTCCGCGTGAAGAATTGCCCTTATTGCAATGGTTTATTGGATAGATCATATAGGTTCTGCACTCATTGCGGGCACCCCATCGATCATTGATTTTTCCCGAAATTTCACCAAGGATCACGAGTATGACCGCGATGCACGAGCTCACGATCCTTTAAATAACTCACCAATAACATAATAGTAAGTACCGTGAAATCCAAGAGGACATGCTTTGGATGATACCATGAGCGACGAAATCGATTGGAAGGACGTGGAAGCAAAAGCAGCAGCGGGCAAGGAAACCAAGATCCTGGCCCAGCGCGTGCTGGACTTGTTGCAAGAGATCCGCACTGCCGAAAAGGACCGGGATCTCGCGAGGAACGAGATCAACAAGATGCAGCAGGATTTCAACTTGCAAAGCGCCCAGCTCGAGAAACTCGGTCAAGAGTTGAAAAAAGCGAGCAAGGTAGCCGTGCCGACCAGCGAGGTGACGGAGTTGAAGAACAAGATCGCCACCATGGACGCCGACAACAAGTCAAAATCGCAGTTCATCGCCCAGCTCGAGAAGGACGTGACCGATGCCCGCAACAAGATGGAAGAGGTCAAGGGAAAAGCCAAGGCCGGCGAGGGTGCCGATGCCAAGATCAAGGATCTGGAATCGAAGCTGGGTGAAAAGGAGAAGGAAATCGCGGATCTGCAAGACAAAGTGAAAGACATCGATGCGTTGAAATCGGAGTTCGATAAAGTGAAGGCAAGTTTCGCCGCGGCGCCTGGTCTCGAAGCTTTCGAGAAGGAAAAAGCTGATTTCGAAAGCGAGAAAAAGAAACTCTTCAAGGAGATGGAGGACTTTGAAGTGAGCCTTCGAATGGAAATGGAACAGAAAGACCAGAAGATCAAGGAGCTCGAGGACCAGGTCAAGGAATTGAAGGAACACCCTGTCGCCGCGCCATCCATGGTCGCGGCGAGAGCTGCGGAACCCGCGCTGCGTCCCAGCAAGGAAAGCTTGATCGCCAAGCTCGGCCTCGAAAGGGTGGAGCCCAAGAGAATGCCGGCGGGTAAGGATTTTGCCTTTCCTGGCGTGGGAGAAAAAACGGAAGTGGCACCAATGGCATCCGGCGACCAGCGCGTCGTCTGCCCGAAGTGTGGTAACACCAACGTGAAGGTGGAAAGCGACCGGAGCCGCGTGCTCTCCTACATGGGTGGTGTTCCTTACTATGCAAAGAAATATGTCTGCAAAAAATGCGCGACCGATTTCCGTGTCGATTAAAGTTTTCTTTTGCCGTATATAATGTGAGTGTAATCAATTATTTCTATCTTATTTCTTAACTTATTTTCTTGAAAAAAGACCGTCCTGACTCGCATTCAAGAAATCTGGCCAAGATTGACCAGCCACGCGAGTATCCCGAAAGAAGAATAAATATCGAAAAAATTATAGGCAATTAGCTCGTCAATGGAGATGAGTGGTGCCGTGGTCGTAAGAAGATGCCATCATTCACCGATATTTGCGATAATACTCATTTGTACTTGGATTTTTCCTCTGTAGCAAGCACGCGGTGACCCCGAATGGAGCCCATAATATTTGTCATGATGATCTCGACGATATTTATCGTTGTCCAATCGATCGTCGTGGTATTCCTTGTCAAGCGGGCACGCGAGACGGGCCTCAAGAACATCTGGCTCCTAGCCATTTCATGCGCGATATTCGTCGCTGTGGCCCTCGCTGGTATCGGCGGCTCACCCGTGCAGATCATCTTGCAGCCATTCGGACCGCTGGTGATCGTTTTCTTCGTCAGGGACACTTTTTTCAAGAACACGAAATCCTTTTTCAAGCTCATCTTTCTCATTGCTGCGGCATTCACGATACTCACGATCACTGTCAAGATCATCAGGATCATAATTGGTGATCCTCCTTTCTTTTATCTGCTCAACCAGCTCCTCCTGCTCGTGGTCTTTGCGGTTTCTTACGCGTGGTTCGCACATTCAAGCGTAAAAAGTTTCTTGAGAATGCGAAAAAATTCATCCATCGAGCCCTGGATCCGGAAAAGGTATAGATTGCTCACGGGGTCGTCCATCGCCACGATGTGCACGACTGTCCCGTCATTGTTCATGGGTGGCACTGAGAACTTTTACACGATCAATGGTTTTTTCGTCGTGCTTTTCATTGTCTCGGACTTGCTCGTGTTTTCCTCGTTAAACTACCTCTGCTGGATCATGCCCGCCTGGTTCAAGAAACGCATCAACGAAGGAATCTTGCTTGAGGATGAGGCTCGCTTTGTAGAATTCTCGGTTCCAGCGACCGACCGGCTTAAAAAAGCACTCACGAACCGCGAAACCATGGCGATCGTCGATTACCTCGGCAACGTTCTCGCTTCATTGATCAAGAAAAGTGCTCCTGCCGCGAAGGGCTTGCTGCTCATGGCTATAGACACGGAATTCGGTGATTGGGACATGCAAATCTTGGACTATTCTGACCTCAACAAGGTCATTTCGCAATCATTGAAAGCAAAACTGGAACAGCTTGGGTTCAACGATGCAAGCACCATCACGAGCCGACTAGCCGACGAGTTGAGGAATAACCAATCCTTGCTCGTCATGATGACCGTGTAATAAGACCCCGAAATCAAAAAGGTATCTCCATCAATCGGCAGGTAACTGGAGTTGCGGCAGCGACGTAATCACGTGTTTACCTTTCGGTGGACGAGTTACCCGCCTTGAGTGCGATGAGGTTGCCGGCAATGATGAGCGCCCCGCCGATGAGAACGAGAACGGGCACGCCCCCGAAGACGAGGACTTGGAAAATGGAAGCCATGATGGGTTCAGCGTATGACAAGATGAGAACATTTCCCCCGGTATCGGAGGTCAAGCCATAATTGAACAGCGTGAACGCGAGCGCCGTGGGAATCAGGCCGAGAAAGATCGCAACGACGATTGCGTTCCACGAGACCATCAGTGACCCATCCACGAGCCACGAAAAGGAAAACGTGATCACCAGGCCGAGCGTCGTGTACCACGTCAATCCGAATGATAGGTTCGTGGTTGACATTGCTTTCCCCTCAAAGACTTGGTTATTCTTCTTGAAAAGCATCTTCTTGCTCAAGTTGAGGAATCCGAGCGCGATGGCGGATAAAATGCCTGTAAAGATGCCCCATGACAACGTGGCGTCCCCCCACGGCTCCATCACGAGAACGCCAGCCAAGGCCAATCCATACGCGAGGTATGTCGCCCGGGGCATTGACTCTTTCAAGAAGAGCCTCATGAAGATGACCGCCACCAGGTTACCGGCATACAAGAGAAATGCTGCGATGGCTAGTCCAGCGGTGTTGATGGTCATGAAGTAGAAAAAAATCGTGAGCACGCCCATTGCAGTGACGATGAAAACGAGACGACCATACCGTAACAAATCCTTGATAACACGCAGTCGTTTCGATGCAAGTAAGATGGCAGTGACCCATACGATGCCGAATATCCCACGAAACTCGACTGCGGCATACACTTGCAAGCCGATCCCATCCGTGAGATATTTTAAAAATAATCCAACGGATCCCATGAAACTGGCGGCGAGGAACATGGACACGCGGGCCACGAGCATCTTTCTGGTCGTTTTCACGAGAAGTTGTAATGCAAGCCCGCTTGTAAATGTTCAGAGCAGAGGGAATGAAGGGAAAAAAAGAGGAGACCCGGGGAATTTTACCGTCATAAATTCGGATCAATCGTACCGGTAAGAGGAGATTAGGCCAGCAAACCCAGACTGCCCTGGTTGTCCCGCGCTGTATCCTCCGAGACCACCTACACCTGCAGACCCGGTCGCGATGATGATCGTGTTGGTATTGTGATATAGCGGTGAGACAGCATTCACGCTGAAAATGCCATACGAACCGCCACCGTTCCCTCCACCGCCACCGCCTCCAGCGCCGCCGTCACCGCCAGCGCCGCCAGCGCCACCCCTGCCCACGAGCATGCGAGGCGAATCTATCCATTGATTCATACCCCCAGCGGCCCCAACACCACCTACACCACCAGCTCCGCCAATACCACCGCCACCGCCACCGCCACCTTGCCCGAGATAGAGCGTGTTCGCTTGAAGGACCGGGATGGACGTCGCCGAGGTCGAAAAGTAGATGAATATGCAGAAGGCACCACCACCGCCACCACCACCGCCACCTCCGAGTGCTCCACAACCACCAGACCCACCACCACCGCCCGATGCACCGAGAAGACCGAGCCCGGTTTGGTTCACCTGGCAGCCACCTGCTCCACCACCGCCGCCCCCGTAGCCGTTGGTTCCGCTTCCGCCCGTGGTTCCCGAGTAGGCTTGCCACTCGCTGGAAATGATCGTTCCTTGATCGGTGCCGGATCGCAGTCCACATGCACCGCTTGACCCGGCCATCCCGTTTACACCGTTCTTACCGTCGATGTACCCGCTCGAAGGAAGTTCTATCGTCCCGCTTGCATACACGAAATAATTCCAGCCACCGATGCCTCCGGACCCACCGCCGCCACCCAAACCATTCGTGCCGGGTGCTTGCGGCGCGTTTTGCGGGCCCCAGAGCGTCGTTGACCCGTTTCCACCATTGATATGCTCGCCGCCCAAGCCCGTGAACACGCCACCTAATCCACCGGTGTTATTATTGGTTCCCGAGAATGCTATCGCAATTTGGCCCGGGTTTCCAGCTATTCCGTTTGCCCCATCTGTAGCATCGCTGCCGTAGGCGCCTGAACCGCCACCGCCGCCCAGCACGGTGCAATTACTGATGGAGAGGCTTGCATCGCAGTCGTTCAAGTAGATGCCATAGGAATTCTGCCCGGCAATTGCCACTCGCGGCCCATAGACGATCAGTCCCTCGAGGCGCGTCGAACTCGTGATACTCGTGCCACGTATTGTCCATCGCTGGGAACTACCACGAACAACGGCACGTAAGGCTTCCGCATTATACATGGTGAAATCCTCGGTATATCCCCCGAGAACGCTGATGCCGTTTACGAGGTCGATGGATTCATTGTACGTTCCTTCACCGACGATTACCTTCGATTTACCCATCAAGTTGGCTTGCGTGATTCCCTGGGTTATCGATTGATACGGGTTGCCTTGGCTTCCATTGCCGGTCACGTCCGAGCCGTTCACCGCGACGAACATCTCGTTCCCGCCAAAGCTCGGGGCATAATACCCTCCGGGGAAGACGGAATGAACCGTGACCTCGGATGAATTGACGTTTTGGCCATTGCTCGTTCCATCACTCGGCGTGACCTTCACCTTAAGGGTATTGCCGACCCCCGCTCCGACGATTGCCAAGTTAAGCGTGGCTGAAGTCTCTCCGCCCAGAAGCATCCCGTTCCGGTACCACTGGTAACTTACCGTGCCGCTGTCCCCGTCAGTGTCATGCCAACCATACACCGCGGTTTGCAGCGTGCTCTGCCTTGTGGGGTTGGAGGGGGACACGGTCACGCCGGTTAATGTTGGCGGCGTGTTCTGGATGATGATCTCAGATGAATTGACCGCGGTGCCCGCGAACCTGCCATCGAATGGCGTGACCTCCGCGATGACGTGCTGCGTTTTATTGAAGAAGGCCGGCGATAACGTGTTTCCAACTTGTCCAGGTATCGCGACGCCGTTCCTGATCCAGCGGATCAAGTATTGCGGCTCGTCACCGTGTGCATCTACCCAACCAGCGGGCGTCACGGTCAAAGTCGTATTCTTGTACGCAGTTCCTGGCGTTATCGTGCAGTTGGAGATGGAAGGCGCGTGCACTTGCGATCCATCGCCCGACGGGTTCAAGGACGTGAGGAATGCATACGTTCCATATGAAAATCCTGACAAGCCAATGACCAGGCTAACGACGATAGCGGCCACGGCTTTCTTTTTCGACATGTATTTTAAAGATTCGGCTGACATGAAACATTCACCTCTTGAATGTTGATTAATCAGCTTCAATATTTAGGCGTGGTGGAATGACTTAATCAGAGGAATAGGGAGGTTTATTTTCGAAGTTATCCGCCCTATACGAGGTTTTTTTTGAAATCTGAATTGAACAGCCCGGATATCAAAGGTAGAAGGTATAGAGATCTAGCATTTTCCAGGAGGAGATATTTTTAACGCCCAGCTGCCCCATACTTTTCTATCGCAGCCATCATGGCGAAGATGTTCTCGACCCGAGCGCCGATCGGCTGGTGCGAGGGCCCGAGTGCGAAAATGCCGCCTGCTTCCTTCCCCTCCTTGATTGCTCTCTTGACCATGGCGATGGTATCATCAACCGTGCCCCAGCACAAGACGCGCTGGTCAAGGGCACCGAGGAAGGCGAGTTTGTCGCGATATTTGCGTGCCAGCTCGCCGAGCTTCATGCCGCTGGCAGGTTCCAGGGCTTGTAAGCCGTCGATCCCGCAATCGATGAGCACCGGGATGATCTCGCTCACGTTCCCGTCCGAGTGCATGATGAGCCGTGCATCGTACGAATGAATAAGCCGACCGATTTCCTTCAAATGCTTTGCGAAAAACCGCTCGTAATGCCCCGGGGAAATCAAGAGACGATCTTTTTGGCCCAGGTCCTCGCCCCAATAGAGGATCGGAATGCCTGCTTCGAGCAAGGGGATGTACACGCAATCCTTGAGCGCCTCGAATATCATGCGCGCCACGCGGTCGATGAAGGCGGGGTTTACCCTAGCATATCGTGCGAACGACGCGTAGCTTCCCTTCAAGCACATGATCGTGTTGTCGCAGATGCCGCTCCCGCCGATGGCGGGAAAACTCCAATCGACGTGCCGTTCCCGCATGTCCCGAGTCATACGCCCGAGGAACTTGTAAAGATTGTCGTGGTGAGAGGTATACGCGTTGGATGCAAGCCAATCGTCAAGCGTATCGGGAGCGAGCACGCCGTCCACGAAATAATCAGAGAACCCGTCCTCACCTTGCTTCGCCGCAGCCCGGCGTGCCGAGCAGCGACCGAACTCACTTACTTGCCACAGCTTCCCTTGTCGCATTTGCGTGTCTGCATCGGGCGCGTCGCTCCATTTCACGAACCGGCGGGAAAATGGCAAATCATCCCGGTCAGGCATGTAGAAGCTTCCAAGAGATTTGTTGTGGACAGGACCGAAGCCCTGGTAATGTCCGGTATACCCAAGCACGCGATCAGCCGTGAGATCAATCGTGGCTTGTCGAGGCGCGGGGCCATCATCGATGTACAAGCACACTTGATCGTCTGTCGGTTCCTGGTACTCGATAATTTGCCGCTCGAGCGTGGCACTGCCATACCCGAGGTGAAAACTGGGCACGCGTGCTGGTTGCTCGTGGTCGAGGATCGACTTGAGCAAATCATAGTTACTTGGCAAGATTTGATGACCTTGATTTGATTGCCGGATTTCGTTGAATCAATGAACTAGGAAATGAAAAAGATGAGAAATAGGCCGGGTTAGATCTTTCCCGCCTTCAAAAGTTCCTCGTTTTTCTTGCGCTGGATCATGAGCTCGATCATCTCACGTTCTGCATCCACGTGATCCATTGGAAACTTGTTGTGGAGCCGCGACCGTTTCACGAGGGCGACGGATAGCTTGTATACAGGAACCCAGAAAATGCGGCTTGGTCCAGATGCATATATCGCCTCTTTAAACACGCCAAGCGTGTGGTCGTCCCAGCCGCCGAAGGCACCGTAGAGGATGACGAAGTTGAAGATGAGCCCCACGAGGAAAGCGAAGGTTACCGAGGCGATCACCGCCCCGACCGGCGTTATCACCAAGGAAAGCGCGGGAAACGCCCACGTGCTCCATGCCCATCCTTCAGCGAGCGTGATCAAGCCCGGTATGATTGGTGCCGCGAAGGATTGCCACCAGGCGATCTTGATCTTGCAGATATACTTGTTGATATACCAGTAACTCGTGATCAGCCTGAATATGTCGACCACGATACCGCCCATGGGAATTAACCAGATCATGACGGCAAGACCATACGTCTGCGGCCAGCGCCACACGTAAAGATAGAGGAACGTGAACAGGTAGGACAAGAAGAGATTGATGAGGCCCATGACCAGCTTGAAGTTTGGCTTGTGCGCCATGAGCAATATCTTGTCCGCCTCACCATCTGGCTGCTCTATCAGCGTGTGCAAGATGTTTGGCACGATAAACGGGATCGCAAGCAAATAATTTTCCGCGCCACCAAGAACGAGCATGACACTAAGGATCGTTGGAAAATACCCGATCACGAGACAAGCGATGCCCACGGTGAAAAAGCCATAGTACTTGAACGTATTGGCCATGTAATACTGTGCGAGCTTCGTCTTTCCATTGTTCACGGCCTCGGCCCAGGCGCCTTTCGTGTTGATGCCTTCGGAACGCTTCGACAAGTTGGCGATTTCATCGGCTAGACCGCTAAGCGTGAGCATCGTCGCGTATGCAGGCACGGCATCGTACCATTGAAAGAAAATGAAATATCCAACGACGGTCGCGACGAGCCCCGGCGCTGACAGCTGGAAACCCAGGATCGTCGAACGCTTGGCCGTGTCCCACGAGAAATTTGGCCGCAAGGCATCAAGGATGGAGAGGCCCATCGAGCGGAGTAAACGCCTGAAAAACATGGCAGCAACAAATGCCCCGAAGAACTCGTTAATGTAGGTGCCGATGACGAAGCCGATGGACGTGCCGAGCAAGTTGCCGATGTGCGGGTCGGAACCGAGCCAATACCGCCCGAGCAGGACGAACACGAATTCACACAGCTTGGCGATGATCTCGTTGATGAACCCAATTTTCGACTCGTAATCGAACTTTTGCAAGCCCTTGATGGACTGCATGAAGACGTTGAGCATGGCCGGGTATTCACGGGTCATCAAGAGGAGGATGATCCATGCCAGGTGCGCCAGGTTACCGGTCAGCACGACAGCGAAGACATACAGTGAGGTAATCGTGATTATGACGACGCCGGTGCACATTTGGTACCAAATGTAGAACGACACGAATTCCAACATCTTCCGGGGGTTCTTTATCCTGTAGTCCGCGATCCAGCGTTCTATTGCCCAGTTTGTCGGGACATTGAATGCCGTTTGCAAGATCGAGAACAAAACGCCCGCAACGGACACGTATGCCTTCGTTTCCGGTTCGGTATATAATTGCCCCAGCAGCACCGGAATGAGCACTGCCATCACGCCCGCACCCAAAAGCGCGTAGAAGAACTGGTAGAACCAGCCTCCTAATGGTCTTGAATAGCCAACCCGGTCGAACGGGTTCAATTTATTCTTGTCAAAGTTCTTGATTTCCTCTTCCGTGACCGGAGGTAGTTCCTTCCACGTGTTTCTGTGGGCTTCCTCGGATAATTTTCGGGGCACCCACGTGAAGAAACCCTTGATTTTCTCCTTGGTTGTCATGATATAGCAATCACTCGAAGATCATATAACGATTCATTCGTTTTACCGCGAGCATAAAAGCCATTGTTTCCTTGTGTAGCCTCGAAGCACTGGCAGCCAAGGAGGGAACGACCTTGCTGCCAGTCTACATGGTGTCTTCAAATATGTCTTCCAAACCAATGCAAAGCGCCGGGACGCCGAAGTCCCCGGACATCGTGACCATCGAATTAAATATGGATGCGATCAAGCAGAAAGCAGAAGAAGCAAGCAAGTGGAAGAACACGTACGACACGTACATCTGGTTGTTCGCCGAATCGGAAGCACGCCTCGCGGACGCGTACGTCACGCCGCTCGATGGAAGCCCGACCGTGAAGATCAACAAGGCCAAGATCGTCGACAACCCGCCCCGCGAGGACACTGAACGCCTCGCAAAAGCCATTGGTTCGAAGAAGCCGAAATTGCCCGAGCTGCACTGGTTCTTGGCCGAGCGCCGGTTCATCTTCGAAAAGATCAGGGGCAGGGAAATTGCCCAATCCTTGAATCGTGAAGATTGATTTCAACATTTTCACTCGATCGCGGGTATCTCGCGAATTTTTTTTTTTTTGAACAGCCACGTGCCCAGAAAACCGCGCCGGATCCTTCAAAAGCACGCAGCGATCATCTATAATCTAAAGCACACCATTTCCAGCTCGCTTTTGCAGATCGTGCATGCCCATGAACAGGTTCGATCGCTCGTTTCGGAACGCGATGCTCGTCGCGTGCATCGTCGGTGCCGGCGTGTGCGGCACGCTCGGTATTGCCACCATCGTTTACCCGAAGGTCGCGACGGTCTTCTACCATCTTGATTACCAATATCGCGCTGGCAACGCGCCCGTCGAGGAGAACACGATCACGGAAGCCATGTATCATATCCTGGACATCTTCGACCGGCATCCCGCGTGGAACCTCACCATCGAGGTGGAGAGCTACATCATCCCCTTGATGTACCACAACTACACGAGCGTCTACGACCTCGTGAAAAGGATGGTCGACCGAGGCCAGCTCGAGATCTGCCTGATCGAGTACAGCGAGATGCTCGCCCACGCCTTTCCATACAGCGATTTCAACCATTCCGCGTGGTACACGGACGAGATTTGCGCCCAGTACAACATCACGAAGGCAAAATCCGTGCTGCTGCAAGAGGGGCAATGGATGCCCGCGTTTTACCGCATGAAACCGCACGGGTACACGAACTTTATGGCGGACGCGGCCAAGTTCCTCTACTTCGGCTTCGAACCCACGGCACCGGTCTACGCGTGGGACCTCAACTCCTACCCGGGCTTGAACCCCGGGCCTGCGAGCCCGGGAACCAGCCCCGATCCGATCTACATCGTCAATTACAAGCACTTGCCCGTCGTCGAGGCGGGTGCCTATCATACCTGGCTGTGGACGCAAGATGCAGAGATCCAGCTCAGTGCCGAGAACAACAGCGAGGAGCTTGGCACCGAGTTCACGGTCGACGCCTCAAAAAAGGCCGCTTACGAGGCACGCCTCGAATCGATGGCCGCGCAAGGCTTCCAATTCATGACCGTCGCTGACTGGGTCACGTTTTGCATCAACCATGGTGCGGTGCAACCGCTTGATTTTTACATGCCCGAGTGCCACTGGTACCCGACCGATTATCGCCAGTGCTGGCGCTGGATGGGGGATAACCAGGGCCACACCGACGACGGTGCCATGCTCGCCCTGCACTACCGCACGAGGAACAAGCTACAAGCCATAGAATGTTTGTTGCTGAACTCGACGGGATACTTGAACAGCACGGAATGGCAGTATTGCCGCGTGCACCTCGACCAGGCGTGGCAAAACAACTTGCTCGCGCAGGCAACCGACGTGCTCGGCCTCCAACCCAGAAACACCGAGCGGGAATATGGTTTCAATCACAGCAAGCAAGCCATCGCCGAGCTCAATCTCGCCCTCGGCGTGCTCAAGGCGCGGAACACGGATTTTAACGCCCATGAACGCGTCCAGGTCGACGTGGAAACCGGGCAGGTGATCACCGCAAACTTCCAGAACATCACGGTGCTCGAATCCGGCCTCGACCTCGCCGATCTGCCAGTGAACGTCACGATCACGCAGACCGGGGCGGTCCACCCCTACAACTCGTCGGTGCGCCGCTGCGAGTACCGGGGCGTGCAATACTGGGAGCTGGACGTCGGGTTCGAGGGCAACTTGACGTGGGAACAAGGCGTCGGCCGGTATTACATCGACATCCCGTGGAACGCGAGCAGCATCGACTACTCCCCGTCAATGCTCGAACATTCAACCGTCCACTTGAATTATGCAGAATACAACTCGGGCAACGATCTGTTCTTGCCGCTGGCAAACGGATTGATATATGCAGATGGCAGGGCTCTCGTGAAGAATTGCAGCCGGCATCACGTCGCGGTGCACTGGCGATCGAGCTCGCTCGGTTTCGAGGAATCGCAGTTGCATTTCTACTCGAATTACCAGCTCTTCATCCTCGACACGACCACGAGCTTGGATGATGCCCTTGCTTTCGCGAACCGCGTGAACACATCGCCAATCGTCTGGCTATCGGAGGTGGCAACATGGCCGTGAATGACTTGAAGACCATGGATAGTCGCGACGCGATGCCACGCGCCGCGCTGCTCGGCAGTGCCATGTTCGCCATCCAGGGTATCTTCTGGCTGCTCGGCATCCTGTACTTGACGACGATCCAGCTGGAGATGATATACCCGTACATCACGACGACCGTGCTGGCGTGGGTCAGCATCGTGCCCGCCTACAATTTCGCCATAGCTTGCTGGTCCGCGGTGCTTGGGATCGTGGAACGACGAAGGATGAGCAAGATCAATTCAGCCGCTTCCAGAAAGGCGGCATGGTGGAAAGTGCATGCCGCCGCGTGCTTGCCGTGCATTCCTTTTGGTCCCATCGTGGCGACATACGAGTGGCAAGTGGCCAAGTCGAGCAGCAAAGGTGGTTTGCAGCCGAAACCCGTGAATGCAACCCTTTCGGCGTCGCTCGGCATATTCTATGTCACGGGGGCGATCATCGCGGCCGTGATATTTGCACTTCCAGCCGTACTCGATGCGGGCATGTTGAACTTGATCTACCCGTATTCCATGATTGCAACGCAGCCAATCTTTGCCGGACTCGGCACGTATTACATTTGCTTGATCGCGGGAGACATTATCTTATCCACGGTAGCCTTGGCTGCAAGAATCGATCCTTTTACGGGAGATGCACGACACGCGATACTCGCCCGGTTCATCCACTGCTGGCTCGTGGCACATGCAGTCGCCATCCCGGTAGGTCCATTCATCGCAGCACTCGCCATAGGCTTCAATGCGAAGGATTAAACACGCAAGATATTTTATCTTGAATTTTCCTATGAAATAATTTTAAAAAATAGAAACTGTTTAACTATATTATATCCTTCCGAAGCGGAGCCATTTCTCGAACTTCTGACCAATGATGTGGATCTCCGGCTTGGCCTCGGCCCTAATGAGCACTTTCTTGGCTTTTTCATCATAAGCAAGGAGAAGTCCGTTATCAAATGCCTTGACAAAGCCGATGATGGAATCGGGCTCCAGATCGTTGAGCGCCTTGCTAAATTTCTTGATGTCGATCGAGTCATTCTTCTTCAAAACGTCCTCGAATCTCGCGACCCGTGCATTAAGCATGCCCTTGTCCGTGTGCAGGTCTTTCTCGATCTCTTCCTTTTCCTTCTGCATTTGCTCCTCGGTCTTCATTTCCGGCTTCGTGGGAATGAGCTCGGCAAGTGGCTTCTGGAACTTGGGTTTACCGCCGACGCCGACCCATTCGAGGTCAAGGCTCGGGAACAAGTCCTCGACCTCCTCCTTGCCGGCCAAGAAGGCGTCGACGTCGAAATCAACCGGTGCTTTTTCCTCCATGGGCCTTGCAAATGCTTTGTTATCCCCGCCGATCTTGAAGTTCTTGTCGAGCAAGATCTCCACGTAATGGCCGCAAGCGAGCTTCAGCCCGAGCTTCCCGACTTCCTTGATGTTCTCGTCTTCGATGAGAATGTTGGGCAATTCTATCTTGAATTGCTTGCTGCATGTCGGGCAAGTGACATCCACCTTGGTTTTCTGTCCGGACTTCTTCCAATCAAGGAAACTCTTTTTCTTGTCGTCCCGCATAGCCTTGAAAACCGGGTCATCCATATTTTTCGGTGCCACGATCTTGCCGTTGGAACCGCCTAATGCCCACGTGTGTTTCCCGCCTATGCCGAACTTGACTTCATTAATAAATGTCTTCCAATCGCTCTGATCAACACGCTTGTCTTGTTCGAGGATCCTGACCTCGAAAATATAGAATTTCAAGCCTTGATCGGTCTTGATCTTGGTCAGCGCTGCCGATTTCTCGATGTCCGCAGTCGGATCGTGATCGAAAATGAAACCGCTCCATCCCTGGCGTTTCTTCGAGCCATACACGCCCTTGATCTTCTTGAACGCCTCGGCAAAGCTTTTCCAATCTTCTATGGTCTTGTTGACGTGGACCGCCCAGCCGCTCGATTCTTTAAAAATAAGCTTGTACCGGTCGCTAATTTGCTTCAATTTTTGCTTGAAAGCCTCGTCGATTGCTGATGCCATGTCTTCATTCACCACTCGTTCGTGTTTTCGTACTCCATTCCAAATTATACGGACATTGACTTGATCGCGCCTGGACGTTATAAAACAATGTCCGTGCGTTACTGGACTATCTTCCGGATCTAGATTATACTGAAGAGATTTGTCGGTTTCGCTTAGGAAACCAATAATTTATGATACGGATATAAGAAATGCCGAGAGGAGGTTATTCTTACAACTATGATTTTTGAGATTTCATGAGGATAGAATGGTCGATCATGAGATGGAAAGATATGCATAGCTCAAATTCTGGAAAACAAACGAAACATGTGAAAGCGACATTCTTTTTCTTCGGATTAATCCTTGCAGGGATTATTTTCATTGCGAATAATCAAAATATCAAATCACAAACAACGCCCACTCTATCCCCTGAATTACCGATAACAAAAAGTGATACCTTTTCGAGCGACCAAGTGGGAGACGAATGGCCAATGTTCCGCGGGGCGCTTAACCACACGGGCGTGGCCACGACGACACCGATGGCCGCTGGAGGCGTATTATGGTCTTTCATAACGGGAGGGTATGATGAATCCGCCCCCGTTGTAAGAGGCGAGTATTTGTACATAGGTAGTGGGAATTCCAAGCTCTATTGCCTGAATGCCACGACGGGCGGGCTACTCTGGTCATACACCACGGGTAGTTACGTTATCTCTACCCCGGCATTATCGGGTACGCGGATTTACCTGGGTAGCGCGGATAATAACATATATTGCTTGAATGCCACGACGGGTAGTTTTCTTTGGTCATATACAACGGGCGGAGTCGTGTTTTCCTCTCCTGCCGTGGCAGGCGGGTTAGTGTACGTCGGTAGTTATGATGCAAAAATTTATTGCTTGAACGCTTCCACGGGTGCGTTCAAGTGGTCTTTTACCACTGGCGGTCTTGTGCATTCCTCCCCGGCCGTGGTCGCCGACCGTGTCTACGTAGGAAGCGTAGATAACAAGCTCTATTGCTTGAACGCAACCACGGGCGCGTTTGTATGGTCGTATACCACGGGTGCATACATTATAAAATCTTCACCGGCTGTTGCGAACGGGCGCGTGTACGTTGGTAGTAGAGACTGCAATCTTTATTGCTTGAATGCCTCCACGGGGGCATTAATCTGGTCATATACCACGGGTGATGGGTTGGAGTCGTCCCCGGCCATAGCGGGCGGGTACGTTTACGTGGGAAGTTGGGATGCTAAACTTCATTGCCTGAATGCCACCACGGGTGTGCTCGTCTGGTCTTACAATACTGGAGGTATTCAGGATTCCTCCCCCGCCGTGACCGGCGGGCGGATCTATGTGGGCAGCTTAAATAGCACCGTGTATTGCTTGCCGATGATCTGGGGGAACCTGCTGCCTTCTGCTCCGCAAAACTTCCAAGCTCCTTGCGGTAATGGACAAGTTTCACTCTCGTGGACGCCACCTGCAAGCAATGGCACCACGGCGGTCGTGGCATACGAGGTGTTTATGGGCACGACACCTGGTAACGAGTCCTGGTTGTGGAATGTCACCACGACGAACTACATGGCAATGGGCTTGACGAACGGCGTTACTTATTATTTCAAAGTCGCGGCAGTGAACGGGGCAGGTGTAGGACCGAATTCGACAGAAATAGCCGCAACGCCGATGAACTTAACGTCCTCATTAAGTATTTCCAGTTTCACGCTAAGGACAGGTAATGGAACCTTCGTCGGAGGTTCCGCATTCGTGGTCCGAGTTGCATTCTCGAACACGGGCGGCTTGGGCGTGGATTCCATCACGGAGGCCCTAGATTTTGGAGGATATGCGTTTTTGACCGCGAACGCGTCAAGCTCAATCACGGTCGGCGCGGGCAGCACGGGAACCATCGATTTCTTGATCACGGCGTTGGCGAGTGCGACGACATCGGGGGTCACGATCAGCGCAAACTGGTCAGGCACGGAGGAGACAACGGGAAATCCATTAAGTGGTGGACCATCGACTTTGGCCGTTTCAATCAAGGCTCAAGCTAGCTTGGCGATCACGAGTTTCACATGGTGCACGGGTAATCAGACGTATGTCGCTGGCATGACGCTCAGGGTGCGCGTATCGTTGAGTAACCCGGCGACGTCGGCGAAGGCACTCACGGTGACCGCGCTGTTGTCGTTCGGTGGTGCAACGGGCATCTCGGCAAACGCATCGGCGTCCAAGACCATCAGCGGTGCGGGATATAACGACTTCTTGATCACGATTGATGCTGGCGCACCGAGCCAGCCGACGGTCGCGATCACGACGACGGTATCGGGCACCGAGGAGATCTCGGGTCGTGCGTTAGGTCCGTTGACGCGCAATCTAGTCATCTTTATCTTAGCGCAAGCAGCGTTGACGATCACCGGCGCTCCGACGCTCCGGACGGGCAACGGCACGTACGTGGCGGGCACGACGCTCACGATGCGGGTCTCGTTGAACAACCCGGCAACGTCGGCGAGGGCATTGACGGTCACGGCGACGCTCAGCGGCTTGGTGGCTGGAGTGACGGCAAACACGTCGGCGTCGAAGACGATCAGCGGAGCCGGATACATCGACTTCTTGATCACGATCGCGGCAGGGACGGCGAGCCAGTCGTTGTCGATCACGGCATCGGTAACGGGCGCCGAGTATATCTCGGCACGGGCGCTGAGCGCGGGACCGAGCGCCGCGTTGAACATAACAGTCGTTGGTACGCCAAGCGCGCCGCAGACGTTAACGACGATACCGGGGAGCAATCAAGTCGTGCTGAACTGGACACCGCCGGCGAGCGATGGTGGCTCGACGATAACGAATTACAGCATCTACGTTGGAACGGCGCCGGGCGGCGAGACCTTGAACACGACGGTCGGAGTCGTGCTCACATGCACGGTCACGAATTTGCACGATGGCCAGGTCTATTATTTCAAGGTCGCGGCAATAAATGCCTTTGGCCAGGGCTCCAACTCGACAGAAGCGAGCGCGACGCCAGGAACGGGCTTGTTCATCACCAGTTTCGCATGTAGAACGGGGAATGGCACGTATGTCGGGGGAATGGGGTTCGTGGTTCGTGTTTCATTCTCGAACACGGGCGGCTTGGGCGTGAATTCCATCACGGCAGCTCTAGATTTTGGAGGATATGCATGTTTGACCACGAACGCATCAAGTTCAATCACGGTCGGCGCGAGCAGCACGGGAATCATCGATTTCTTGATCACGGCGTTGGCGAGTGCGACGACATCAGGGGTCACGATCAGCGCAAACTGGTCCGGCACGGAACAGACGACGGGAAATCCATTAAGTGGTGGACCATCGACCTTGGCCGTTTCAATCAAGGCGCAAGCTAGCTTGGCGATCACGTTTTTCTCATGGTGTACTGGTAATCAAACGTATGTCGCTGGCATGACGCTCGTGATGCGGGTCTCGTTGAACAACCCGGCAACGTCGGCGAAGGCATTTGCGGTCACGGCGACGTTGAGCGGCCTGGTGGCTGGAGTTACTGCAAACGCGTCGGCGTCGAAGACGATCAGCGGAGCCGGATACATCGACTTCTTGATCACGATCGCGGCAGGGACGGCGAGCCAAGCACTGTCGATCACGGCGACGGTCTCTGGAATCGAGGAAATCACGGCACGTGCATTGAGTGCAGGACCGAGTAGGGCCTCGAATATCACCATCCTGGCACAAGCAGCGTTGACGATTACAGGCGCACCCACTTTCAGGACAGGTAACGGCACGTACGTGGCGGGCACGACGTTCGTGGTACGGGTTTCATTAAACAACCCGGCAACGTCGGCGAAG
>JAUQYW010000504.1 GCA_030587525.1 Candidatus Sigynarchaeota archaeon | reverse complement strand
CGCCGTGTTCTGCCAGAAGGGCATCGACGATCTCGCACAGCATTTCCTCGCAAAGAAAGGTATCATGGCAGTCCGGCGCATCAAGAAATCAGACATGGACAAGCTTGCACGCGCCACGAGTGGCAAGATCATCACGCGCCTCAAGGATCTCACCGCGACCGATCTCGGCAACGCGGGCCTTGTCGAGGAACGGAAGATCCTCGATGATTATATGGTGTTCGTGGAGCAGTGCAAGAATGCAAAATCTGTCGTAATCATGGTTCGTGGAGGCTCGGATCAAATCGTCGATGAGAATGAACGGTCGATACACGACGGGTTAAGTGTCGTGAAGGACGTGGTCGTGGAGAATGCAATCGTCGTTGGTGGCGGCGCTGTCGAGATGGAGATCGCCATGGGCTTGCGATCTTATGCCGACAGCTTATCCGGACGTGAACAGCTCGCCGTGCGGGCATTCGCAGACGCGATCGAAGTGATCCCCAAGACCCTTGCCGAAAACGCGGGTCTTGATCAGATCGACATCCTCATGAAGCTTCGCAGTGCCCACGGCAGTGGCAAGACAAACATGGGTGTTAACGTCGTGGAAGGTAAGGACCACGTCGCGGACATGTTGGAACAAGCCGTGATCGAGCCAGCCCTCGTGAAGAAGCAGGCGATCAAGAGCTCAATGGAATGCGCTTGCATGATCTTGCGCATCGATGACGTCATTGCCTCGCAGAAGAGTTCCGGTCCACCGGGTGGTCCCGGCGGGCCAGGCATGGGTGGAATGCCTCCAGGCATGGGCGGCATGGGCGGGATGCCGCCAGGCATGATGTAATCCAATTTTTTATTCCTTTTCTTATCTCGTTTTTGTTAGTTCTACTCTAATATTGTCAGTACTTTGGTAGTCTAAACTGACATCTCTGACATCATTATCGAGATTATCGTTAATATCGGGATCATACGGGGATTTATCGGGCTTCTATCGAGATCGTCATGTGTCGCTAAAAATATAAAAAAAGTATAGTAGAATTTTCACGCGTTTCAAGCATTCGTGCATTTTC
>JAUQYW010000493.1 GCA_030587525.1 Candidatus Sigynarchaeota archaeon | reverse complement strand
GTTCGAGGACGGGGTGTGCGCGGTGCTCGGGGCGCGGCACCCGCATCAAGTTTGTACCTTATCGAAGTATGACCCCGCGTCGTTCGTGAAAATAGTCTTGGACACGCAGACGGGGGTGTACCGGTGGCTATCGCCGCATCTGAAAAGCGGCCTCGTGTGCCGTCCCATATCAGATGTGACGGGATCGATCAAGGAGAAATACCGCAATTTGGAAAGGGTGCGCGAGGATTCGACGCTAGATCACGTGGTCACGGCCATAACGAGCAACCCCGCTGCGTTCGATGACCATCCCGGGACGGTAACGATTGATACGATCGAAGCCGCGTTCGAACCGGGGGCGCTCGGCACCGACATCGCCTTGCTGATCTCCAAGGGGATCATCAACGCGTCGAACCTGTCGCCGGGGGAATACGTGCAATCGCACAAGTACATGATGGAACTGCTAGAAAAAGAAAAAAGGATGCAAGAATCGTGATCGCTCGTTTAGCTCGGCCGTGTTGGCATCACCGCGGCTCGGTGTACTTGAACTTGCGGGCTCTCTCTTTCCCAAATAACTCCGCGAGCTCCTTGCGAATAGCGCGCTTGTTGAGAGGCTTGTTTTCCGCCTTTGGTGTATCTTGCATGCTGTCCCGTGTCGATTTCATCCGTTTCATCGTCCGTGGTTCATCCGTTCCGATTAGATCCAGACATCCAACTACATGAAATGCACGAATATAAAGAATGCTGGTTTAACAAGGGCTGGCGCTTGGAACTTCTCGTGCCTTTCAACGAGGTGGCGGGACGGGTGAACAAGGTAGGCGGTGAAAGGGTGCGCTTCAGAAATTCTTGGCACTATTGGAAATATTCTAGGACAACTTTGGATCGTATGATATCATCGACTGAAATCCCTACGTGCTATGCCCGGCTGGATGCAAGTTGCTGGCCTGCAAGATGTAGACGATGCCAGTGGCGCCCCCCGCGGCGATCTTGCCCTCTCTAGTCATGGCAACTGAATAGAGATTATCCATTGCTGGGAAATATGCAACGCACTTACCTATACCTACGTCCCATAGCTTCACGGTGTTGTCCCACGATGCCGAGGCGAACATAGTACTGTTGGGCATGAATGCAACCGAGATTACCCAATCGGAATGCCCCGCGAGCGTGCGCAGCTCCTTGCCCGTGCGGGTATCCCATAATCTAACCGTCTTATCGGCCGACCCCGAGGAAACCATCAGGGAAAGGAAACCATCAGGTCGAGGAAAACATCAGGGAAAGAGGAAAGCTGCTTCTTTTCACGAAGCAGAAGGCGTCGAAACGGAAGCGGAAGGGGGAGCTGTCGGCGTTTCGCACGCTGGAGGATTTTCTCTGACAATTGATTGGACATAAATCGAGTCAAAGCCAGACGAGATCCGCGCCGTTACGTAATGGTGAAAGATGCACTTGGTTTCGAAGAATTCTCGAATTTTTTCTTTAATTCCTCGGCGGAGCGGGGGGCCAGTGCGTGCTCATGGCGGAGAAACCGACATCGTTCAACCGCGGCAGGCTCCGTGCCGAGAACCTGGCATATCGGCGTGTGCTGGTGCAAGACCGGCGACGCCACAAGTATTTCGAGCTATTCTTGCTGTCGTTCCTAGATGACTGACCCTCGAGCCACGGAGTTTTTTAATGACTTCGAAGAACAATCAATAGAGTTAGTGTTTTGATTAGGCCTTTGTAATCCGACCGAACTCAAATTAGTGAGGAAGGAGGAACGCGAACGATGAACAGAATATATCCGGGTAAAAACCTTCTCGTCTTGATCTTCTGTGGGCTCATTATCACAATGGGAAATTCAATCAAGGCAACCATCCTTACAAGATATGAAAATCTTGACAAAACCTTCAATAATCGAACCATTATTGATATTTCAGCCAACCATCCTAAAATCATGATCAATGGAAATATGGAACTCCAATCCTTCCCTAATAAAACTGGATCTGGCACACCAACGGAACCCTATATCATCCAAAATCTCACCATTGATGCAGGAGGCAGCGGCTCGCCGATCTCCATAGAAAATACGAACGCATCACTTATTATCCAAAATTGTACGGTGTTTAGTTCGGGAAACCTAGCAGCAAATGCTGGTATAAATCTAAGATATTGCCGAAACATCAATCTATCAATCATTTATGCGACGAATAACAACTATGGTATCAAGATTCAATATTGTGCAAATATCATAGTCTCCGACTGTAAATGCACCGCGAACAGAGGTCCCGGCATCGTCTTGTATGACGGCAATAATAGTAGAATCTTAAACAGCAACGCATCTCTAAATGATGATGGTGGCATAATTTTAAGTTCCGGATATAATTATATCGTTCGTGAAAACTTCGCCACACTGAATTCCTTTGATGGTTTTAGTGGAAGCTCGGTAAGGAATAGCTCTATAATGAATAATACGTTTTCTGATAACAATCGATATGGAATTCTAATCGAGTATTACGAAGACAATACTATAGGAAGGAATAATGTGTCTTCAAACTACGGAACGGGAATTAGATTGGAATCAAATAACTATAATAACACTATTTCCGACAATATCGCTCAAGAGAATCAAGAAGGAATTTGGTTGTTAACATACAACACCCACAACAAGATATTGAATAACAATTTCTCGTTCAACACCAACCATGGAATTTGGTCGTATACCCTCTCAGATCACGACAATATCATTCAAGGTAACAATATAACGGCAAATTGGGGAAGTGCTGTAGACGTGGAATATGGTGGCAACAATACGATAATTGGCAATTATATCACTTTGAACCCTAATGGTATTTTTCTCGCCAGCAGTAATAATAACACGATATCTTCCAATACGGTCGTATCAAATAACGTATATGGGATTGAAATATGTGAGAATAGTAGTTTTAACAAGATCTTGGGCAATACTCTCATCAATAACAACAACAGTGGTATATATCTGGATGGAACATCCATCAGGCCCATGAACAACACGATCATAGGTAATAATGCATCATCGAATAACAAATTTGGAATTCGGTTAATATTAGGTGGTTACAATTCGATCTGGGGTAATTATTTCATGAACAATGCACTTGCCCAAGCGGATGGATATGGAACAATTCTTAATGAGTGGGATAATGGAACTTGGGGAAATTTCTGGAGTGATTATAGCGTGCGATATCCCACCGCTACCAATGATGGTTTTATTTGGAATACACCTTACATAGCTATCGCAGGAATGGATCACAAGCCACTTGTCATCGGATTGCCTGGAAACAGAGATCCATCGCTCGCTCCACAACCTGATCTTGAATATTCACATGGCAGTATCGCTCATTTTATTAATTGGACGATAATAGATACTAGCGTGCGCGAAACCGCCTTCATGATATATCGAAATGGCTCATCAATCGCGACCGGGACATGGATGTCTGGCGTCCCAGTAATCCAGAATGTCGACGGGCTCACTGTCGGTGTCTATAATTATACGATCATTGTGAATGACGGAATCGATGGTATTGTGAATGATACCGTTCTTGTCAAGGTTCGGAATGTCTCTCCTATAATTTCCTCACCATCCGACATTCATTATACGGTTGGGGATTCTGGTAATGAGATCATTTGGACAGTGACAGATGCCAGCATAGAAAGCACTAGCTTCACGATCTATCGAAACGGCTCGTCAATAGCGAACGGAACATGGATATCTAATGTTTCAGAAGTCCAGAATGTCGACGGGCTAGATGTTGGCTCATACAATTTCACGATCGTGGTTTCCGACGGTTATGGGGATATAGCACAAGATGTTGTGATTCTGATAGTATATGAGAAAGCAGCTATCGGCACCCCACTCAGTTATTCATTCTTCTCTTTTGTGCTGCTGAGCCTTTCACTCACTTTTACTAATATGATCAAACATACCCAAAGAATGTCAAAGAATCGGTCTCGATAATTTCTTTATTTTTATGGTCATCAAGTCTCTAGGATGTAGAGGCCGAAACACCGAATTTGTGATCATTTTGTTTATATCCGCGGGTTGCGCGGTCGATCCATGACTGTATCTATTATCGTTGATGGCATGGCGTGCAAGTTCTCGGCGGCGCACTTCCTCGCCGGGCACCCGAAATGCGGCAGGCTTCATGGCCACAACTACCACGCGAGCGTGAAGATCACGGGCAGCATCGACAAGAACGGCATGGTGCTCGACTTCGTGGATGCCAAGGCCGCTATTCAATCCGAGCTGGACGAGCTCGACCACAGGCTGCTTCTACCAGCAATATCAAATCGCATGATTATCACGGAAGCAGGGGAGAACACGACGATCGCGTTCGACAAGAAACACTATTCGGTGCCTTCGTCCGACGTGCTGCTGCTGCCGCTGCCAGCCATCACGGCCGAGATGCTCGCCAAGTATTTGCATAGCAAGATAAAGGTGCGCTTCCCGGGCTTCAAGATCGTCGTGCGCGTGGCGGAAACGTGCTCGGCGTCGGCGGAATATGGCGAGAACGGCAATGGAGGCACGGGTTAAAATAACCCAGTATAAAATCGTGTCCATTTTCCGAGCATATGGATTTATCATTCATTATCCGAAATTATAGATTGATATTTTCCTTTATATCAAACTATCTGGAGTCGGGTCTATGCCTGCAAAAAACCAGCAAGCATCGCTGTGTGCCACGATGGTGCCGCTCTTCTTCATCGCTTTCCTGTTTCAAGGACTGCTCGTCGCAGTCGTGTCGACGCTGATCGCGTACGCCATCCTGGCATCGGTGCTCAAGAAAAAACAGTCGTCCGCGGGCGGGTACGGCGGCGGGGGATATCACCCGTCGGTGGCATCGCAACAACCGGCGTTTGCACCCATCAATGTCCCGCGGTCAGCACAACAACCCGCGACGTGCGCGGCATGCGGCGCCCCCATGGCGGGGAAACGCTGCCCGTCGTGCGGCGTCTCGTGGTGCCGAAACTGCGGGAGCTGGAACGTGGCCGCGGCCGAGCGCTGCGGCTCGTGCCAGTTCACCATCCCGCCGTGAGTGAAAAAACCATCTTCAATTTTTTTTTCTTAAAAACATCCCGCTGTCGATACCGCCGGTGAACGCGATGTTCCCCGAAGACATGATACCGGGCATGGCGCCTGCCCTCGGCGACGTGGCATCGGCCCTCCAGGCTGGCTTCGTGGTGCTGGCGTGGTTGGGGC
>JAUQYW010000422.1 GCA_030587525.1 Candidatus Sigynarchaeota archaeon | reverse complement strand
GGGGCGCTTGGAAGTCATAGCTAAACACAGGATAATCAAGCATGCTTGGCCGCCCCAGGGTCTCTTGCATAGTCGCAAGCTTGCCGACTGGGTGGGTGCCGCCATGAAACACGTAGTATCCCAGCATGTTCGCGCCGTTCCCGAGCTTCACGAGAGCCAAGGACGCGACGTCTGCAGGATTGATGATCGGCCTTCGATGATACGTGACCTGGATGCCGGGCCCGGTTTCCACCGTCAAGTACGGGTACTTGTACTTCTCCCGGCCACCATCCTTGGCGATGCCGCTGTTATCGATGAACCCGTCATCTCGCTCCGGGGTGAAGAACCAGCACTTGGAATGTTCATAGTTATAAGGCTTGATACTCATATCCCATGGCGATTCGGGATAGCTGCCGAACGTGGGAATCAGCTCCCCGAGCGGTATAGACGCGTTTCCCCAGCCCGTCATCGTATAAAAGGGTACGTCGATGCCCACATCTCTAGCGATTTGCTTCAAGGCTTTCATATAGGGAATGCCTTTTTCACCATCGCACAGCTCGTTTTCGAGCTGGATCATAAACACGGGACCGCCGTCCTTGAACAGTAAGCCTATAACCTGCTTGGCAATCTCGGCATACAAGATGCGCACGCGGTCCAGGAACGCGGGATTGGCCGTACGCTTCACGGATGAACCCCACATCCAGTCGGGAATTCCACCGTTGCGGCACTCGCCGTGGCAAAAAGGCCCTATCCTCAAGAACACAAGGAGGCCATGCTTGGCACAGAGTTGAACGAATGTTCGGAGATCGCGATCGCCAGTCCAGTCGAATTCATCCTTGATCTCCTCGTGGTGGATCCAGAAGATATAGGTCGCGATCACGTTGATCCCGCAAGCCTTCATCTTCAAGATCTCTTCCTCCCAAAATTGATGGGGATACCGGCTGAAATGGAACTCGCCGGCGACGGGAAGGAGGGGTTTCCCCTTGATCTCTATCACTTTCGCGAGGGAAAGTGACTGCGAATCGATGGTGATCCTTTTTTCCATGCGTATCAGAGCAAGTCGTTGATCCTCTTGAGCTTGGCCAGGTCGCCTTTCGGCCGGCGATCGAAGGTCAGCATACCGTTCAGCTCCTGGTACTGGTCGCAGAACTCCGTGTACACGTGCCCGACGATCCATGACCTGCGGGCGACGAGGGTCTTGATCTCCTTTTCATACAGGGCCAGGATCTCATCCCATGTCTTGTAAAGGATGCCTTGATACCCCCAGCCCTTGAACGGATCTGGCTTGGCATTCGGATCATCGACATTGAACCCCCAGCCACCCCATTCGCTGATGATGACGGGCTCGCCGTGATACTTGCCGCCCGTCATGTACCATTTCGTGCACCACTTGAAGTCGGATGGATCCTTCACCTTTGGGTGCTGTTCGGGGAGATTCTTGGCGAACTCCTCGGGCGTCTGGTAGATGTGCACGGAACAAAGGTCCGTCGCCCCGTCCACGAGGGAATAGCCATCGTTCGCGTTGACGAGGCGAGTGGGGTCCTCCGCTTTTGTGAGGTGATACAGCGACCGGGTGAACGCTTGTTCATCTGGCAAGCTTTGATTCGCCAGCCCCCATGTCTCGTTCATTGGCACCCACGCAATGATGGAAGGGTGGCACCGATCCCTCCGCACGGCGGTTGTCCACTCGTGAATGAGCAAATCCCGAGAAAGCCCAGTGAATTGGCGCGAATTTGCCATCTCGCCCCACAAAAGTAGCCCCATCTTGTCAGCCCAGTGCAGCAGGCGCGGGTCCTCGACTTTCTGGTGGAGCCTCACGCCGTTGAAGCCCATCTGGAACAACATCTCGAGATCATGCTTGATCGCCTCGTCGGACGGCGCTGTCCATAGTCCGCCGACCCAGTACCCCTGGTACAGCGCGAATTTCAAGGAAATGGGTTCCTTGTTCAACAGGATCTTGTTCCCGCTCGCGATGACCTCGCGGAACCCGAACGTGCATCGGATCTCATCGAGTACTGGCTCGTCGTCACGGCTCCCGTCGATCAACCGGAACCGCGCCTCGTACAATCGGGGCGTTTTCGGCGACCAGAGCTGAATGGTTTTGGTGTCAACCTTCAAGCTAATGGGTCCTTTGTTGGTCTGGTTGGATCGCCCGATCATGATAAAGCCCGGGATCGAGATCGATTTTGTACCGTCAAAAATCTCGCATTCAAGAACAATTTCACTTTCTTTTTCCGTGAATTTACCGGTAAAGCCCATTTTAGCCGTGATCTCGCCTGTCCATGGGTTGGCTCGAACGAAATAATCGGAACGGTCCAGATAAAATGGAGATTTAACAAACTCAAGCCAGCAAGTCTGCCAGATGCCGGTCACCTTCTCGTAATCGCAACCGGAGAACCGCTCGACCATGCTCTGCTTCCCGCGAGGGAGCTGCTCGTCGAAGGGCAGGTCGTGCACGTGGAGCACGATCAGCTGGGCGGTCGACGGGTCTGTCAAGAACGCCGTGATGTCGAAGAAAAAGGGCGTGGATCCGCCATAATGGCTTCCCACGAACGACCCGTTTATGAACAAGTCACAATCATAATCAACCGCGCCAAAGTTCAGGATCACGTTGTATCCTGCCTTCTCCTTTGGGATGGTAAACGTGCGGGCATACCAGACGTGCTCGATGAACCGTTGGTCATCGATGCCGGATAACTTGCTCTGGAACACGAACGGCACGATTATTTTGCGAGAGAAACTTGGCTGGTCGAACCATTTTTCCCGCATACCCTTGTTTTCGGGATCGAATTCAAATTCCCACTCGCCGTTCAAGCAAGTCCACGAATCCGGCGAGCGAGCTGCTTCCGGTCTTGGATACTCAGACCGGGGAATTTTACTTGCCATGATAGATACTATCACTGCATGATAAAAAATGGCATTGTGGCAATTGATTCATATCTTGTAAGTAACTCGGATTCCGCGTTTTTGAGAATGTTCCCTTGGTCACGTGGAG
Organism: Candidatus Sigynarchaeota archaeon; assembly: GCA_030587525.1. Classification (GTDB taxonomy): domain Archaea; phylum Asgardarchaeota; class Lokiarchaeia; order Sigyniarchaeales; family Sigyniarchaeaceae; genus Sigyniarchaeum; species Sigyniarchaeum tengchongense. The sequence continues at coordinate 1,059 of JAUQYW010000422.1, read as the reverse complement.
CATCCCCTCACGTTTTCCGAAGCTATAAATAAACGACCATGGAATTGACAACCATGAAATCAGATCAAGCTTCTGCAAGCATCATGTTTTCGTCAACTCTTGCAACGTTCATTGGATTCGCGAGCGCGTACGTGTTTTCTGTTCCGGTCTCCAACAATTTTGAATTGAACAGGGTTTATCTTTACATGTTGCTCGTGCCCGGAATCGTTGCAGCACTCATTACAGGATTCCTCTCGAAAATCGTCGGCACTCGCATCATGGCACTCGTCACGATAACTGTAACGTCGATCTTGCTAATCGCGTGCACGATCGCCGCGTCTTATTTTGAAACGACCAATACCGCGAATTATATGGTGAGCATCGGGCATTTCCTCACGCATTTCCCGGTCTTGTTCATGGCTTTCTTTGCTGCCTTGCTATCGAGTCTCACCGCATCTTTTAGTCATCTCTTAGGCAATTTATCATCGCACGCGGGTGATTCTGCATATTTAATGCGTGCCGGACTTGTCAACTTGCTCGTGGCACTCGTTATTGCTACTTGCGTGGCGGGAATATTCATGCTCTATGGTTTCACGTGGTTCTTGTTCCTCATAACCCTGGTCGAAGCCGTGGGATTATCCATCGCGTCGATCATTTCAGTCGTTAGCGATAACGAGAAGGATGTTCAACCAGAAACCCCGCATGTGAATCACCAGGAAATACAAGAAAACACCACATCGCAACCAGAAGCGTTACCGGAACGGCCGGGAATGAACCTTGCGACGCGCGTGTTGCTATTTTTCGCCATGCTTTGTTCGGGCATCATGGCGGGATGGATGTTTCCAATCGCGAGCGTGGTCCACGACACGACCGAGTTTCCGCCCACCTCGACTTATTTCGTTATCAAACGCACCCTCGTTCTCGAAGCGTCGCTTTATACCATGGTTTTCGGGATTGGTTTCATCTTGCTCATCCTTACGATTTTCAAGATCAAGGATATTACTTCAGCCAGTCGCCGACCAGCATCACGAGCCTCCAGCATCACGGCCTCCCAGCTTGGCATATTCTTGTCGATAGCAA
>JAUQYW010000419.1 GCA_030587525.1 Candidatus Sigynarchaeota archaeon | reverse complement strand
GGATCAACGACCGGGTGGTCGCAATCAGGCCACACCCGCTCTACCACGTCTCGTGGCGGATTTTCCCGTTCCTGGACAAGTTCCTGGCGGATAACCAGGAAAAGTATGACATGGTCGTCGTGGACACGGGGCTCAACCTCCCGAACCTCATGCCGGCCTCGTTGCACGGCGAGAAATGGCCTCACTCACGCCCGATCCCGACGATCTGGCAGCTCTACACGTACTCCGCGGGCCTCAGGCCGTGGGAAGTGCAAGCCTACGACGAGACTGTCGCCATGTTCCGGCAGTTCTTCCATCCTGAATTTGATGCACGCAACTTGATACACGTCTTCAATCCTCAAGCCTTCATCCCGAATTCGCTCAACGATAACGTGAAATACGCCATCTGGGCCCAGTACAAGTTCGACGGCGCCGACCAAATGGTCAGGCGCTTGCAAAAGGCGGGCAAAAAGGACCTCTACGCAGCGATCGACTGGGACACGTTTAAGAAGGAGATCCTGCTCGAGGTCCGCAAGGAGTTCTGGCGGCAACCGCTGGGCGAGTTCTGGAAGGACGAGATCCCGGCAATTTTCCTGGTCGTCGCGAACAACTTCCTCAAGGCGCGGTGCATCGTGCCGACGAATATCTTCTTCCACCCGTATGTCTACCACCGCGTCCAGATGATCGTCGATGACCTGATCATACGCCGGGGGAAGAGCATGGAGAGCATCAAGGATCTCATCGCACCCGTCTACGACAATTTTGTCGAGTTTCTCGCCTTGCGGGAGAAAGGAGCGGCGGCGCCGGTGCTCGGCGCGAGCCAGGCGCCGGTGGTGCACGCCCCGGTCAAGATGGCCAAGGCTGGCCAAGCATGATCATATCGATGGAATGGTGCTAGCCTATGAACACGAAACCTATGCACGAAGCATTGATCGAAACGAATTCGGCGGGCAAGGACGGCGTGGCCTGCCCAGAATGCGGCAGCAAGAGCCTGATCGAGGACGTGCACCGGGGCGAGCTGATATGCCCCGATTGCGGCACGGTCGTGGAACACGGAGCCTTTGACTTCTCGCAAGAACGGCGAGCGTACACAGCCGAGGAAATAGAGAACCGCAAGCACAACGGCACCCCGATCACCGCGTTGACGGATATCAGCTGGACGACGATCGTCAGGGCAACCGACAAGAATGCCAGCCCCCAGCTCAAGCGCGCGGTCAAGTGGAACTCGCGCATGTCGTGGGACAAGAAGAATTTCCTCATGGCTGCTAACGAAATCAAGCGCGTGTGCACCAGCTTGGCCGTGCCGAGGCTCGTCGCGGAAACGGCGGCCACATACTATAAAAAGATGCAGCGGCTCAACGTGATGCGGGGACGATCGATCAACGGCTTCGTGGGCGCTTGCATCTATCTCGCGTGTCGCATGAGCAAGATCCCACGGTCGGTCGACGAGATCTACGCTCAGATGCCTGACACGGAGGAACGCGACATCCGCATCTGCTTCCGGGTGCTCCTCGACGAGCTCGGGGTCAAGTTACCAAGGATCAACGTGGCAGGCTTGTTCCCCCGCTACGCAAGCGTGCTGGGGATCTCGCAAGAAACCACGATCGTCGCCGAGAAGCTCCTCACGGCCCTCGAACACGCCAAGAACACGGCGGGCAAGGATCCAAAAGGCTACATCGCCGCCTCGATCTACCTGGCTTGCAAGCAGACTGGTGAAATTATGCCGCAGAAGCAAGTCTCCTCCGCATGCGGCGTCACGGAAGTCACGCTCCGGTCGCGCATCAAGGATTTCCAGTTCGGGCACCATGCATGATCGCGGCGCCCTCGCGTTCCCGTGCTCGGCCCAAAACGGCCTTCCGAGCCGCTCCACACGCAAGATGCCAATCCTTTTTTTGTACTCAAATCAATGATTTTACGAGGAGAACATTGTTCAAGCACATCATCGTCGCGGTCGACGATTCGGCCGACAGCTATAAGGCTGCGGAGATGGGGCTACAGCTGGCCAAGGTATTCACGTCCACGGTGACGTTTACCTATGTCGTGACCGAAGATTACATCAAGACGGTCATTAAGGATACCGCCGTGATGCGCAAAGCCGGCGACCCGTTCGACAGCATGTTGCTCGACGAGGCGCGCACGGAACAAACCGGCAACGAAGTTTTCAGCAAGATCATAAAGATGGCTAAGAAGCAAGCCCATCCTTACATCGACACGAAGGTGCTGAACGGTAATCCCTCGGCCGAGCTCGTGAACGAGATCTGCACGGGGGACTATGACCTCGCCATCGTCGGCCGCCAAGGCGCGTCGAAGGCGCAAAAGTCCATCATCGGCGACGTGGTCGAGCCGGTCATCCGGTTATGCACGATCCCGACGCTCATCGTGAGCAAATGAGCCACTTCTTTCTCAAGAATGCTCATCTTCACGAGCATCTTGATCGTGAGATCAAGAAGCAGCAAGAGCGTCACTCGCTACATCTGCTCCTTTTCAAGCGATTCTCGTTATCCCGACGGCATCGTGCAAGATTTAACATAGTTCCTTCAAACCCATAATGAATTACATCCAACTTGCGAGTTTTTCGTGAAGTGCTTTGCCGGATAAGCCGTGGGGATAAAGATGTAATGTCAAGATGCATATAGTACACGATCTTGCTTATGCGATCATATCTATATAAAACTTGAAGGTACACGACGCTTGTGGAAGGTTAACACGCGGCTAGGAGAACCCAGATATTAACCTACCAGAGAAAAAAACAAGTAAAACGAGGGGACCAAGATATGCACGATGATGATTGCAGTTGCCCACTCTGCCGAGCAGAACGGGCAGCAAAATACGGGTTTTTCACCAGCGACCCGGACTCGTCGCGCCAGATCCAGCGCGCGACCGACGAGATCAATCGCATACACGGGACCAACTTTTCGCCACGGGAGTTGGCTGAAAAGATCGAACGTGGGGAGCTTTCAGCATTCGACGAGACGGCGGATAGTGGCTTTGGTTTCGGCCCGGGCTGGTCGCAACACACGGGAGGCCATGGCGTCCAGGGATTGCGGGTCAGGGGATCCACGATGACCAGCAGATCTTCCGTGGATGATGCTTTCACGCCGCGCCACGAGACCTCCTTTCCACGACCAACGAGCAGGTCATCGTCCTCGTCGGGATCCTGCGAGGGAGCGTCATGCTGCATCACCTTGATCATCGTCATCGCGGTCGCAGCCATCATCTTCGGTATGGCTTGAAAACAGGCCGAAATACACTCCAGCAATGCATGCCGATGTTGGAGAGATATAGAATCCTCATTTTCTTTGAGGTTTTTGAAGATTTTGAAGAAAGGAAAGAAAATTGGTGCCAAGGGGGAGACTTGAACTCCCGGCAACTGGATCTTCAGTCCAGCGCTCTCCCGGGCTAAGCTACCTTGGCATTTTTAAATTTTTCTTTAAATTTTAGATCTTTCGTGTATTTTTTCGATTTTCTCGGGAGACCGGTGCAAATTTACCGGGAAATACCGAGAAGAAAAAAGCATCGGTCATAAAAAAAGTTTCGCTGGGACGCGTTACCGAATATTCCCGTGCCGATGCCAGGAATCGGTCTCGACTTCAGATAAGAATCCATGATGGCACTTTTATCTCGATAACTACGAATCGAAACTGCCACCGGTCGATACTGACCAAAGTTATTAAATGCTGGAAAACAAGAAACTAACGAGAGTAACGAGCAAACATGAGCGAAATCGAGATCAATTGCCCCAATTGCAAAGCTGCTCTGCCCGTGGAATTGCGGCGTGATTTGCAATCGGGCAAGGCCGTCACGTGCGAGAACTGCGGCATCGTACTGGTGCCAAAGGCACAAGGACAAGCAAGCTCGCCAATCACCGCGTCCAAGCCAGCTGGCCACAAGGTGAAATCACCCGGCATACCCCGTGGCCCCGGGACAGCGCCGCTGGTTGGCATCAAGGTGCCGTCGAAGGCCACCGCATCGCCAGCCGGAGATAAATGCTGCGGGCGCGTCCCAGGCACTTCTCCCACCGGCGGTGAAAAACCAGCGGTGCCCGTGCCGGTTCCGGGGAGCCCGGAGTACATCGCGGAGACCAAGAAGCAGCTGGCGGTATTCAAAGGCAAGATCCACGATTACAACGAGTTGTCCTTGAACCTCATGAAAATTTTCCTTAGTTTATTCTTCGTCATATCCCTTTCCATGGTGACATACCGCGCCTTGTTCGGCCAAGTATACATCGATTTCGGGTACTTGGTCACCACGCTCTTGTTCTTGCTCCCGCAATACATCATGGGTGCGTTCATGTACTGGTACGAGACCCGGCGCCTTCACAAGTGGATTGCCGCTGGCCAATACGAGTTTTACGGCATCGACATCGTGATCGCCGGCTTGGCTGGCCTGTACGTTTATGGCATCGGGATCTTGCTCGTGATCAAGGGATTTGCGGTCATGGCCTACATGACAAAGCAAGATCGCATCTTTCCAAAGCCCCGGCGCGACGCGCTGATTGCATGGATCAACGGTTTCGACGAAATCTCGTGGATGGTTGCCTCAATCGCCGCGGCATCCGCTTTCTGCTACATGGTATGGGGATTGATGACTGGCATCGTGTCGATGACCATCCCGTCTCCCGAGCTCGTCGGCTTCATCATCATGGGCATTTGTGGAACCATTGCTGCGAATGGCGACCTCCGCAACGTGTCGGCTTACGTCAGGGAATGGAAATTTGACGGCATCGGCGGTAAGGCAATGGGATATGCTGTCATCGGCTGCATCTGCATGGGCTCAGGAACGCCAATGATCGTGAAAGCCATCATGCTCCTCGTGCTGGAAGCATATGACAAGGAGCATGGCGTGCCGGAACGGCCTCTCGTTCAAAAGCCCGAGAGGATCCAGCTTCCGCGTCATGAAACGCCTGCAGTCCCGCCGATCACGCCGCTTCAGCCTGCCCCAACCGCTGGACCCGTGCCACCTGTCCAGCCCGTGAAACCCGCGGAACCGATCCCGGCGAAGCCAGCACAAGCCCCTGCACTGCCCCCGCTGGCACCGGCAACCCTTGCCAAGCAGCGTGCAAAGAAGCCGGCAACGCTACCACGAAAAGCGGAAACATCGGTCGAGGCCTTCTTGCAGCGAAATTTCAACGTGCTCACGCCCCGGGTGCGGAAGCGGCTCATCAAGCTCTCGAAATTGGGCTTATCTGACGATGAAATCGAGGCGATCGCCGAGGAGCTCGTGTATCATCCCGAATTCGAGCAACTCGACATCATCGACGAGTACATCGAGCTCAACAAGGCAGAGGAAATTGATCCCATGCACGTGCTCGCCGTTCGCAACATGACCTACGACGAGAACACGAAAAAGTGGATACTCGACCAGCTCAAGACGTTACCCGATAAGGAAATTCCCGCATTCATCGACCAGATGAAAAAATCTCAACCGAATTGAATCGACCCGAGTGGCACCATCCATGGCTCTGATGGAACGAAAGCGCGAGAAGAAAGGCAAGAGTAGCGAGGCAAAGCCAGCTGCCCAGCCCGCGCCAGAGGGCCATGAGCATGAACCCGGCGATGATTCACGCCCTGCCGATCTGGAGGAACCCCCGGTGATGGCCACTACCCCGAAACCCGCCAAGCGGCGGGCAATGCCGCTCGTCCAAGCTGCGACCACGGCTTACCACGAGGAAAAATCGTTCCCGAAAGAAGAAATATTGGCGGCGATCGAGAAGGCACCAGCGACAACAGCGGCAGCGGCGGCAGCACCAGCGACAATGGCACCACCGGTGCAAGCCGAGCCGGCACCTGAAACTGAGCCATCACAAGAACCCTCAACGACACCAGGGAGCCAGAATGAGATCCCGCGGGGGAAAACGCTCATACAGCTTGCGGCGGATGCGGAAGCCGTGGAGGAGGAAGGAAACATAGCCGGCGACGAGTTATCCACCACCGATTATGATGAACTCACCGACATGGAGAAAGACGTGTTACGGGTCGCCAAGGCATCCATGAAGAAGAAACGGTACGAGGCTGACATCGGTTTCGAGCCATACACGCCGATGGTTGAGAAAGTCCTCAACGACTGCTTGGCCAAGTTTCACGTGCAAAAGGGCTACTCGAAGGAATCCATCATCGACACGATCAAGGGCCTCGTGGACCAGAAATGGATCGTCACTGCGGAACGCAGGACGAAGGACGAGATCATCGCCAGCGAGCTGTACCAGGATATCACCAGGTTCCTGGTGCAATATCCCGGGACCCATGCACGCGACGATCGCATTCAGACCAAGCTCGGCATCACGCGGAACCCGTTCTTGAAACATATTCTCGTGCTGGAGCGATTTGACTTGATCCAGAAGCGGAAATTCGGCAAGCTGTGGAACTTCTTCGCGCCATCGTTCAAGGAGGACGACAAGGTGGCGGAACTGGTCGTGGTCCTCTACAACGACATCGTGAGGCAGCTCGTGCAGCTGCTCTTGAAAAACCCTGGATCAACGCTCGTGGATCTGGCCAAGCGCATCATTCCGCCTGTCTATCACGGCGCGATCCAGTACCATCTCAAGAAACTCGAGGAAATCGGCCTGGTCATGCCCGATGGAGCGAACCGGAACATCGTCGTGTCGATGCTGGCGCGATATAACGACGTGGTGTGTGACGAGCTCAAGTTCAACATAGCGACGTGATATCATCACGTCACCCGTTTTTTATTCCCGCGGCGACATGCGGGCGCTGTTTTGGCGGCGAGGACACGCGTGCTGATGCGAAATATTAAATCCCGGATATCACGTAGAAATAAAATGCACCCGGAAGAAATCATCACCATCGAAAACGCCCACGACAGTGGGCAGTTCAACAAGAAAGTACCGATTCTCAAGGGAGAAGGCGCTGTCCTCTACGGGTACGATGGAAAGCCCTTCATCGATTGCGTTGGTGGCCATGGGGTGTCCGTCATCGGGTATTCCCACCCGCGCATCGTCAAGGTGATATGCGATCACTTGCAAGCTCACCGGCCTATCACTTGCGGTCACTTCTATGACGAATCTCGTGCTGAGCTTCTCCAGCTGCTCGTTGGGTTGATGCCGCAAGGCAGCAACTTGTCCCGCGTGTTCTTTTGCAACTCGGGGACGGAATCGATAGAGGCGGCGCTCAAGTTTGCCATGAAATACAAAAAAAATGTCAAAGACAAGGAGATCCTCGGGTTCAAGCGGGCATTTCATGGCCGCACGCTTGGTGCCTTGTCGATCACGTTCGAACCGAGGTACCGGCAAGATTACGTGCTGATCCCGGGCGTGAAGCACGCGTCGTTCAACGACATCGATTCGGTCAAGGCAATGATGACAGAAAACACGATCTGCGTGATCCTTGAGCTCATCCAGGGGGAGCAAGGGGTGTATCCTGCCGACCCGAAGTTTGTCAAGGACTTGCGCGATCTCTGTACACAGAAGGACGTCCCGCTCATCTTCGACGAGGTCCAGACCGGTTTCGGCCGAACGGGAAAGATGTTTTGCTTCGAGCACTACGGCGTCACGCCCGACATCCTCTGTCTCGCGAAAGGAATCGCTGCTGGCATTCCTATGGGTGCAACGATTACTACTGACAAGATCATGAGCGCGGTCGACACGGGATCGCACGGCACGACCTTTGGTGGCAACCCGTTCGCGTGTGCCGTCGGCGTGGAAAGCTTGAAGATTTTCAAAGACGAAAAAATCATCGATAATTGCAACAAGATCAGTGCCTTCATATTTCCCGAGCTCGAACGATTGCGGCAGACATACCCGGCCATCAAGGAGGTGCGGGGGAAGGGGCTTATGATCGGCATCCAGTTCAGGGGAAAGGTCGCCGATATCGTGAAAAAAATGCAAGACAAAGGCGTTCTCGTGCTCACGGCTGGGTTTACGGTGATCAGGTTGTTGCCACCGCTCGTGATTTCGAAGGGCCAGGCCAAGCAAGTGATCGATGCCCTGGAAGCGGTTGTTAAAGAAATAAAAGAATAACAAAATTTGAATAGAAAAAAAATCAACTGGCTTTCAAGCTTTTTTCTTTGCTTTGCCCACGAGCTCGTTGTATTGCTTCAAGAACTTCTCAGCATTTTTCGGCACGTGCTCGGGCTGCGTCTTGAAGATCTCGGCCGCCTCGGCCAACGCGTCGCCGGTCGACTCCTTGATATCGGTGAGGGCGAGCAAGTCAGCAGGAACTTCCTTGCTGGCATCGACGAGTTTCTTCAATTTTTTCCATTTCGTAAAGACTTCCTGGCAACGAGCAGGCACTTGTGAAGGTTTCACGCCGAAGATACGAGCTGCTTCGCCGAGAAGGTTGCTTTCCTGGCTCGCCGTCGTTTCCGCCGCGGGTCCTGCCGTGAACTCGATGCGCACGATGCCATCTTGTATTTTCGTGCTCTTGATGACCTTAATCGTGCCGATCTCGCCGGTCGAGTGCAAATGCGTGCCACCGCAAGCTTCCACGTCGAGCCTGTTGCCAATTTCCACGATGCGGATGTTTTTTCCAGGCACGGCACCGCCCTGGTAGATGGCCATGCCGTATTGCTGCTCAGCCTTCGACCGGGGAAGGAAACTGCTCTTGACCGAAATATTTTCCTTCACGATATGGTTTGCTTCCTTCTCGATCGCTTTTTCTTCCTCCTTGGACAGCGAGTCGTAATGCGTGATGTCGAGGTGCGCTTTCTCCATCGTCTTCTTGGCACCAGCCTGGTTGATATGGCTGCCGAGCACGATCCTTGCCGCGGCGTTGATCACGTGGGTCGCCGTGTGGTGCTGGCTCAGCTGGCTTCGCACGGCCTTGTCGACCTTGACAGTCACAGCGTCACCTTCCTTGAACTTCGGGAGCGCATCCATCACATGCACGATGACGCCACCTTCCTTGAACGCGTCGCTGAACTTCTCGCCGTTAATCATACCGATGTCGTGGAGCTGGCCACCGGATGTCGGGTAGGTGATGGTCTTGTCGAGAATGACGTTTTTCCCGATGATCTTGACCACCTTGCCCTTGGATTCGAGCTTGGCATAATCATCGTAGTACAAAGCTTGGGTATCAGGAATCCCCGTGAGATCGACGTTGATCTGGCGCTTCGTAGCGTGGATTTGCTCTTGCTTTTCGTGCAATTCCCCGACGCGCTTGTAAAAATCGTCGGGAATCTCGATGATCTTGCCATTCTTCGCCGCTTCCTGCTGTATGAGCTCGGGCGCGATGCCCTGGGAATCGTAGAGCTCGAGCATGCGGTCGATCGAAATGTCCTGGTTTTCTTTGAAGATCTTTTGCACCATGCGCTGCACGTTTTCCTTCGTCTCCTCGAACTTCACCTTCTCGAAGGCGAGAATCTTCTTCACGTTGGAAAGGCCCTTGAGCAGCTCGGGAAACAACGTTCTCAGTTCCTCTGCGTGCCATTCGGCGATCTCACCGAGGTCGAGGTTCCACCTGTGTTGCTCGATGAATCCCAGCGCCCGGCGCAAGATAACCCGCAAGTTGTACCCGCCACCCGTGTTCGACGGGAGCCCACCGTCGTTGATCGCGACCAGCAAGGCGCGGGTGTGCTCCGCGATCGAGTAGATCGCGGCCATAGGCATAATTCGTTCCCTGAGCACCTTTACATCAACCTTTAATTCCGCGGCAACGCGCTTCCACGCTTCCTCAATGCTGTCAACCTCGTCGATATTGAGGTATGCACTGAACCGGGAGAATTTCTTGTACAAGTCGAAATCAGGTTCCACGTGGGTTCTTTCGCGTATCTTTGCCAGCACGGCGGGAAAGACCGCCTCGTACATGTTAGGAGTTCCTTGCGAGAACCACGCGATCCGCTCCATACCGAGCCCCATATCGAGCACCTTGAGACGTAGCTCCTTGTTGCCCTCCGGCGTTTGCTCGAACATCGTGTAAACCTGGTTGAACAGCTCGACGCCCCGTGAAAAGAATTCGAGGCATGGCCCGAAGGATCCGCCGCCGGCCCACGCATCCTCGTGGATCGTGATCTCTTTCTTGTCGAGCCCGATGCCGAGCGTGAGAAACTCGTAGATGTCGGTGAAGAATTGCTCCTGGTTCCATTCTTCGCGGGATAAGAAAGCGTGCTGCCCGATCATAACGAATCCGGTGCAATGCGAGCCCGTGATGCCCACATTGTCGATATCGCCAAAGCGCAGGCAAAATTGCGGGATGATCAACTTCTTGGCGGGAGGTTCCGATTCCCCGGTGATGACATAGGGCTGGAACGCCGCGATCGAGGCGATCGTGTAGGTCATGGTCGGGTTCCACCGGGCCACGACGGGATACCGGTCAACCTTCTTGTACCCGCGCGGCACGAGCATTTCGACGATCTTGTTCCACACGCCTTCATAACTGAGCTTTATTTTCGAAGGATTGTTGGTGACCACGTCAAACCCGCCACTGCACGCGGGATCGCCACATACCGTCCGGGTCTTGTTGGCCGTCCAGAAGTACATCCCACATTTCGTGCATTGCTTGCGAATGAAGCCCTCGGCCTTGAGCTTCCTCGTGGGATAGAATTTATCCGGGTCGCTCGATGCCACCTTCTTGAATTCCTTCTTCTGCTGCTTGTCGGTTAACATGATCGATCTGAAGCTATAAATTATCGGTTCCAAAAAGAAATTGTATGTAATTCTTAATAATCGGGTGGACAATCCAAAATATCAAGGTATAATGATAGAGGCGTTTTAACATGGAGAACGTGTGCAAGATAGGTGTTATCGGGACGGGGTTCGTCACGAAAATGATGCACATTCCCGGGATTGCCAAGACAAAAAAGTGCGTGATCCAGGGTTTTTACGACATCAAGAAAGATCTGGCCGAGGAAGCTAAGTCATTGTACTTGAGCCTGCTTGAAAAAAACAAGAACCCGGTTCTCGATATTGCCTTGAAAACCACGAAAATTTACGGCACGCTTGAAGAAATGATGGCCGACGTCGATGTTGTTGACATTTGCACGCCGCCAAAATATCACATGGACAACATCAAGTTTGCAGTCGAGCATGGAAAGCACGTGATTTGCGAAAAACCCCTTGCCATCAACTGGTGGACGCTCAAGGCATATCAGGACGTTCTGAAGAAGATGAAAGACCAGAAATTGAAGTTTATGCTCCACACTCAAGGCATATGGCATCCGCTCATCAAGGAAGGCCGGGATCTCATTGCTAGCGGCACTATCGGCGATATCATCAAGATTCGTATCTTGCATCAAGGCGCGGACATCAAGAAGCACACGGTGAATCTTGCTCCCTTATGGGACAAGTTCCACGGCGGGGGCGGTGCGCTCGTTGACATCGGGCCACATGCATTCGCCGGCATGTGGTATTGGCTCGGTGGCAATTGCGAAACGGAAGCGGTAGAAGCAAAACTGCTGAAAGCTGTCGTGCCGGTTCGCACGATCGCCGGCGTTCCGAATACCAAGGTGATGGTCGATGACGACGCCCATGTCACGATCACGTGGAAGGATCCGGCAGGAAGGATTATCACGGGGGACATGGAAGCATCGTGGAACAAGAAGGACTGGTTCGAGGGAAAGCCCGCGGGCACGGATATCTTTTACGAGGCACGGGGCACGAAAGGAACCATCTCGTTCCCGCACATCGTGTTCAGCATGGCAAAACCATTCGGCATCGCGGTCGCGATCAAGATCGTGGACAACGAAGGAAAGGTCAAGCTCGTGAAATTCCCGATTCCAAAGAAAAGAATCGAGGATGTCGTGTTTTTCGATGAGGTCGCCGACGTGGTCGCCGGCAAGGTCGAGAGTCGCAACGACGCGCGGTTTGCCGAGGACATGCTGCAAGTATTCGGTGCCGCGTACCTCTCGCGCAAGAAAGGCGGCAAGGTGACGACTTTGAGGGAATTCAAAGATTATGCGACGGGTATCGCAAATAAATTCCCCACGGCCGGTGAGCAAATCAAGGGCATCATCGCTGATCTGTTCGATGGTTTTTAATCCGATGAATCGCAAGCAATCGATATATCTTCTCTTTTTTTCGAGCCGGGATCGCTCGATCTCGATGCAACGAGCCACGCCACGCGAGCCGTGTGCGCATTGTGCATCCGAAAAATGCTTATAAAAAGTCCAAGGTATAATTACACATTATGTGTAATTATCACTCAACCATTATAGTGTATCATCCAACCGTAGAGTAGATTATCATGAAACGACCCATGATTTATGCCTCGGTTGCCTTCGTACTGGTGAGCATCGTCGCGTCTGGCTTGCTTCAAGCGAGCGCGGCACGAGTCACTCCGGTTCAAGCCAATAGCATCAATGTCCTGATCTTTATGGACAGTGGCAACACCGCGTTCCGGGATCGTATAAGCTTGGATAACCGGCTAAACATCTCGTATGCCACCAAGGACAATTGGAACTTGTATTCTGGCAACTTGAGCGCATACGACACGTTCATCGTGTGCGGGTTCTTGCCGAACAGCACGGCCTTCATCGCGTCGATGACGGCGGCGATCAAGGGCGGTGTTGGTATGTTCATCTGGGGAGGATTCTATCCTATCCTGGCCCAGAGTGAGACGGCGTATCTCGTCTTCAAGGAAATGCTGCCAGTCCTGTTCGAGGAACCCTTCACGATCGAGGAGGAATTATACATCGATCAAGGCTGGGTTGGCCAGATCGAGCTGAAGGTAAACGACTGGTATCCCTACAACGATTCGGAATCGAACAATTTCCCCTTGATCCAGCGCAACGTGGTCTGGGAATCGAGCCCGCTGGTCAAGGAACGCATTTTTGTCAAGGATACGCCGATGGACGCGAAGGTTCTGGTTTATCGACCCTTGCAGAATAGAAAGGAATCGGAATATAACTTCACGCGGGGAGAACCGCTCGTGGCATACAGGCAGGAAACCGCGGGCAGGATCTTATGGGTTTCCATGTGCGTGGGATTCATTAACGCCACCTTTGCACGCTACACGACGCAAGGTGTCGGTCCATATTGGAACCGGACCGCGATCCCAGGCACTGCGGAATTTCATTCGACCGAAGCGAACAAGCCCTATTATCTCTGGCCTTATTTCAATTTCTTCATTTACCAATCAACAATGGTCTTGGCGTGGAAGAATGCGACCCAGATCGACACATACGCGCAGTGGCCATTGTCACCGATTCCCCACCAGGCAGAAGCAGTCGCGTGGATGATGTTCGTCGCGGGCTTGTGGGTATTCAACTTCGTCCTCTTCTTCACGCTGGGCAAAAGGAAGAAGACCCAGCCGAGGGAAGGCGCTGGAACGCCGGGCGAGGTTCCCATGACCGCGGAGGAACGTAAAGCCGCGGAAAAGCCAGGTGATGCTGCAAAAAGCGCGGAGGAACGGAAAGCAGCGGAAACGCAAAAAGAACCAGAAAAGACAAAACCTAGCGAGGCTGGAAAACCATGAGCAGCAAACATTCACGCGTGTTTCTCGGCATCGCGGCAGCAGTCTTGCTCGCTGTTGTTTGCACGTCCTCGGTGTCCGCGATCGATCTCCAGCAGGTCAATTACTCGGATAGCTTGTTCTGGAGCACGGGTAACGGGGCGATCTATGCGTTCTCGTTCCACAACCGTCTCAGCCCAGGGGACAATAACACGGCGGACCAAGATGGCGAGGACAAGCTGTATTTCCCGACCGTGGTCATCGACGCGAACATCACTTACAACGTCACTGGCATAGCCGGGAACGCGGTGAATATCACGGAGACTATATCCCCGGTCGTGATCGCCTACAATTATACCTTGAGCACTCTGCCCTATGTTGCGATCTACGACCAGTCGGTGAGCGAAGATCTGTTTCTGCAAGATTTTGAGTATGAAGTCAATGGTGGCCCGGAGATGAACGGGACTTATATCGTGGCGAGCCACGGGATCTCGAACGTATCCATCGACAATGCCACACGGTTCTTGCTATGGCCATCGAACCAGGTCAACAAGGTCATCTTGTACAAGAACAACAACACGGTCGTGGCACAAGCAGGAAGCCCGCAAATCATCAACAAGTTCATCGTCTCATCGAACATCACGGGACCGGCTTCGGCATATCCTTCGCGGGAAAAAGTGCTTCGTCACGGGCTGTTCTATACGCCCCTTGCATTTGCCGCGATGGGCCAAAACGCATCGTTCTGGATGAACATGGCTGCGAACATGAGCCACATCACGAATTTTGGTCTGTGGGCGAGCAGAGGTTTTTCCATGGGCTTCGGCGAGAACGAGACCTATACGTATCACGAGGGCCAAGAAGACGAGGCATTCAGGTGGCGCACCAGGTTCGAAACCGGTTACCCCAAGGTCGCGGGCTACGAGAAGACTTACTTCGACACGGAATCGGGCATCATGCTCTCCTACGAAACTATCCAGACGCGGTGGGATGCGTTGATTCCCGAGAATATCACGACCGGCAGCTTTTACAGCAACATCCGGCCGCAATTCCTGTACATCGGGCTGTCCTACATCTCCATCGCACTGCCGGAGAACGCCACGCCGGTCGTTCCTGGCTATCCCGTGGTCGCCTTGCTGGTCGCTCTCGGCATCGGGTTCGTGCTCGTGTACCGGAAATTCCGCAAGTAATCAAAATCTCCCTTCTTTATTTTATAATTTTAAATTAACCTTTTTTTTACCAAATGCTTGAATGAAGTCGAACCATAAACGCAGATCGAACGATAAAGTAGTTAATATGATCGATCGTGCGGATTTCAAAAAAGATTATTGAACCCCGAGCTTGATAGATGGTTTTAAATCGGACGCGGGTGAAATCTTGACATAATCGGTGCACACGGGTACGAGTTTATGACAAGCAAATACATGGCGATCGACATGGGCGCCGAGTCCGGGCGCTTGGTCATGGGTAGCATAGCTGGTGAAAAATTGCTGGTCAAGGAGCTGCATCGTTTCAAGACGCAAGGCACGGACATCCACGGCAAGCTGTATTGGGACGTGTTACGGTTTTACGACGAAATCGTTAACGGGATAAAGCTCCACGCGGGGAACTTCGAAAAGGGCATCCTTGACGGCATCGGGATCGACACGTGGGGCGTCGATTTCGTCATCCTCGACGAGCACGATAACCTTCTCGGTATGCCTTACCACTACCGGGAAAAAACCATGAACGACGCTTTTTCCAGCCTGTTTGATATCATTCCAAGGGATGAAATCTACAAGAAAACGGGCATCCAATTCTTGCCTCTCAACACTATCGTGAAACTGCACGCGCTGGTCAAGGGGAACCATGCTTGCATAAAACTCGGCAATAGCTTCCTCATGATGCCGGATTATTTCAATTTCTTGCTCACGGGCGTGAAAAGTATCGAATATACGGATGCATCGACCACCCAGCTTCTCGATGCGGTCAAGAAAGATTGGTACGCTCCATTTCTCGATAAACTCAAGGTTAATCCCGCCATGTTCATGAAGCCCGTGATGCCGGGAAGATTCCTGGGTGATATGACGCCGGCATTGCGCGATCGCGTCAGTTTGAAAAAAGCGCCGGTTCATCTCACGACGAGCCACGACACGGCGTCGGCCGTTGTGGGCTGCCCGTTGACCTCGAAAAAATCCGCGTACATCAGTTCCGGCACCTGGAGTTTGCTCGGGATGGAGCTCGAAGCCCCGATCTTGACCAAGAAAGCACTAGACATGAATTTTACCAACGAGGGGGGATATGGCGGCTCCATTCGCTTGTTGAAAAACATCGCCGGCATGTGGCTGCTCCAGCAATCGAAAATCAAGTGGGAGATTGAAAACAAGGTGCAACTTGACTATGACAGCATCATGCACGATGCTGAGAAAAATATGGCCTTCAAAAGCATCGTGAATCCCGATGACCACGATCGCTTCATGAACCCGCCAAATATGCTCGACGCGATCCGCACGGCTTGCAAGGACACGAAACAAGCGCCCCCAAAAACGATGGGGGAATTCGGTGCAACCATCTTCGCGAGTCTGGTGCTGCGCTATCGTCATGTCATCGAGATGCTGCAAGAGTTGACCGCCACCAAGGTGGATGTCTTGCACGTGGTCGGCGGCGGCTCGAAAAACACGCTGCTCTGCCAGTACACGGCCGACGCCACAGGAATCCCCGTGATGGCCGGCCCCGACGAGGCAACGAGCATCGGCAACATCATCGTGCAGGCTATATCGAGTGGTGAAATCAAGGACTTGAAGGCGGGGCGGAAGATTGTCGCCGCTTCGTTCCCACCCCGGCTATACACCCCGCAAAATCAAGAAACGTGGAATCGCCTCTACGAGGAGAAGTATATACCGCTCTTTACTGAAAAAAAATGAAAGATAGAAAAAAAGAAACCGTTTTCTGTATATTACATTTTAACCTTCAAGATCGATAGCCTTGGGAGCTCCAGAGCCTTTCGGCATCGCGGCCTGGTTAATTGCTTCGACTTGCTTCATGAGGTTGAGCAAGGAAGCTTCCGTCAGTATCTCGGAATATGAAACCAGCATTTCAGAGCTCGTAACGAAGAGCCCTTTCCGCTTCATCGGCTTCCCGTCCTTCACCGGATTGATTTCTATTGCCAACAACGCCGGCCTGGCCTTCGTGGCAGGCATTTTTACAATAAAAACGCCAGCCAACTGCTTGGTTGGTATTTTTTCCCAATCCTGGCCATCCTTCAAGAAATCCTTGATATTTTTTTCCACTGTTGACATGATAAATTGCATCTCCTTGAAGAAAAGAAACAACTCGTAGGGAAACGCACTTCGTGGACTCGCGTTCTCCTACATGTCATTTTTTTATCCAAAGTTCACGGATGTAAGGACATTGGCGTATATAAATATGGCACATGTCATAGGCATATGCATTTTTTTTAAAGTCAAAAATTGACTGAATCAGCCATATCTCGCCATCAAGCGATGCTAGGGGAAGGTGCGAGGTCGGATCGGGCAACAATGTTCACAGGAATAGCATCAAGACCAAGTAACACGTCGCAGCAATTAATATTGGAACGAGGGTGGCCATCCGCATTTTTTTCAACACCGTTTCCTTGGTCACTTGCTGATAATCCACGCTGCGAGCGAATTCCGTTTCTTTTTTTGGAGATGCAGGTATCACTGAAGCGGGAAATGTTTTACTGGTCGCCAACTCTTTTAATACTTTCCCGTACCTGAAGCCTTCCACGGTAGTATCACCAATCGCCTTGAATCCCAATTTTTCTGCATCCACGCCAATGTCTTCGAATATCTTGCGGTTTTTCATCGTGAACTGCTTAAACGCATCCATAATTGCCACGACCGAATCAGACAACATGACTAAGCTTGCCATCCTATTTAATCATAGTCATTATGAAGCATCTCGCGGCGTGCATTGCTCGCCGTATTCAATTCATCACGAAAAAATCCCCAAAACCAGAACAAGCCTTTCTATCTCTTCCCCGAACAAGCAAATACCGTCCGAAGTAGATGGTAACTCGACATTCGTGATTCGATTACATGTTATGTGCCGTCGCTAGTTACTTTTTTTTTTAAGAAGGCAAAAAATTCTTATGGAATGAGTTGCTAATGACTTATGTTCCATTCAAGCGGGATAGCGGATCACGTAATCGCTTGGTCTTGAGCAATTTTTAACAATGAAGCCAATCGAGGCGATGCTGATGAAATGCAATAACTGTGGGAAGGACACATACCTAGGTTTCGAATGCAAGCGGTGCGGTGGTTATTTTTGCGCAAAGGACCGGCTTCCAGAAAACCACAATTGCGCATTCAAGGATATGCGAAATGATGAGATCCAGCTCCGCCGTCAGCTAGAGAAGCAAGGTGGACCCAAGGCCGAGCGTCCCCCCCAGCAATACAACGAAACACCTGTCAACGAAAAAAACTATTATGCAGACAAGACCGAGCCCAAGCCATACGAGGAGGACGATGAGGAAAATAGTAGTGGACGGTACGTCGCTCGCGGGCCTGTGGGTGGCGATCTCACTCTGAGCTTGATGATTTTCGTCGTGTTTGCCATCATGGATACGATTTTCTTGCTCTTCACGCCCACCTTTTTCATGTTCTTGCCGATCATCGTGCACGTCGTATTCTTGCCGTTCTTATTTTATATTGCGTACAAGCAGAAACGCGGCGAATTCCCACCTCGGATAGTGGTAACCTTCATCCAAGTGATAATTACTTACATGGTCGTCTATATGGCTGCAGAAGTGGTCGTGGCATTTACCATGGGTAATTTTGTGATGATCGGGATTTACCTGGTCATTGGCGTGATGATGGTCTTGGTCTGGAGCCGGGTTCTCCAGCAACTCAAGTACGTTTTTGGCGGCTCGTGATTTTTTGGCCGTTAATATCGTTTTTCTCCCTCGATTTTTGTTGTCTCGATAGTTCCGGGCTCGTAACGAGACCCGGGTCGAATCGCGAAGGCGCCTTTCCCTTGCCAAGGGATGGCCTCGAGTGATCCTAAGATTTTCTTTTCGGTACAATAGCACAGAACGACACAAATATCCACAGTGAAAAAAATATGATACCCGATTGGTTCGTCCCGGTTGTTGATTGGTTCAACCAGTTCGTCACGTTCTACCAGGCGCAAACTTTGTCCGTGCAAGTCTTGCTGATCGTGCTGATCGTGCTTGGATTCGTTGCGGCCGGCTTCGTGGTCTATGGAGCCTTGTGGCTGGCATATCAAATTATCAAAATATCGATCATCGGCTCAATTTTGCTGGTTTATCTCATCGTCATCAGCATTGCGTCGCTCTTCTTGCTCGCGATCGATGCCCGTAAGATCGAGGGTATATGGAACAAGGCAGGCGAGAATACGAGGTGTTTCATGAACAAGGCATATCCCTCGAAAAACAAGGCGACCGCGCCGGCCATGGCGCCCAAGGTGGTCGCCGCGGCCATCGCGCAAACCGCGCCCCAGCGCATCATCATCCACGTGAATGATACCGCGAGCTCCCAAGCCGTTACCGAGGCAACACCCAAGCAAGAAGTTGCGACTGCTCGTGAGGTACCGCCGGAGATCGAAATCCCCGCGGGACCCGCCGCCACCAGTGAACGGAAATATTTTTGCACCGCTTGTGGAACGCCATTTTCAAGCAAGATGAACACGGTCCTAGGTCAACGCTCAACATGCTTCTGCGAGCATTGTGGCCAGAAATTCACGGGATACGGTAGCAATCCTGTTCCCGCGTGATCCTTTCTTTCTTTTTTCAAAAATCAGTTATTTTCTTGACGAACCAGTCTACCTCGAAAGGCCGGATGTCGTCATAACCTTGTCCTATGCCAATAAAAACGATTGGTTTTTTCGTGAGGTATGCAACGCTGAGCGCCGCGCCACCAGCGATGTCTGCATCGACTTTCGTCAGGATCGACGCATCCACGCGAACATGCTGCGAGAACTTTTCCACTTGCGACACGACATCGTTACCAGCCATGGCATCACCTACGTAAATCACGTAGTCGGGATCCGCCACGTTGACGATCTTGAGCATCTCTTTCATCAAGTTCTTGTCGATCACCTGGCGCCCCGCCGTGTCGATCAAGACGGCACGCACGTGCTTAGCCTGAGCATGCGAGATCGTGTCATACACGACGCTGCTCGGGTCGCTCTTGTACTCGTGCTTGATGATACGAACGCCGATGTTGTTTGCATGTTTTTCCAGCTGCTCGATCGCCCCGGCACGGAACGTGTCTGCCGCTCCGATGACACAACTCACGCCGTTTTTCTTGAAATAATTTGCAACCTTGGCTATCGTCGTGGTCTTTCCCGTGCCGTTGACGCCGAGAAACACGAGGACCAAGGGCTGGTCCTTGGCACTCTTTTCCTTCACCTTGTCGAGCAAGTTGATGGGCTTGCTAACGGCCAGGATATCCCGGACTGTCGATACGATGACCTCTTTCAAAAACGCGTCGATCTTGCCCGACCGTTCGATTCGGGTCCCCATAATCTTTTCCTTGACCGTATCCGCGATCTTCTGCGCGACAGAATAAGCCACGTCGTTCTTGATGAGTGCCAGCTTGAGCTCTTCGAGGGAATCCTTGATGTTTTTCTCCGTTAGCTCCCGGGTTTTCACGTTGTTGATGAAGGCTTGGAAACCAGATTTGATTTTGTTGAACACGTCGGGGAGCCTCCATGACCGGGGATATTAAGTAACGTGATAAAGGCGTGAACTAAAGTTCAGCAGGGAAAGGAAAAAAACGTAGTTAGCTCTCCTTATCTTCTTCTTCCTCTTTGTTTTGAGCTTTCGTGGTTTCTCCTGCACCTTCGCCACCGGATTTCATGGCTTGAAGCCGCTGTTCGAGGACCGGGCGGATTTTTTCGGCTTGTTCCGTCAATTGCTTCATACGCTGCTCGATGATGCCTATCGTGGAGGTCATCTTATCCTTCTGCGATTGGAGGATCTTGGCGCTTGCGGAATAATCCGCTTCCATAAAATAGCGGGCACCGATGGACACAATATACATCTTCGGCTTTTGTATCGTCGTGCGGATGAAACCCCCGGCTGCGCCGACCGGTAGAATCACGTTCATTGTACCTGATTTATCAGCTTGTTCCTTATCGAGGTTTTCAATGGTGATCATGGTCCCGGTGATGTCCTGGATGCCTTGTTCGATGACCTGGTGCTGCATTTCGAGCTCCTTGAGTTGCTCCTCGGCATATTGCATAAAATAGGCCATTTGTTGCGTCTCATCTTGTTGGCGTTCCATGGCTCATCACTCCAATAGCAACTTCATTATTTTTAAAAGCGGATCTTTTCTGTCGCGAACGTCCGCACGACACGGTCCTTGATATCCTCGGGGTTCGTGATTTCCTCGATTTTTTCAAAAATGATGCGATGGGGATCGACCTTCCGGGCTCCGATCAAGATTTTTAACGTCTTTTTCACGTCCTCGACATTGATGCCCCGGATTTCCTTTTCAAAGTAGCATCTATTGACACCATATCGCGTCTTGTAATACCCGTTGATGCGATAGGTGTGGACAATAACATCTACCATATTTTCACACGCTCATGCTGAATGAATACTAAGAATAAGAGATTAAATCTCGCCAAGAATAAAAAAATTCCGAGACTCCTAGAAAATTCATCACCTGGCCATTTTCCCCGTCGATGATCAACCTTGTGAAAACAGTCATTGTCAGCACGCAACTGATAAATGGATATGGCTCATCCATAGTAAAATTAGAAGTCCATAAAATTTCGGAAGCGAGATGAGAATCAGACTTGTAAGACGTCGGAAATACGCGCCATTTCTGGACCCGAAGTCGAATTGCCGACGATCGCGCCGAAAGAATTGGCAACCATGCCAACCCTGATAGACTCCATGCCGAGGCATACGGTCGTGAAATCGACTTGCTCCACCCGGAAACAGTTCTTGAATGATTCCGCCTCTTCATTGGTCGCTAGGGGGCTCACGACGCAACCCTTGGAATTTACGACGATTTTCGTGCCGACAAGGGCCGAATTATTGATCTTTGCCTGCATTGTCTTGACCCCGAGCACGCTCTCGACAACATCGATGCTCTCGGGGGAAAGTTTGCTACTCACGACGGCGCCGGTGTCATTCACTGCGATCAAATTGCCGAGCGCGTTCAACTTGGTCTGTTCCAGCGTCACTACTTTCAAACCAGGAATCCGCTCGACTGCTTTCAAGATGCGCTCCTCATCTTGCGGGCTTACGTGGTTAGGCAGCAACAATCCCCGGGAATTGCCCACCATCATCACACCGATCAACCGCTTGAAGGAAACGTCGAGGTCGATGCACGGGACTTGCAATACTTCCGTCAACAGCTCTCGCACTTTTGGCTTGGTATCGCCTGGGATCAGGCAATACTTGTCCGTGGCAAACAACGAAATGCCGACGGTGCTGCTCATACCAAAAGCATCTAATCGCTCGAGCATGGTGGTCTCATTCTCAGTTTCTTGTTTTCAAGGTAGGATGGGAAAAAAAATAACCGCAAAAACCAGAAGATGCAAAAATCGTGGGTTTCATTCGGCAAGATATAGCGTCACGGTCCCTTCGATCGACTTCGTGGCACGGATTTTCAATTTTCGGGGTGGCTGCGAAATCCCCTTTTCCCAGATGATATCGTTGACTTCTGGCAGGACCACAACTTCTTGCGCCTTCATGTGACGCGTGAAAAAGACCCTCAACATCTTGATGGCTCGCTTGGCTCGCAATACCGGCGGGGCAAAGCGCGCGCGTGACAATGGAACAACATAGGTGCGCTCCTCGGTGATCTCTTCTTCCTTGGCACCCTCGGCGGCTTCGAATTGCTGTGCGACCTCGGACTTTTCCTCGAAAATTTCCTTCTCTGCCTCGTCCGCGACGGGCTTTTTCTCGGCCCCGGACGCTTTAGCCTCGCTCGCTTCTTCGAGGGTTTCATCCGCGGCTGCCACCTTGGCTTTGCCCTTTCCCTTTACCTTGGGTTTCGCTTCCGCCTCGGCCTTTTCCTCGGCCTTTTCCTCGGCTTCGGATTCTTCCTCGTCTACTTCATCGGTAGCCTTTTTTAATGCTTTCTTACCCATTACACTTCACCATTACACGTGCATCTTGGTTTGGCGCCACCGGCGTTGCTTGGGGGAAGATCGAACTTTTCGGCCCGTCTTGATCATGACCCACGTCGGGATCGGGCGATTTTCCTTCAATCTCTTTGCCATGCGAAGTTTCTTGCCATATGGCCTGTGATGGTATCCCATTTCTTTCAACTCTATGGTTAAATCTTCTTTATCTTGAATTCTTGCTTTTTTTCCTTGCCCATTAGCTGTGCGAGTAAATTTTTGAACTGTTCATCGGACATCGGTAATTGTATTCCCAGGCGGGATAGCTGGCCCGCTTGCACGAGATTGATGAGCTGGGCCTCGATCGCCTCCACGAGTTCAGGCCGGACCATCTTCAAGTTCGTGAGGCGCTGGCGAGCCTCGGGCGCCAGGATCTTGCGCATGATCGTATCTTTTTGCTCCTGGAACCGATCATCAGCTTCTTTCTGTTTCTGCTGGTCAATGGCTTGTTTCTGGAGCTCTTGCATCTTGCGACGTCGGATCTCTTCAAGCTCGTTGTCATCGCTCATAGTCCAGCACACCACGGGGGGGCGTGAATTTGGTTTTTTACTTGGATGCTGCTGTTTCCCGCACAATATCATGTGCGATCTTATCAATCAATGATTGACCCGCGGAGGTAAGCTTGCGACCCGCAGCCTTCTCGATCTGGACAAGGCCTGCCTTTTCGAGCTGCTGCAAGCAGCGGCGAATGATCTTCCCGGCACACTTCCTGTAGTGTGGTGGCTTCACGCCATTGCGCTGGTGGCAACCATACAGCTTCCTGAGCCGGCTCACGCCAATGCGTTTCTTCAAGGCAAGCTTTCGCAGCAGCGATGCCGATCGGATGTACCAGAATTCCTCTGAGTTTTCCGGAGGCAACTCCCTTGCGCATGACGTTTTCCATAGCCCGAGCTTCACCTCGCGTGGCGGGTTGATCTCAGGGAATGTCTTGAGCTGGTTGGCCGTCTTCTTGATGAACGCGGTCGGGTCAACGGCAAAAACGTTGCTTACCGGTGGAACGGGTTTTTGTTGGCTTTGGCTCATCAATTGTTACCTTTATCCAATAACTTGTAAGATGTGGTCTAAAATTAAACCCTATAAAAAAATGTTCGTATCCAGAGTCACAAAAAAAAATCCCTAGTAAATCTCTCGCCATGGGCAATGTTGATGATTACCATCACACGATAATCGCGGTCTTTTTTTCGATTCTAGAGAGAACCCGCATCATGGAAGCTTGTTAGAAATCGGGAAATTTAAGCTGCAAAACAATGATCTCGTGGCTTAAATTGCGGCTTGGCCGGGACTATCTCGCCGAAATTTCGCCGGGGCGCAGATTATCAACAATTATATGAACGAGCGGCCGCGTTTAATCCTTGACACGTGGTGACCATTGTTGAAAGGCAAGATGAAAGATACATTTCACGACAAAGCAGACCTCCAGATAGGAAAGTATGGCCTCACGGATGGTGTGCTCGCATATATTAAGGAACAATTAAAGGCTAAATCGCCTCTCAAGATCAAGGTGCTCAAGGCAGCCATCACCGACGAAAAAAATGCCCATGATTACGCGGATGACGTGGTAAAAGCACTCGGTGCACGTGTCGTCGGCGTGCGTGGCAACACCTTCGTGATTTCGAAATAAATCCATACTCGTATGCTTTTCCCGCCCCAGCTAGGCCCGATGCTCATGGCGAAAAAATACCTCAAGAACAAGCTCTTGGCCAACGACATTGCCAAAGAACGCATCGCGATCTTGTTCAAAGCAGCGAAGGCGGCTCTGGCAAAGCCAGACGACGCGGGTCAAGTTTTCGCCCGGCGCTACGTGCACGTCGCGAGGAAACTCGCCATGAAAATGCGAACGCCGCTGGATCGCGAGCGCACGTGCATGGTCTGCAAGCGTTGCAACGCGTTCCTGGTCGCCGGCACGACGGCACGGACGCGCTTGCAAGGAACCGGGAAAAACGCGCACGTGGTCGTCACATGCTTACATTGCGGAAACGTGAAACGATACCATTACCACCGGCAGCCCGCTGACACCGGGAAGGTGATAAGGCAATGATCTGGCTCGTGCTCGCTGAATCCGCCTTGGAACTCGTGCCAGAAACGATCAAGAACCACCCGAGTGTGGTATCGGATATACACCGCAAAAACACGATAATTACCAAGTTATTGCTCGATACAAACTACCATCACTCGGCTATGGCGACCCTCGAGAATGCCGAGCAGCGGGGTAGGCCGGACATCGTCCATTTCTGCATGCTTAGCGCGATGAACACCCCGCTCAATACCTTGTTTGGCGCGCTGCGCGTGGCCATCCATATAAAGTATCCCTCGGAAAGGATCATCATAGTCGATCCGAAGACCAGGATCCCGCGATCCCTCAACCGCTTCGAGGGCCTCATGGCCACCGTGCTCGGCACGAGCAAGGTACCGGACGCCGAGGCACCGGGATTCTTCACGACCGAGGATATCGCGTTAGAGAAATTCCTCGACAACCTCGATCCGGTCCAGGTCCACGTATTTTCGACTACGGGAACCCAGGGATCGTTTGACCAGTATCTCCCAGGCATCGGGGAGGAGGCCATGAGCGAAAAAAACAACATCGTGCTGCTGATAGGCGGATTTCAAGCGGGCCATTTTTCCGGCAAGTGGCTTTCCCGGGTACCTAAAGATCACGTGCACTCGATCGCGCCGATACCGCTCGACGCGTGGACGGTCGTCGCCAGGCTCGTTTTCATGATCGAAAAGGCGACCATGGCAGCGTTCAAGAACCCGCGCTGCAACTTACAGACCAATAACCATGAAATCAATGATCCCGGGCGGGGATGACAAGCCCGACAACATACTGGAGAAAACCGCAATGGATACCATGACTAGAATGAAAGCTACGGAACTTGCTGGGAAAGACAATAACAAAGAATCACCTTTAACCTTCAATCGCCGCTATTTCGCCACATTCTTGTTTTATTACATCGTCGAGGGAAGCAACAACGGCCTATTCAGCATATTCGTGCCGGTCTTTCTCATTAAATCAGGACTGCCGGGTGTCAACGAGCCGTTCATACTCACGCTCGCAACCTTCACCGCGATCCCGTTCACGATCAAGATCATCTGGGGTGTTATCTCGGATCGCTTCCCGATCGGGCACTTAGGCCGCCGGCGCCCGTACATTTCGATATTTATCATCATATGCGGGGTTTCCTGGCTTGCCCTCATCGCGGTGCTGCCGGTCGTGCAATTTCTCAGCATAGGCATCTTGATCTTGCTCGGCATCCTCATCAACACGGGCGCCGCTTTTTCCGACACGGCTCTCGACGGGCTCATCATGGACGTGACCCCTGCCGAGAAGCTCGGCCGGGTCGAGGGGGCCACATGGGCGATGTATTCTATCGGAGGAATACTCGGAGGAACCTTGGGAATTTTCATTTACGTGGCCATCGGCGACGGGACGCCCGTCTTCATCATTTTCGGTTTGCTGTCGATCGCGTGCGGCATCGTGGTTTGGATTCTCAAGGAGCCGGCCACGGTGACGAAAAAGCTCGACATGACGGCGTTCAAGCGTCTTTTGAAAGGAAAGCGAAACTGGAACGGGTACTTCTTCTCGCTCGCTACGCATCTCCCGGAAAATGCCGTCAGCATCATGCTCGCCTTGTTTTTGCTCATCAAGATCGGTATCCTCAGCTCGGGGTCCATGGGCTTGAGTTTACTGTTCGACGAGAATCTCACGTGGTACGTGCTCGCGTTCCAGCTCAGCGCCTCCGGGGGTATCGTCCTGGCATCGGCGCTGCTGGGGAAGCTCGCGGACAAGCATAATCGCAAGAAGCTTTTCGGTCTCGTGGTCATCCTCACGCTGATATTTATCCCCCTTACCTCCGTCATCGTGGTGGACTTCATTTCCGCCATGATCGCGGCGTTCCTGGTCGGCACCGCGTTGGGCGGCGCGAGCACTTTGACCATGACCTTCGTCGCGGGCATCACGCAAGAGAACCCGGCATCGACCTCCACGCATTTCTCGATATTCACGAGCTTCATGAATGCAGGGTCAAACATCGGCCTTGCCTTGTTTGCAGTGCTCACGGGGGAGCTCCTCGATGCTGGAATTGCCCCGACCGCAGTTTACGCCATCGCTTTCGTGATCGCTCCGCTACTAATGCTATCGAGCCTGCTGTTTGTGAAGGGCTTGCCATCGAGAGCGAGTGCTAGCTCCCGCGGCACAGGCGAAAAATGAGCAAGAAAAAGGCCGTTCCTCTTACACGATGAACAAGCTGAGCAGCGGCTCGACCTCGTTCTTGAAGAACGAAATCGTGCTCGTGAAATCGATGAGGTTCTGCAAAAGGAGCCATAAGTAGACGGTGCGGTTCATTCCAGACGTTATATGGTGCCCGATGAGGTACATTTCGTTGTCGCTAAATTTGACTACAGGGTTCTTCTCCAGCACGAAGCCCTTGCTGAGGTTGAACTTGACGATCGTGTCGATGAGGAGGCCATTCTGCGTGACGAGCTCGATGTACTCTTTCGTGACGCCTGTCTGCGCGAACACCTCGCCTTCCGATGAAAGAAGGACCGCGGCCTTGCCGTTGCTCTTGACGCAGTATTCCTCGAGTAGCGAAGCGACGAGCTCGGCGGTTTGCGATATGTTGCGGATGCCCAGCGAGAATGCCACGAAGACCGAGTTTTTCTCGTAAATCGACGTGCTCGCGAAGATGGGCGAGAAGTCGAACTCGGTTGACACGTTAGCAATGTCCACCTGCAATTTCGCGATGCGTTCCATAACTGCCTCTTGTTCCTTGAGGACCGGGTCGAGCTTGTGGAACAGCACGATGAGCGTCGGTTTTTCGCCGAGGCTTTTGTAAGCCGCCAGCATCTTCGAATAATAATCGACGGCCTCGCCGTACCGCTTGTCGTCTTGCACGTCGATGACGTAGAACAGCACGTCGGTATCGGAGAAAAATAATTTTGATTTTGAACTATCGAGATACTCGTTCCGGTACAATGCTTGGCCACCAAGGTCCCACGTGATGATCGGGATGCCGAAAAACTCGACCCCGTCCCGCTGGGCGCCCTTGGTTGGCATAAGATCTTGGATGATGGAGTAATCCTTCTTTAGAACGGAAAGCAGGCTCGTTTTACCCGCGAAGTCCAGCCCGGCTAGCAACAGTTTCTTCTTCGTGAGCGGGTTCTGCACGTAATTCACGATGATCTTTGCCTTGCGGACCCATTTCTTCAGGATGGTCGAATCCATCGCGATTTTTTTCTCGCCGACGATGGTTTGGCTTAGATCATAGATGGTCTTAATGCCAGCATCCCCCAATTTATCGCTCGATACAGCGTCGATGCCTTGCAATTTGAGAACGGGGAGGTCGAGGATCTTATGCAAACTCTTGTTGTCGATACGAACATCCTTCTTGAACAACGCGCGAAGGTCCTTGTCGAAGTTCTTTTCCACGTACTGGCTGTCCATTTGGAATCGTGCCGGGTTGGATGATACTGCTGTCCTAGTAATAACATCCAATGTCTACTTTTTTATTAATTTTCATTTATCAAAATTTTTGTGTTTTTGTGTGTTTTTTTGGTGTTTTTCTATTATTCCACCCAGAAGAATGCAAGCAGCCGCAACAAAGAACCAGCCCAACCCCTCCATCGCCGCGGTCACGATGATCGTCTCGGATTCACCGAAATTCCAGCTGAAAATCATGGACGTTCCTTCAAACAACAAGACGACGACGATCAAGGCTAACACGACGCCGCCTAGCAAGATATTTGCGTTTTTCTTGCCCTGGAGGCCATCTTTCTCCAGCGTCGTGGAGTACTGCGCGAGCGCGGGGATCAATGCCATGAACCCTGCAACGAAAGCGCCGGTGATGATTTCCATATACATCATCGATTTGAAAAATGTTGCGGCAATCTCAGGCTGCAAGGAAGCGATCGCAATAAGAGGAACGATGTCCAGGCATCCCGCGACGATTAACGAGCCCAGCATCACGGCCGTGGTGGCGCTGTCCGAGAGATGGCCATTCCCTTGTCTCTTGCGAATAAAGGCGATGCCATTCCACGCGATACCCACGACGATAGCAGCCGCGCCAACGGTGACCAGGGGCAAGAAGAAGCCAATGGCATAGCGTGGTCGTTGGAAGTTCATTGCCAAGAGCAAAAAAGGCAAAGCCACGAAGATCGTGGCAGCCCACGATACGACGTTGCCAAGCTTCGACGATCGTGGCATCGGATCACTGCTTTCAGACGTTGCTTGCTGGTTAACCACGGACGGAGATTTTGATGCAACGTGGCCATCTCGATCCCGGAACCCGAAAATAAGATCGACGCTCCCGAATAACAGCATGATCAACAACGATGGTAGCAAGTACATGGTCCAGCCGTTATACGCGGCGAGGCCCATGCTAAGGCCAGCGACGAGCAAGCCACCACCAACGCCAATCCCGATCATGCTTTGGCGCGTTTCCATGCCGGGTCGATAGGAAGGAGTGGTCACCACCACCGTGTGGACTGCTAGCACCAGGGCAAAGCCGATGATGGCGAATTGCAGCGTTCCGCCCGATAAAATGACGAGATTGCCGCCTATCATGAATACCAGGGCCCCGGGCATGATGTATGCCGGCCAGAACACGACGATGATGGCTTGGAGCAAGGCGCAAGTTGCCAGCAGCCACGGTCGCGCCGAGACGACGAACCGCGTCGCGGGCCATCTCGCGAGCACGATTGAGCCCGTGATGGGCAGAGCGATGCCGAAGATTGCCATGCCAATCCAATCAAGGGTGGTCATCGATGACAAGGATCGCTGGATGGTGAGAGATTGGGCCACGATGATGGACACGCACGCAATCAACGTCCCGCTGCGAATCGTAATATCTATGGTGTCACGCTTGAGTGCCATCAGCATCACCTTTTCTTTTCAATTTCCCCCGGATTGCCGGGCGGATCACGTTACCAACGACCAGGGCGATGGCAGCGCAGAGCAACACGATGAAAAACGTTCCGGCAGGATCACTCAGGGCAAGGAGGGTGCAACTGCTCCCCGTGTCGCAATCGATCACGAGCAACACGGGCTCGTACCCGACCTGGATGTCCACGCCGGTCTCGTTGGCAAGGGCGAGTGGCGTCGACGTGTCAGAAGCATAATCGTAGATCCTCCCGCCTCGCACGGCAGTGCCAAGCTCCACCCGTGCATCTATGTAGGCCTGGTGCTGCGGGTTCCACGCGACGATGACCCACCGGTCCTTTCCATCCACGAGCCGTGAATCCTTGGCCACGATGCCGGTGATCGGCTGGGGGAACGAGACAGGCATCAATTTCATGTACCCGTTACCGAGGAAATTATTCGACCAGTTACATGCATATGTCACGCCTTTCCACGACGCATTGTAATACACGATGCCGCAATGCGAGAATTCACTATACACTCCGGGCGGTTCAAAGTCCCGGTATGTCCATATGTTAAAACCATCGACATCCCATGACGTTGCGATGGCCATTTGCTTGATCATCATTGCCCCGAACTCACGCTGGGGATCGATCAGGAAACCGCCGGCGCCGTCCCGTGGGCTGTCCGTTTCCCCGCCGATCT
>JAUQYW010000771.1 GCA_030587525.1 Candidatus Sigynarchaeota archaeon | reverse complement strand
TTTCATCGATAAATTCGATGTATTTCCCGGAATGGAAGCATTTCGGCTCTCGTATGATCATCGCGCATTCGAGTATTATTTTATTTTGTCGAGCGGCGCGCGCAGGGTAGAAGAATGCAAGCTGGCACTCGATGCTGGTTATGCAGTTGGCATCGGAACGACGGTCGGATCTGCATTCGATGCATGGAAAGCAGGTGATCCGCCGCTATTGCCTCCAAGTCGAGATGAGTTAAGGCGCAGTGGCCATTTCACTGTGCTTATAGGCTACGATGGAGATCGCTTTCTTGATCTGAATAGCTGGGGAAGTAGCTGGGGTGATCACGGCAAGGCGTGGCTTTCAGCTGATTACATCGCATGGAGCGAAACTAAAGACTTGCTTGTTATTCGCAGAGCTCCGAAGATTCCAGATTGAGAGGCGAAATGCGATTTATTGGTTTATTCGTATTGGTTTGCAGCATGCAAGCATGCGGCAGCATTACCACACCGCCAGCACGGCCTACTTGCGCGGACGTGTGCTCTACCTATGCCAAGCTTGGCTGCGATGAATCTCGGCCTACTGCGGCTGGAGCGAGCTGCGAGGATATCTGTAAGAACTTGGCAGAGCTTTCCGAATATAGGGATTATTTCGGATGCGTAGTGGTGGCAGATTCGTGCGAATATGCGCGCGCTTGTTCGAGGTAACAAATGCTTGTCGATACTGATGGGTTATTGATTGCAATCGAGAACAATGATCCGACGATCGCTCAAGTTCCATCGTGGAGAAAGTTCTCTCTCGCTGCGGGTGCGCCTGTTGGTATCTGCTGGCATTATACAGCTGGTGCAACGCCGCACGATATCGAAGCGGTGCGACGTATTCGAGATTTGAATCCGCTCGATCAGCGCTCTTGGCATCTCTGGTTGTCGCAAGAGGGTCCGATTGTGCAATCTGTGCCGCTGATTAAGGGATCGTGGCATGTGAGGCGTCGCTCTCCGAAGACGCCAGCGTGGGCCAAGGGAGGGATAAATCGATGGCTGATCGGAATCGAGCTAGAAAGCAAAGATGGAACCGAATTCACTGATCCTCAGTTGCATGCTGCTGATAAATTGATCGGTGCGCTGCGCTGCTGGCATCCAGAATGGCCGATCGAGGCTTTCGAGTGGGGCCACAGCGATTTCGATCCACCGCCACGCCGGTTCGATCCGGGTCCGGTATGGCGTTTTCTTCTGCCCGGGCTGCTCGCTCGGCATTTCAAGGGGTAACATGGCAGAGCAGAAAATAGCGTTGGCGATGATCGTCAAGAATGAAGCGCGCACGATAGAGCGCACGATCTTGGCGGTGCTTCCGATCGTTGATCAGATCGTGATTGGAATCGATGCGGCATCGGATGATGGCACGCGCGAGATTGTGAAGCGATTTGCGTGCAGAATGATCGATACTCGCTTGACCGAAGAGCTTGCTGCAAAGTGCAGCGTGGATGGAGATCCAGATTGGGGTTTCAGTAAAGCACGAAACCAAGTTCTCGATGCATGCGATCCCAACGCATGGTGCTTGATACTTGACGGCCACGAATTGCTGAGAAGCAAAGCAAGCGAACTTTCAGAGGCGATCGACAAAGCTGCTTTTCTCGGGTGTGATGGTGTCGAAATTAAAGTTGCGTTCGATCGAGATGTGGATGGCATTCCGCAGATTATTT
>JAUQYW010000346.1 GCA_030587525.1 Candidatus Sigynarchaeota archaeon | reverse complement strand
TGATCCACAAGGTCGGTGGCTCTTGTCTGCAATCTGCTGATTCCTTGAATCAGTTGATGAATATTTTGGCGGCATACAAGAATAACAGGAATATCTTCGTGGTATCCGCGTTTCAAGGTGTCACGGACAAGCTCATCGAGCTTGCCAAGTTGGCAGGTGAAAAGAAAGATGCCTACAAGGAAAAGATCAAGGATCTTCGCAAGATGCACGAGGATATAAATTCCAAGTTGTTTCACGAAAAAATGGATAATTTCGAGAACGTTGCTGACTTCATCAACACGTGCTTGCACCAGCTGGAAGATATCCTCGAAGACATCTCGGATTACGGCATGGAAACGTTCCGGCTCGATTCCGTGGTCTCGTTCGGGGAAAAACTGTCCACGTTCGTGCTCAACGAGTTTTTGTCGTCGCGGGGCCTGGACGCCACCTACATGCCCGCCGACCAGCTCATCGTGACCGATGACCGGTTCGGCAACGCGCTGCCCCTCATGGATTTCACATCGCGAAAGGTGAAGCGGCTCGTGGTCCAGGTCATGACCCGCGGGTCCATCCCCTGCATCACCGGCTTCATCGGCCTGAACAAGAGCGGGTACACGACGACGCTCGGGCGTGGCGGTTCGGACTACTCGGCGAGCATCATCGCGTTTTGCTTGGCAGAAGCATATCCCGGTGCCTCCGTGAAGGTCATCTTGTGGAAGAATGTCGACGGGATACTGTCAGCGTCGCCCGATCAAGTCGACAAGCCGAAGCTGCTGGAACACATCTCGTTCTCGGAAGCAAAGGAAATCGCGTATTTCGGAGCCAAGGTCCTGCACCCCAAATGCGTCGTCCCGCTGGAAAAGTACAAGATCCCGCTGGAGATCCGCAACTTCGACAAGCCACTCGGTACCAAGTTCACGTTGATCGATGAAAAAGGCGACGAGTCCATCCTCATCAAGGGTGTCAGTGTGATGAAGGACGTCGCCATGATCACGGCGAGGTCGAGCGCGCTGGTCGCCATTCCCGGTGTACTGGCGAAGATTTTCACGGTGCTTGGCGAGAACAACATCAACGTGAGCCTCGTCTCCCAATCGAGCTCGGAAGTCAACACGACGTTCTGCGTGTCCAAGGCGGATGGCCAGAAGGCATACAACTTGCTGAGGAGCTCGAACATGTTCAAGGAATTCTTCGAGTTCTTGATCAACGACAAGGTGGTCGTGCTCGGGGTCATCGGCCAGATCGACGAGGTCGGCGTGAAGGACAAGGTGTTCGAGCACCTGGACGATCAAGGAATAAAGTCGCTCGCAGTCGCCCAGAGTGCAGATGGGTTGAACATCTCGATCGTGATCGAGGACAAATTCGAGAACCAAGCAATCAAGGCCGTGCACGAGTGCTGCATGCTTTAAAATGCACCATTATCCTTTTTTTTCACGATGCCTTGAGGTGGTGTCGAGTCTCTCTCCCTTATCTTGAATAACTGCGTGAAAATGGGAATCGTCAAGATGGATCGGTCTTTAGGTGACGTGCAGAAACCCAGCAATCGAAAAGTAAAAAGATATTAATATTCCAAGACAAATTAGTTACAAGAACTCGCAAAAAGGAATCCTTCATGGCCGAAGCACAAGATACACAATATTTGCTCGCG
Source organism: Candidatus Sigynarchaeota archaeon (assembly GCA_030587525.1). Lineage (GTDB taxonomy): Archaea > Asgardarchaeota > Lokiarchaeia > Sigyniarchaeales > Sigyniarchaeaceae > Sigyniarchaeum > Sigyniarchaeum tengchongense. The sequence continues at coordinate 582 of JAUQYW010000346.1, read as the reverse complement.
TGGGTTCAAGACCAAGCAGGTGGACTTTCAGCGCATTTGCAATACCATATTTCCAACAACAGCCCACAACTCGCCCAGATCGCGCAAGCGTATCGCCAGCTCAAGTCTGAACTCGGTTATTGAATCGATCCCCTCAATTGTTGATGCTTCTCTTTCTCTCTCTCGATAATTGGATGGGTTATAAGGATGCCCGGAAAAGACAAGGACAAGAAAAGCGCTCCCTCGGTCGTTTACGTCGTGATCACGATCCAGCAAAAGAAGAAAAAGGAAATCGTCGAGCAAAAAGAAAAAACGGACAATGAGGGCATCGTCGAGGTTCGCACGCACTCGAAAAAGGAATCCACATCGTTTTCTGACGGGAAAACGAAGGTGCAAGAATCGTGGAAGACCACAGAGTACCGCATCCCGCTGTTCAAGCTCGGGCTAAAACCGGAGGCGTCGAAGAGCGAAATCTTAAACGTGCTCAACAACCCGCAGCACATCGCGAACAAAACTGTTGCGGAAATCTTGAAAAAATGCCGCGATGATTACGGAGGCGTGAAATCTGCGGGATTTTCGAGCAAATATCACTTCAAGACCGAA
>JAUQYW010000322.1 GCA_030587525.1 Candidatus Sigynarchaeota archaeon | reverse complement strand
CCCTGGTTGAGGTCCCCCGACTTGACTTTTATGTCTTGGAATAACTTCTCGATCTGTTTTTTCGGCTCGTTAATGCCGATAATTTCGAGGATTTTCTCGATGGGGCCGATTTTTCCCTCGCCATCCTTCTCTGTATCCATGGCAAGCACGCAGTAGATTCACTTTCCTAAGGAACTCAATCGATTCAAAATACTTGAAGGTATCGATTCGGGCATTTTTTAGGTCGGGTGCATATAAAGCTAGCGAGTCGCATATTTTTAATATCCAAGGACAACATAAATCGTGAAAGCTTCTCGGCCATGGTGCACGGCTGTATAAAGGCGAGATCATGAGCAACGTCGGGAGATCATTCGGCGCGATGAATTCAAAATGGCGCGAAGTGTACCGTAAAAAGGAGATCAAAGCCGAGGATGTTGCGTTGCGCCTGATACAGCCAGGCCAACAGATTTACATCGATTCCGGCGTTTCGGAGCCCCAAGCTATCGTGAAAGCTATGGTCGAATACGCCAAGGCAATGATCGACGTCAAAATCATCCAATTCTTGTGCTTGCACGACAAGCAATATTTTGAAGAGTCGGGAGGAGCACAAGACGTGTTTCGCCACAACGCGTTTTTCATCGGGGCCGATTCGTTACGCGAAGCAGTCAAGAAAGGTATGGCCGATTACACGCCCGTCTACCTCTCGGATATGCCGTCCCTTTTCAGGCGACGGCGTGTTATCATCGACACGGCGATCATCCTCGTGTCGCCGCCCGACATCCACGGAAATTGCTCGTTCGGGGCAAACGTGGACATCGTCAAGCCGATCGCTGAATGCGCGGATGTCGTGATCGCGGAAATCAACCCGTTCGTTCCTCGCACCCATGGCGACTCGTTCATCAGCATCGACAAGATCGATTATTTCGTTTACAACGATGCAAACGATTTGCTCGATTTCCAGTATGATGCACCGGATGATGTTGCAAAGGAAATCGCCAAGCACATCAGTATGCTCGTGGAGGATGAGTCCACGCTCCAGATGGGCATCGGAACGATCCCGAACGCGGTACTGCAATACCTCGGTGAAAAGAAGCACCTGGGCATCCACACGGAAGTCTTCGCCGACGGCGTGGTAGACCTGGTCGAGAAAGGGGTCATCACTTGCGAGAAAAAAACGCTGCACCCTAACAAGATCGTGTGCAGCTTCACCATGGGCTCGAAAAAGCTCTATGATTTCATCCACGACAATCCGTTCGTGAACTTCTATCCGGTCGATTATGTCAATGACCCGTTCACGATCGCTCGCAACCGAAAGCAAATCGCCATCAACGCGGCACTTTCCGTTGATTTCACGGGGCAAATAAACGCGGACAGCATTGGGAGCATGATCTATAGCGGGATCGGAGGTCAGATGGATTTCATGCGGGGCGCAGCGAAGTCCGATGGTGGAAAGCCCATCATCGCCCTGCCAAGCACATACACAACGCCGACCGGGGAAGTAAAGTCCCGCATCGTCCCCTCGCTAGCTCCCTTCGCTGGCGTGACCGTCACTCGTGGCGATGTGCATTACGTGGTGACCGAGTGGGGTATTGCCTATCTCCATGGAAAAAGTATCCGGGAACGCGTTATGAACATGATAGGCATCGCTCACCCCGATTTTCGCGAGATGCTGCTCGAAGAAGCAAAAAAGATCAATTACGTGTTCAAGGATCAAGAACTTGCCGTGGGAAAGGACGGGCGCGTCATCCCATATCCAGAAAAATACGAACGATATTTCTTGTGTAAAGATAACTCGCAGCTCTTTTTCCGGCCGATCAAACCCACCGACGAGCGCAGCATGCAAGAACTTTATTACAACTTAAGCGATCAAGACCGTTTTTACCGGTTCTTCAGTCCCATGAAAACCTTTCGCCGGGATAAGGTCAAGCCCTTGGTCTACATCGATTATAAGACCACGTTCATCCTCGTGGGTGTGACCGAGGAGACCGAGGTGGAAAAAATTGTTGCAACCGGTGGGTATTTCCTCAACCCGAACATCAACATGGCAGAGATCGCGTTCACGGTCGACGATAGTTTCAGGAACAAGGGGCTCACGAAAATAATGCTCGATTACTTGGTCCGAATCGCTCAAGAACAAGGTATCGAGGGCTTCTTCGGAACCATCTTGATGGAGAATAAACCCATGCTCCACATCATCCGGTCCCTGCCGTACAAGCTCGAAGCCTCCGTGGAGGAGTCGGAGTTCAATTTCAAGTTTCGATTCGCGGACCGCATCGAGAAATAGTGCATCTATTTCGGCGTTGGAAAAAACATTTAGGCACGATACGGCCTTTTCATATTAGGTTCCTTCAATGAAGGGCAGACCCTATCATGGAAAAAAACAACTTGTCTATCACGCCTCGACGGCGGTTGGCGTTTGCGTTTGGAGAAATCGGCGATAACGTCGCATACCAGACATTCTCGTTCCTCTTGTTCACGTTCTATTTCTCCGTGGTGCATGTTCCAGTAACGCTGATCAGCTTCGCATTCATAATCTGGTCAATCTGGAATGCTCTTAACGATCCGCTCATAGGATTCCTATCGGATCGAACGAGAAACAAGCGCGGCCGGAGAATTGTCTGGATGTTGGGGGCGACGATCCCCTTGGCGATCTTGATGGTTCTCCTTTTCACAGCACCTTTAGGCGCGGATGTCGCATTGCAATTTATCTACTTGTTGATCATCCTGTTTGCATTCGACACGGCATACACGTCCTTTAACTTGAATTATAATTCCCTTTTCTCCGAAATGTTCATCACGGCAAAGGACCGCAGCGAGGCAGGCAAGATCCGGGGGGTCTTCGTGGTCATCGCCTTGATCCTTGCCTTTGTCTTGCCAACGTTCATCATCACGGATATAACCAACCAGCACGGCTTGCCTGAAACGCCACTGCAATTCTTGATCGTGGGCATCATCGCCGCGTGCATCATCATCGCCACCTACACCATCGTGTTGAAATACGGCGCGATAGAACGCCCGGAACTCAAGTTTTCTGGTGAAAAGAATCCACCTTTCAAGGAAGCCATGAAATTCACGTTCACGAACAAGACGTTCATGCTCTACCTGATCGTGGCCATTTCGATCTGGACATGTAATGGCATATTACCCACGGTCGTGCCATTCTTCGCCACTTACGTGCTCCAGGTTACGGAAGAAGATTCGTTATCGATAGGCTTGATACTTGCGGCTGGTTTTGTCGTTGCTGCCTTCTCGATGCCGGTATGGACCAAGATACGGCAGCGAAAAGGCACGCGGTTCATGGGACTCGTTGCTCTTGCATTATGGGCAATAGCGCTGCTCATCTTCATGTTCATGACCGATTTTATCTCCGCATTGCTAGCAATGCTGTTTGTTGGCTTCGGGCTTGGTGGTTCAATTTACGTTTACGACCAATGCATGGCGGAGATCATCGACGAGGACGAGATCATGCACGGGACACGCCGGTCGGGCGCTTACTACGGCGTGGTGAATTTCATCATCCGCTTGTCAGGGGTTCTCAACTTCCTTGTTATCGGTATAGTGTTCACGGGCTCAGCATGGGAAAATTATACAATCAACCCGGGTGTCAACACGATCCTGGGCATCCAATTTCTCATAGGCATCTACCCAGCCATCATACTCATAATAGGTATCATTGGATTGTTCTTGTACCCGATCAAAGGTGCACGCTTGGCCGAGACCCAGAAAAAAGTAGAGACTTTGCACAAAACGGGACAAGACGAGCGTCCCGTCTAATATATATTAATTCTTCTTTATACTAATTTGAAGTCTTCCGTGTTACCACATTTCGGGCATTTCAAGTTATCCAGGTCTTCAGAGTCGAATTTTGTTTTACATTTTTGGCATTCCCACATTGAAAATCCCGATTTTTCACGTGATTGTGGAATTCGCGATGTATACTACGAAGATTGTTTCGATGATGATAGTATTTTGCGAGATTCATACGCTTCGTATGGTACGACAATTTACGGCTTGTAGTTTAATTATTCCCTTTGGAACATATAAAAATTAACTCAGAGTAAGAAGGACCGCAAGGAGAAATACAACCATTCCGAGCAGCGCAATCAACGTGATGATCGCGTAAACCTTGAATCGAAAAGTATTGATGAATATATTCTTGCGCAACTTGAAAAAATCCAGCGCCAGCCCCGTGATTTTGCCATCCGTGCCCTCGATGAACGCCACGTGCTCGGGCTTTGCATCATCCACCTTGGTGCTCGTGATCGTGTACACACCGCGGGTTTCGGCCGGTATCATCTCGACGCCGCGATGCTTCGCGCCGTAGAAGGTCGACAAGAATAGACGCCCGTCGCGGTTCTGTACCTTGAAATCACCGCCATAATATGCGATGATGCGGATGTTCGTGAGTAATCCTGGTAATGGCCCATAATATCCTGCTGCTTTTTTCGCGATCGCCGGTTCCGTGAGCGATGATGACGACCCGTGACTCGACTTCCCTAGCAAATGCTCCAGGATCGCGTGCTTGATCTGCAACGTGCTCCGCGTAGCGAAGATTTCGTCATGGTTGCTGAGGACGAGCACGGCTGCATTTTCTGACGGGATCAGTGACATTGCACTGGTAAAACCACTCGTCGCACCCGTATGCTCTACGACACGAGTGCCATTCACGCGGTACAAGTGAAAACACAACCCGATGCTGGCCTCGTGCATAAGGAGATCGTGCGCCCAGTACCGGGGCGTCCACGCCATTTCGATGGTCGCGGGTTTCAACAACGATCCACCCCCGGGCAAACGACCGCCGGCGAGCAAAACCGACACGTATCGTGCCATATCTGAAATGTTACTGTACAAGTTTCCCGCGGGCATGATGATGTTCTGGTAATATTTCGCGGGCACGGGGCGGCCACGCACTTGCTTGTATCCTGCAGCTTCCTTGGTTCCTATACGATCACTCGGAATGAAATCGGAAGTCGTCATTCCCACAGGGTCCAGCACGTGCTTGATCATATAATCGCGGAATGGCTCGCCACTGAGTTGTTCGATAATATAGCCGAGGAGCGAGAACCCTATGTTCGAATACGAATATTTCGAACCCGCCGGCACTTCGGTTTTCATGTTACTGTCGTGGATTGTACTCAACCGCGGGATGGGGGTATCGCGACCGCTCACCAGCAAGCCGAATCCGGGCTTGAAAGCATCGCGCTTGCGGAGCACTTCCCCGATCCCGGCCTGGTGGGTGAGTAAATGCAGGAAGGTGACTTCCGGCCAGCCCTTTTTCACCAGTACCTTTCCTTTGGGCAAAAAAGCATTCACGGGATCGTCAAGTTTGAGCTTTCCCGATTCCCATAGTTGGAGTATGCCTATAGTCGTGAAAGTTTTGGATATGGAAGCCAGGCGAAAGATAGTGGTTGCATCGATCGGTGCCTTATTTTTCAAGCTCGCGTTGCCGAGATATTTTTCGTGCACAAGCTTGCCATCGTACAAGATTCCGATCGCAAGGCCAGGAATGGGGCTCTTCGAGAATGCAGCCTCTATCGCCGGATCCAAGTCGTCTAGCCGGTCAAGAATCGTAGTCATTATGATCTTGGATTCACGTGCCAGTTAAAAAGGCTTTGAAGGGAACGCGTCCCTATTTGCGTATCGAAGTGCTGCGATGGTAAATAGCATGGTTTAATACGACGCGCGTCGAATTATCATCATTATCCATCCGGTCTACCAGGAATGTAAAATGAATTTCACGCGGGCGGGCCAATGAACTTCGTGAATGTAAGCCCCGTGAACTCGAAGAAGGGAAAGAGAAATGTCCTTGAGACTTAAGACCTTGCGACCGAGCATCGCGGTGAAGATCCAATCCACGCAACAACGTAAGGAATTCGACAATGTCTTCGACGGGCTCATTGAAGTATTACCGTCGTTCAACGATGCGGTTATCGAAACGTTCATCGTCGATCAAGTGATTAAGATCACGAGCGACTTCGCCAAGAATCCCCAGCGCACTATGCAACAGCTGGTGCGATTGCTTGAGTTTTGCCGGTTGCTGGTGAAGAGTAACATCCGGACGATCAAGGACCTTCCTGTTGTGAAACCTTTGAAGCAATTCTTCTTCGAATTTACCATGCAAAGCGAGCCCGTGAAAACAATTGCAACGATGCCTATGATTGGTTCGGGGAATCCAGAAAAGCCAGCGGGGCAAGACATCGACTTCCAGGACCCGCACGTGTATCTCAAGGAGATCGAGATGCTCGACGCAACGTGTTTGCAAGACAAGGCCGTCAAGATCAAGGGATTATACGACAAGCTTATGGCGGTGATCAAGCTCTCGCTCCCCCTCCTCGACGTTGCAAAAGCTGCAGACAAGCGCGCACAACACGACGCAATCAAGGCTGCAAAATCTCTTTCAATTACCGCCGAGATAGAAGGTATCCTTGACATGATAACCGGAGAACAAGCCAGGCTCCACACGCGTCGCATCGTGAAGGTAACGAGGCTCGTGCACGATGTCGCCGGGCGGATTGCCGATGCCGAGCATGAGAAGGACTCGTTGCAGGCCCGCCATGACAAGCCTTGGATGTTCATGATCACCAAGGAAGAACAGATGCCCGAGGAAAAATTCCGGGAGCGGATGGAGTGGCTCGCATCAGAAATTTCCACGGGGAAAAAGAAGCTCAACCACGTCATGTCCACGTTCAAGAATGAACCCGAATGCAAGGAGCTTGCCGATGCGCTGGAGAAACTGGAAAAGTACGTGGATATCAACGCCATCAGGGCGTTCAATGACGTTGTCGTGCGCATCCATGCAGCAGGCACGAGTGGCTTGATCGTTTCAAAAGATGACTTGAACCTTGCCAAACGGGCCGGGATCAAGCTCGATAGCATTCTCGTCACGTCCGACTCCCCATTTCCCGACCTGGACGAGATGAATCGCGAGTATTTCAATGTCAAGGAAAAATTATACGCCATGGTCACGAGCATCACGGCCAAGCTTACTCGACGAGCAACCGAGGAAAAGGCCATCGTCGAGAACGGCATCATCGCCGCGCTCCTGCAGATCATGAGGGAACACGAGGTCTCGTTGAAAGGAAACGCCGGCTGCGGGTTCTTATGCATGACAAGCCTGGTCCAGCATGCTGAGCTCGATTTTCTTGGAAATCTTGACCGGGAGATCGACCGACTCTCGATGCTCGTGTCTGAACGATTCGCGGACCCGCAGCAAATTAAATCACTCGTGGGTTGCATCGGTGAAAAAGATGTCGCAAGCATTGATGCGAAAGTTCTCGAAGAAAAACTGAAAACAGGGGCACTTCCGGACAGCTGCATCGAACCAGCCATGAGGTTGCTCAAATACGCACCACTTTCCCGCGACGCATATTATTCCCCCGCCGTGGCCGCGGCCAGGGAACGGATCACGGGGCTCGCGGCAAATCTCAAGGTCCTCGATGCAATCTTCATGCTCCTGGCCGAAGTCGGGCTGAAACTTGAGGAAATTGACGTGTACTTGCCGCGGAAATTCATCGCCATGGAAGATGCCCGCAGGCCAACAGACTTCGGCGGGACGCTCGACAAGTGGAAGGAGGACAATGTTGGTCGCATGTACGCATCGGGCGGTGCCACGCAGCAAAAAGAAGTCGGGAAAAAAATCGATGCCATCAAAGCCAAGCTGGAAAACCTGGAGGGATTGATCATGGCGATTCCGGACGACGTGTTCGAAAAAGTTAAAACGATACCGCTTCCCCAGGTCAATGACAAATCGTGATAGTGTGAATCATGCGCGGGAAAGTGAAATGTGCATCGTGCGGCCACGTGTTCGAGATCGGCGAGGCAAATTTCTCGTTCGATTTATCGCCGGGCACCACCAAGAAAAGCGAGATGCGATGCCCGCGATGCAAAGGTGACAAGATCGATCCGTATTATCCTAAAAAAAGCTGATTTTTTACTTCTTTCTTTAAGAAGGATGAACTTAATAGGAAATCAAAAAGGAATAAGAAAATAAATAGGTCAAAAACAACCTTATTGCTCTATCTTGTCGAGATCGGAGAGATCTAGGTTCGAACCGGAATCCTCAGGTACGTCGGATAAGAATTCGTCGAGGATCGCTTTTAATTGCTCGCCACTGCGCTTCATGATCAAACGGACCAGGCCGATGTTGATCTCGGAATCGCTGATCAGGCATAACACGCCGCGGCCACATGATGCGGCGAAGATCTTGCCCTTGTCAAATTCGGAGGTGACGATGCTGAGCTCGCCAAGTTCCAGCGATTGGCCTTGGGTTTCGGCTGCGCAGAAGATCGCCGATGCAATTGCGCCGATGCCGTCGATGTCTACCGGATAATACGAAAATTTTGATACGTGAGCAATAGTAAGACCAGTCCTGTCAACGAGAATGACCTTCTTGATACCGGACTCCGACTTGATAATCTTGCTGAGTATCTCGTCAAAGTTTTTCGTATCCATTGCCATATTTTATCATCAGTTGAAGCGAATTATCTTGATAGATAATGCAATTACAGTTATAAAAATATTGCAACTCTTTTCATAAAAAACTTTAGTTGTGCGTACGAATAGTTATGAGCCTTTGACGATAAACTTATTCGAACTTCTTGATTTTTTCGGTATGCGCGAAGCCTTCTATCACATGTTATCGTGGACAAAAAAGAATGTATCGATCCTGGGTGTGCCGCGAAGGAATTTGAGCCCTAACTGGACAACATGTCCCAAAATAGTTCAAATGCACGAATAAAGAAAGATTGATCGGGACAATCGGATCGAAGGAACGGGAGAATAACACGAAGCCGTGCAGGCCAGATTCCCGGGTTTTATGCGGCGACCCGGCC
>JAUQYW010000319.1 GCA_030587525.1 Candidatus Sigynarchaeota archaeon | reverse complement strand
ACGCTTTACCCATACCAGCATACCCGGCTTTAGGACGCGCTTGTGGCCCTTGAGGTGGGGAAAATTGTCGGCATTGTCTATGACAGCGGCCGCCGGGATGGGATATGGGCCATTCCGAATCGCGTCTCCGGATTTTTCGAGCCACGCATCGAGCACCCCCCTCAATTTTACCAGGTCTGGATTCCCGGGATCCTTCACCGCGATGTTGTGCCGCTGGAGCGGGTCTTTTGCCAGGTCATACAGTTCCTCCCGGGGCCGCTGGGTACCATAGAGTTCGAGCGCCATCTCCCTCCACGGGGGATAAGAGCCGCCGCGCTGGATGTCGTTGGGCGGGCCATCCGCCACGGGGAAGTCGACGTAGTTCCGGATGTACCGGAAGCCTGGGGATCGCACCGACCGGATGGGATTGTAGATGTCGGCAAACGTGTTCTCCGTGAAGATGTACTCGCTGAATGGCTCCGCTGGATTTTTTCTAGAGAGGAGGCGCGCGTACGACTTGCCCTTGAAGCTGCCGAGCGGCTTGACCCCGCAAAGCTCGCAGATCGTCGGCGCGAAGTCGATCGAGCTGATCAACCCGTCCACGCGTGACCCGCGCCCGATCACCCCTTCAGGACCGCTGAATATCATCATGGTATGGCAACCGAACTCATAAAGCAAGCCCTTGGCATTCGGCAGTGCCACGCCGTGGTCCGTGGTCATGACGACGATTGTCGTTTCGCTGAGCCCGTGCTTGTCCAGGAGATCGAGGACATTGCCCAGGAAGCGGTCGTATGCTTTCACGCACCGGGTGAATTTTGCCATCTCGTCGCGTACCGCCGGCGTGTCTGGCAGGTATGCCGGGATCGAGACGTTGCCGGGTTCCAGGCCTTCGGCGTCGTATGTCCACGGGCGGTGGATTTCCCGGGATCCGACGGTCAGCCACCACGGCTTTCCCGCCTTAGCGAGCTCGCCGAGGGCATGATTGACCGGATCGACCAGCTTGCCGCAAACAGGAACGACAAGGGTCGCGTGGTTCTCCTGGTACCCGAGGTTTGGGATGCGATCCTTGTTCTCCTTGCCTGCGTGCTTTTCATGGTGCAATCCCACGAGCATAGTCTTGTACCCGGCTTCTGCGAACGCGTGAACGACGGTCTTGACCCCGGGATTATACCCGTAGCCCATATGCGTCAAGCCGACCATACCGTTCTCGTGAGGGTGCATACCCGTCATGAGGGACCCCCGGGCCGGCGAGCACATAGGCGCGGTGCCGAAATGGCTCGTCAGCACCACGCCGTGATCGGCGAGCCGCTGGAAGTTCGGCGTTGGCAAGCCGGCGTGCGCCTCGGGGCCCGCACCCGCGAGGCACGACGCGGCGATGCCCTGGTCGTGCGTGATGAGAAACAGCACGTTCCAATTACATGGACTTTTCAACTCTGGCATGGTCCCCGACCTAGATCCAGCCAAGGATGCCCATAAATACGACGATGCACGCGAGATCGACGAGTAAAATCGGTGCGACCCATTTAACCCGCGTCTTCATATCCCGGGCATCGAACACCTTGAATGCGATGAACCAGAACGGGAAATAGCCGACGAGGATGATCAGCCACGGGCACTGCAGGCTCCAGAACCAGTAATCCCACGTGAGAGCATTGGCAAAGTGGAGGAAGATCTCGACGACGACGCACAGCACCGCCATAAAGATCGCGACGACGAGCCGGTTGGGAACGCGACCGAACAGCTTGGCGTCCTTGTCCTTGGGAATCATCTTGGTCGACACGATGCCCATGATGGCGAACATGAACGTGGTCTCGATGTTGAGTCCAATGAGGAGTTGATAGGCTGTAGGACCGATTTCCGACCAAAAAGGCGCGTAGTTCGTGAAATGAAAGATGAGGGAATTCCAGATCTCGTTGAACATGTCCAGCCCCCAGAACGCGAGGCCAGCCATGATGCCTGGCCAGTTTTTCTTCTCGGCTTCGACGGCATAAACGTAGATGACGATGAGCAAGAGCGGGATGACATACCACTTGAATTGCGACGCATCACGCAAGAGAGCTAATGCAGCCGCTGCATCTGGTGTTGGTGACATAGGTCAATATCCCTTGAAGCTGGATATGAATCTTCTTGTGACTTGCTTCACGTATGAGTTGGCCATATACACGACCAGTTCTAAAAAAGATTCAAAAAAAATGGAGCCGGGGGTGGGAGTTGAACCCACTTAAATCGAATCTGCAGTCCGACGCACTGCCGCTATGCGACCCCGACTTACAATACTCCCAGCCAAAAAAAATGAGGATTTGACGTGGGGATGCGTTTCCATCGAATATACTTGTATTTCCAATGCTTTGTCAATAAAAAATATTTTGAATGACGAGCGACAAGGAATCCTATAGTGGAGTCGACATAACTCCTTCACTTGCGTGTGAATGCCAATGAGCCAAGTGACCATCGCGTGCTTGCAGCTCGCCTCAATACCCTTCGACCACGCTGAAAACTTGCGAAAAGCCACGGCCATGATCCAGGATGCGGCGAGGCGAGGCGCGGACATCGTCGTCCTGCCGGAAGTGTTCAATCCCGGGTATTCCTTGCTCGATGATAATTACGCGCGATCAGAGCCGCTCGATGGCCAAACGATCACCACGCTCGTGAACTTGGCCGCGGCGTTGAATATTTACATTAGCGGGGGCATTGGGGAAAAATCGAATGAAGGTTTTTTCAACGCCATGTTTTTCATCGGGCCAGACGGCCTCAAGGCAGTCTATCACAAGAACCACGTGGCGTCCCTGGAGAACAAGTACTGGCAGAAGGGCACCGATGTGGCAATCATCGAATCCAAGTTCGGCAAGATCGGGCTCGGCATCTGCGCGGACATGCAATATACTGACGTGTGGCAGCGATACGCAGGAAAAGTCGACTTGATCTTGATCTGCTCGGCATGGGGCACCCCGGAAAAAAACACAACCCGGTACGGGAAACACGAGGACCAGCAATGCAAGGAGCTGCCCGTGCAAGTCTCGCGGGTTTTGCAAGTTCCGGTCGCGTATTGCAACGCGGCACACGAGTGCAAGGGCGAAATTCCCATCGTCAAGAAGATGAGGTGCCTGGGATTTTCCAAGATCGTCGATAAAGGACGGGTGGCCGCTGAAATAGCATCCCGGGATGAAAAAATCGTCCTCGCAACTGTCCAGCTCGACGGCGAGCATCCCGTTGTTGACAGGAAGGCATTCAAGCGATGGCTCACATTCGGGCTAACCGAGAAACTCCCGCGATTCTTCGTCGAAACGGTCGGTAGCTGGTATGGCCGGAGATATTACCGGCACCACGCTCGAAAATGGCAAGACCAGCAAGGAGACCATCACGACTCGTGAGCGAAATACTAGAAGCTATTATAAAATGAACTTCTCATTCGTTCGGGGGGATATTTCTTAGCTGTTCCTTGATAAGTTCCAAGATTCGAAGCAAATGTGCCGGTATGAATTTTATCGTACCAGCTTGCTCGTGCCCGCCTCCCTCCACGTTAGCCTCCGGAATCTTTTCCTTGAGCATTTCCAATATGTCTTGCACGGAATAATCCGGTTTGTTTGCACGTATTATGATCATGTCGCTGACATATCCTATCGTGATGACCGACTTGCTTTGTTTTCCTGCCACGATGGTGTCGTGAATCATCCCCAGCACTTTTCCTGGTGTCGGGTACCGGAACCGGGTCGTGTATTTTTCCAGATCAATTTGCGAGTAAAAGATGCCATTGATATCTTGTGATTGCAAATAGGGCATAGTACTTTGTAATTGCGAATTCACGCTCACTTGAACCGCATCGTTGATGTTTTGAACGAGCTCGGAATTTTCATAGACCTTTTCATAGATACCAGTTCCAGCGTCGAATTTTAGTTGGTATGCAAGATAATCGATTGCAATGCCAATCATTTGAAGTTCTTCCCTGGATCTTCCACTCTTGTCAATTAATAGATCCGTTTCACGAATGTTGCATCTATCACTGATTGCTGCAACTGCAGGTAAAACAGGATTTTCATACTCCTCGTTTACCATGCGTGCTAACTCGTGTGCCAACATCCCTGCGGATGTTTGCCCATCCAATTCATACAGATGAGGATTTAAAATATCAAGGAGATAAGGAGAAACAACGGGTCGGCTCTGTTCCAGGTGCAAGGGATGGTGATGATCAATGACGATGCAGTCCAGTTTAAAGGATTTTAAAATCTTTAAGCTGAATAGATTTTCCGGGGTCGTTCCCATGTCACATAATATTATCAGGGGTGTTTTTTGGTTAAAATTTTTTGTCAATCGCTGGCTCAAGCCAATATCACGAAAGACGTCACTGGTATCATAGAAAGGCGTTAGGCTCGGGTTGCGATAGAGATTATGCTCGACGTTTATCCCGATTTGTTTCATGAGGGATTGGATCGCCTTCTCCAAAGCCAAGCCAGCGCTAATACCATCCGAATCGTTATGATGGCGCAAGATGATGGGCTGATTATTGAATATAGCACGTCGAATGATGGCCGCTAATCGAATGAAGCCGCTTTTCATTTGGTCATAGCGGCTTGATGATATGCTGAAGGTATCTCGCACCGGAATGCTACGCTGGTCTAGAATTTTATCGAAATTCATAGCCGAACGGGAGATGGTATCGATTTCAATTTGAAGGCGACCTGCATGCTCGGTAACCTGCCCCATGACTTTCACCACATCATCCACCATAAATGGCGAGTCCCGGATCACGCCATCAATTATGCTCAATCCATCCGTTAATGAAAAAACAACAGGCCCCGGTTTCGCTTTTTGTAAAATTTTCACCGTGCCATCGAAAATATCTCCTTTCATGAGTTTTGCAATGATTTCATACCGATTCTCGTGCCTGGCACCTGAAAATGTATTTTTTGACATAAATATTCATCGAGCATGATTATTGTTTAATATAACTTACTTTTCATCCAAAGGACTATTAATATTAGTCGCGCCCGTAATTCTTTCCCATTTTAAAAGATTCTTGGACGATATCCCTTTTAATACGGCCGGCCTAGATTCGGTCGTGAGTAGCAATCAAGCTTCAACCGGGATCGATCGAGCTCGATTCTTGAGGAACATCGACGCGTGGCATGCCGAGCTCGCCACGGTTCAGTTCACGTGTAGCGATGCCGAAAAACGAGCGATCATCGTCGAGCTCGTCTTCAAGATGCTGCTCGTGGAATTGGCCAGTCGCAAGCACGCGAACCTTGTAGATTCCTGTGTTAAAAGCAGACGTGCAAAATATGTTGTCTATGCGCTTGTAATTACGGAGTGTGTGATTGCCACACACTCATGATACATCTTTTCTATTGAGAGTATATAGACCCATATAGACTATGGCTGAAATATTAATAATAACCTCAAAACATTTCTAAATATGGAGTATAGGAAAATTCAGAAAACTGGGAATTCTTCTTTTATCGTGAGTTTACCCAAGGAATGGGTTACTGCCAACAACATTCACGAGCAAGACAAGGTCGGAATGATCACGCGGCAAGATAACATCTTGCTTATAATCCCAAAAGTTGCTAACGACTACATACAGAAGGAGAAGTCGATCAACGTCGATCATATCACCAACGAGGACTTCTTTTATCGACTCCTCTTGGGAGCCTATATCATGGGTTATAATATCATCAAGGTCACGTGTTCGGAACGATTAGATATCGGATTAAAAAACGTTGCTAGAAAATTCATCCGTGACGTGATTGGCTTAGAAATTATGGAAGAGACGCAACATTCACTCGTGATCAAGGATTTACTCAACTCGACCGAGATGAAATTTAACTCCTGGATCGATCGCATCAGCCAATTGGTCATCACACAGTATGAAGATGCAATGCTTGCGATCGAAAAGCGAGATGAAAAACTATCAAAGGAAATCATTGCACGGGATGCCGAGGTGAACCGGATCCATTGGCTCATCTTGCGACAGCACAACATCTTGCAACGCAATCTATTGTTGTCGGAACAGTTGGGTAGTGGAGAAAAAAGGGATGCAAATTTTACGTTGATTTCCCGAGTCATAGAACGAATCGGAGATCACGCCGTGCGCATCGCAAAAAACAACTGGACCTTGTTGGAAAAGGAACTGAATCCCAAGATCGTGGAAAACATTGGAAAAGCCGGTAAAATATCGATGAAAATATTCAGGGAAAGCATCAACGCTTTTAATAACGAGGATATTTATGCAGCAAATGCGAACATCGATTTTTCAAACAAGAATTTAGTAATTATCTGCGAAAGCATTGAACATGATGCACTTGATATGGAAACAAAGCAAGGCATAACGCTCGGTTACATTGCCGAATCCATCAGGCGAGCGGGGGAATATAGCATCGATTTGGCAGAATACATCATCAATTACCTTACAGACAAATCAAAATTCTGATTTTAGTAGTACTGCATGTTATACCAATATCCTTTCCGGGTCTCGTATTGGCAGTTTCTGATTGTGAACGTTGCGTTCTCCTTGACATCCAAGCTAAATTGCTTGGATGCAGGGTCTTCCTGCAGGGTCTTCTAGGCCCCAATCCTCGGTGAGTATCTTCCCCGTGACGAGCGGGAACGGGCATGAATCCTCAACACCGCATCCCATGGAAATAAAGGCCACGGCATTCCTTAACGTTGCCGGCGATAATAATTTTGGTTTTTGGCGTGAAATATCAATGCCAACTTCTTTCATGACTTCAATTGCTAAAAGATTGATTTCATTCGCTGGTTTCGTTCCTGCAGAAATCACTTCAATACTTTTAGGAAATATTTTTTTCGCAAATCCTTCCGCCATTTGGCTGCGACATGAATTTCCGACGCAAGCGAAAATAATCGACTTTCTCGTTTCTCATCACGTTATACGGAGGATATTCTCTGAATTTAATTATCAAAATGCATGTTGTCTATTTAAATTCCGTATATTGTCCCGTGTGCATGAACTGGGCTCGTTCAGCAATTTTCACGGCGTGATCGCCACACCTTTCGAGGTAACGCGCGATCATGATGTAATGAATGCAGCGTGTAATCGTTGTCGGGTCTTCCATCATATATGTAAGGCATTCGCGAAGGATTGCCTCGCGAAGCTCGTCGACCTCGTTGTCCCTTGTAACGATGTCCTTGAACCTCGTCAAGTCGCCATCCTGGAATGTGTTTAGGGCATCTAGAACCATACCCGTGACCGTTTTTTGCATGTGGGGGATGCTGATCAATTTTTTCACGTGCGGTTTTTGCGATAACTCTTCGACAAGTGCAGCGATATCCTTGCCATAACGACCGATTCGCACGAGATCCTCTATGATTTTCAAGATGGCAATGATGGTACGTAAATCAACAGCCATTGGCTGGTATAATGCTATGAGTTGTATGCATTTTTCCTCGATTTGGCGATTTTTTTCCATAATTTCCTTTCGTTTGTCAAGAATGGTTTTCGCGAGCTGCACGTCTTGATTGACGAGTGCCAAGACGCTTTTCTCCAAAAAACACGTCGCCAAGGAAC
>JAUQYW010000283.1 GCA_030587525.1 Candidatus Sigynarchaeota archaeon | reverse complement strand
TCTCGACGAAACCGGCCATGGAATACCTCATCAATCCAATCCCGTTGTCTCCCATCTTGCAGGACGCGTTCAAGGATCCCGTCAAGGCACTCAAAAAATTCATGGCACAGAACACGTCGAAAGTGCAAGAGGACTTGATCGAGGTCGAAGGCATGATCTTGCCCCGGAACGCGGTTTCGCTGGCCGTTGCTTCGATTTTCGAGTATGCCATCATGATCCAGAAGAATTATTCGGAGCTGAAGACTCTCGACGAGCGATTCAAGAACCAGTGCCCCATTCCAGTGCTCTGGGGCAGCGAAGGCATGGGCAAGACGACGTTCGCACTCTTGATTGCGCGGAAAATTCGTGGCGTCAAGGAAAACGATCCGGAGGGCGTCGTCTTTGCCAATTTCGCGCCGTACACGGAGCCGGACGAGATCATCGGCGAGATCAACGCGCCAAAAATGTATGCCCGGAGCCAGCAGCTATCGTTTTTCCTGAACCTGGCCTCGAGAGAAAAGCAGCTCGTTCCCGACGAGGTGGTTTCAGCTGTCACGAAGTATGACTTGTCATTCGAGAACGTGGCGCTCTGGGATCTCACGGCACTCATCATCGGGGCCATGGCGGGAATTGGCGTGGTGGGTGACGAGATCGGGCGCATGCCTCCTCGGGCTCTCGACGGCCTCATGACCGCGAACGTGGCGACGTACAGCTTCGGCGGTCACGTGGTGCAAGCAACGCCCGGCCACTTCTTGATCTGCACGGCCAATCCGAAGCGGGCCGGCGACGTGCATTTCACGCCTGATCCCGCGCAGCAACGCCGGTTCGTGCTCATTGATTTCAACTACGACATCCCGCTTGAATCCATTGCAAGCCGCCTGGAAGGCCAGCGCGGCGCGGAGTTGCTCCGGGAAATCTCGGCGATCGCCAAGCAAAAAAATATCACGATCAGCCCGAGGCAAGTCTTGTATTTCATCAAGCTAGCAAAATATGCTGACGAGTCAGGTGACAAGAAAGGATTCTTGCACAATCTCATCAACGGGCTCTTCTCGACGAATCAATGAGTATGAGGCACGCATTTATTATTTTTCTAAATATTGTTCCTAAACATCAAAACAACAAGGATTTCACCTAACTGAACAATCTGGGTAACCGAAATGCCCGACTCAGCAGAAAAAAAGAAGCAATTATTCTTGATCTCGCACACGCATTGGGATCGCGAGTGGTATCTCCCATTTAACAGTTTCAGGCTCCGTCTCGTGAACGTTATCGACAAGGCACTGGAGCTGGCAAAGAATGACCGGTGGAACTCGTTCATGCTCGACGGCCAGACCGCGCCCGTCGAAGATTACCTCGAGGTGAAGCCCGAGAACGCGGCGGCGCTGAAAAAAGCGGTCGAGGGTGGCAAGATCCTCTTAGGTCCCTGGTACGTGCTCGCGGACGAGTTTCTCGAATCTGCCGAGGGCCTCGTGAGAAACTTACTCGTTGGCCATAAGATCGCTGAAAAGTTCGGGAAAGTTATGAAATGCGGTTATGTCCCGGACACCTTTGGCCACGTCTGGCAATTGCCCCAGATCTTGTCCGGGTTTGGTATCAAGAGCAGCTTCGTGTTCCGGGGCTATCCCCCCTTGTTTGGTGGCTATGAAGAATGCAGAGGTGTGAACGATCAGGCCAAACTCGAGTTTTTCTGGCGGGCGCCCGATGGCACGAAGGTCCTCACGCTACACCACATCGCAGGCTACAGCAATGCATCGAATCTGTCCGAGAGCCCAACCGAGGGTGAATACAAGTGTCTCGGCGCGGTTATGAAGATTCTCGGAGTCGTGGATCGGATCGAACCGCGCTCGGCGCGCAAGCTGTTCTTGATCATGAACGGCAGCGATCACTTGTTCCCGGACAGCAACGTTCCCGACGTCGTTGATTTCATCAATAACGACGAGGAGATATCATCGCAATTTCACATCAAGCACACGACCATCGAGGACTATTTCACCACCTTGGCCGAAGACTCCTACGACTTGCCCGAGCTCGCGGGCGAGATGCGCGGCAGCGCGTACACGCAAGTGACGCCCGGGTGCTTGTCGTCCCGCATGTACTTGAAGCAAGCAAGCTGGCAACTGTCGACTGAGCTCGAACATTATGCTGAAAGCATGAACGTGCTTGCGTGGTACCTGGGTGCGAAATACCCCCACGACCAGCTGAACCTGGCGTGGAAGTATTTGCTCAAGAACCATCCCCACGATTCGATTTGTGGTTGTAGCACCGATCGGGTGCACGCTGACATGGAAACGAGGTTTGCTGAGCTTGGTGACATGATCGAGACGCTCGAGAACGGTGCCGCGAGCTTTGTCTGGCGGGCCATGAAGGAGGCGACCGCGGGGAAGGTGGCACTGCCCGTGCTCAACGTGACGGGCTGGGAGCAAACGGGGCCTGTCAAGTCCCTGGTCTCGTTCTCGCCATCGTGGATGGGCAAGTCATTGCGTTTAACCGATGGCGAGGAGCATGTCGTCCAGGAATGCAGCATCCGCGTGATCGAGGATTATCGCAAGCTCGACAACGCCGCGAAGCTCTACCCGATGTTCGGCAACATGTTCCAGATCTTCGAGATCGAGTTCTTGGCTCGTGAAGTGCCGGCGTTCGGCTTCAAGACGTGGTACATGGAGCTGGATCCCTCGGGGAAGGCCAGCACGCCAGCCCAGAAGCCCGGCGAGGCCGTGCTGGAAAACGAGTTCGTCAAGGTTGCGGTCAACAAGGACGGCACGATCGCCATCCTGGACAAGCAATCCAAGAAGGAATGGAAGGACTTGCTCGTGCTCGTAGACGCAGGTGATGACGGCGATGAATACGACTACGCGCCCACGCGGGACGGCGTCACCGTGTTATCTCGCGGCGGAAAGGCATCGATTTCTGCCGTAGAGCGGACCGCCGTTAGGCAATCGTGCAAGGTCGACTTGTCCCTGCGCGTTCCCGCTCGCATAACGGCTGAACGCAAGCGCAGCCCCGAGCTCGTCGATCTAAAGGCAAGCATCTCCATCGCGGTGTATCCCGGGGAGCCACTGGTGCGCGCAACGGTCGATACCGACAACTCGGTTGAGGATCACCGGCTGCAAGCTTGCTTCCCGACGGGCTTGAAGGTCTCGAAATCGCACGCTGCTGATCATTTCATGGTTATGGAGCGAGACATCGCGTTGCCCAAGGACGACGGCTGGTTCCAGCCCGCGCAAGGCCTCTACCACACGGACGGGTTCGTTGACCTGTCGGACGGGAAGACAGGCCTCGCTGTGCTCGTGAAGGGCTTGCCCGAGTTCGAGATACTACCAAGTATGGACAACGCCATTGCCATAACACTGTTCCGTTCCGTCGGGTACCTCAGCCGGGACGGGATGCCGCTGGCTCGCGGGCATCTCGGGCGGCCAACGGGGTTGAACGGGCCGTTCTTGCCGACGCCGGGCGCGCAATGCAAGCGGAAAATGCGCTTCGAGCTCGCCATTGCACCACACGCGGGGACGTGGAATGATGCAAAGCTGTGGAAACTCATGAAGGCATTCCAGGTGCCGCTGCGCCTCATGGTGCACGGCGCCCGGAACCACTTCTATGAGCCCCCGCTCGCGACGGACTCGATAAAACCGTTGCCATTCAGCGAGGAATGCATGCTGGAGATTGAACCGGCGGACCTCGTCGTGTCTGCGTTGAAAAAGGCCGAGACGAGCAGTGGCATCGTGCTGCGACTCTTCAATCCCACGAGTAGCGTGGTTCAAGGGAAAGTGAAGCTTTCCTTCGAGCCGTCGAGCGTGTCGATCGTCAATCTCAACGAGGAGTTCATCGAAGCGGTCATGTATAGCGATGGCGGGTTCGAATTCTCCATCAAGCCGAGCCAGATCATGACGTTCCTCGTCAACCCGAAGCTGTACAACGCATGACCTGCCGTTTTTTTCTTTTACATATTCCGTGATCCTTAAAACTACCGAGGTGAAACGATGCATTATGGCAGATGCGGTGTTCATGGTCGAGATTCTCTGCGCGGTGCTCGACTCGGTGTTACTCGGGGAAGTGGCTGGACTGTTCGCGTTCCAGTATCGAAAATCTAGGGAATCCTTGTCATCCTTGCTAACGCTTTGCTTTTGCAGCTTTTGCGGTTCTAGCATCTTTTATTTCATACGGTTTTTCATTATCTTCGATTTATTTTATCGGATCGAAGTGACAATGCGATTTGCTGCATTTACCACGTTCGTGTTCTTGTTCGAGCACCAGTTCAAGAAGCGACGGGTCCCTTTGTTGACGATAGGATGCATTTCGTGCATGCTCCTTATCCTGATCCTTCCATATGACCTCGCGTACACCTTCAGCTTCACGATCTACCTTGCTGCCATCGCCGTGTTCTGGTTCTTTTTCCAGGTCCTTCTCAAGGTTGATGGCCAGATTCGCAAGCGCATGATCTCCGCCATCGGCGGCGCGTTCGTGTTGGGAATCGGGATCGGGCTTTCTGCCGATCTCGTGGTCACTTATGGGGGACAACTATTTCTACTCTCGGGTTTGCTCGTCCAGCTAGTCGGGATGATCGTCATCGGGTTGAACTTTTATTCCATACGCACCGCGGACGAGTTCTTGTGGTATAACAACGTCCAAACAATTTACGTGATTTATAATAGCGTCTGCTTGTTTGCTTATTCGGTGGAAAAAGACAGCATGCTCAAGGAAGGAGACCTGCTGGGCGGTGGCCTTGCAACCGTGCTGCTCATCTCGCAAACGATCGTCAAGAGTGACGAGCCCCCGAGCCATATAGAATTTCAAGACTTGAATTTCCTCGTGAAAGTCGGCGATCGGGAATTTTCCGGGAAACGCGTCATCGCCGTGTTGCAAGTGAAGAAAAACCTCGCCATCTTGCACGAGAAGCTCGATCGATTCGTGAATTCCTTCGAGACGCAGTTTTCGGGAGTCCTGGAAGGTTCTAGCGGGGTCATCAACATTGCCAAGATCAATCAACAAGGCGGGCAACTCGCTAGCGTGTTCCGCGCAAAGAGGCGATGACGTTCATGGATGAAATGACATTCATCTTGAAAACATGCACGAACGCGGTCAGCATTCTCGTCGCGTGCGAGCTGGCCTTTTTCCTCCTTGGAAACCAGCGGGGAAAAAAGAAGCAGCATCAACCGCCAGTGATTAATCGAACCTATCTAGGACTTGCCCTGTTCTTTATCTTTCATGCGGCCGGCATCCTTGCATATATATTCGAGGTCTGGTTCGTCTATTTCCTGCCTCCTGCCATGTTGCCCGAAATCATCACATTTATGGACAAGATAACGATCATGTTCTCGATATGCGCATACTCTGGTTTTTTCATCGTGCAGGGAAGGTCCTTGACCCGGATCAAGGTGGATTTGCTCGTGGCCTCGGGAATGATCTTGCTTTTCGTCACGATCTTCTTGCCGCCATGGATCTTCGCCGTGGTTCTCGCGTGCTTGCTGCCCTTCTGTGCTTTGCCGTTCGTCCTCCTCTATCTTTTTATCGAGGTGACGCGGGGTAAGAGCCGCTTGAACCTTGGCGTCATTTTCACGGGTTTTTCCGTGCTCACGGCCGGGATCCTTATGATGACCCCCACGCTCGGGTTCATGCTCGATTTCAAGAATTGGTTCGTTCCAGAACCGTTAATCTTGCTTGGGTTGGCATTTATGGCCGGCGGTTTCTTTTCCGGCCCCTCGTTAAACGAGGTGTTCGCCCCGTCCTACATCAAGGAGCTTTATTTGACCACGAGCGATGGCCGGATCATTTTGCGACACCAGTTCAAGAAGGTTTCGCAAATGCAAGATACTGAACAGGACCAGATGGACCGGGAAGTGTTTGCGTCATCCATCGTCGGGATAGACAAGTTGCTCCACGAGATCTCCTCCTCGAAAGGTGTACTGAAGACTCTCGTTCATCAAGACGAGGTACTCATCATTGAATTCACCTCGCGTGTCGTTGGCGTACTTGTTACGCATATGGATTTGAATGCTTTGCGCGCCCAGCTTGCGAGCTTCTTGCAAGACGCTGATGCGACCCTTTCCGATGACATTTTGAAAAAAGAAAGCATTGAAATCAAAAACAAGACTTTTCTCACGGGAAGGGTAGAATTTACGTTCAGGTTGCACGTGACAAAACTGGGCAAGGTCATGAGAAAATTTTTCACATCGATAGATACATTCTTTTCGGAAATCGATGCCCTGCAGAAAAAGAGCGATGCGTGACCCGCGTTATGCCCAAAAAACACATGAAATTAGAACGAGATGCTGGTTCGAACTACCACGAGTGATGCACAATGACCGGATGCATCGAAAAATTGACCACAACGCCGTCCCCGCACCGATTGAGAATCCTCCTCATCATCAGCCTCATCGGAACCTTTGTCATCTATCCCGTCATAGCCGTGATTTTCCAGTTTTCTGGTGATACGGTAAATTTCATGGCAAGCCAGCTGAGCTTCAGTGGTCCATTCATGAAAGCAGAATATGCCTTGATCCTCGCCGCCGGGGGAATGGCCTATTATTTCACTGCTCAGTTATTGGACTACGGGTTAATGCTCATGTATGGCATACTGTTCTTCACTGCATCGCTGGCTATCTACCGTAAACTTGCGAAGGGCACCCGGTGGCGATCAATAACGCTGATCGTTTCTCTGCTCGGCCCCGTGGCAGCGATCCTCGATTCAATCGAGAATGGGTTTCTCTTCGCCATGGCTTCTGATCCAATCGCCTTTCCCGACGTGCTTGCGGTCTTCTGCTCGAGTTTTTCGCTTGGAAAGTGGGTCCTCTTGTTTGCCGTGATCGCGTGGCTCGTCATAGCGTGGATCATCTCACGGCGTGTATCGCCTCATAAAGAATGAATCACCATGAGCTGGATGACTCGTGCTACTTTCGCTCCCAGCGATTTTCAAGCTATGCGGTGAAACACGACGGTCGTGCCAGGCGGGGTCATCTGGAAGTACATGTATTCCCCGTGACCGAGATACGTGAAATCCTCGGGCTGCGAGAAGGTCAAGGTGCCGTTATCGCCGAGGGAAAATGTCCATTTCGTCCCTGTTTTTCCATCGCCTCGCAATAACCAGATCTCGTCACCGGCCGAGCTCCACCTGCCGCGGTCGCCATCCACGATGCACGCCGTCGCGGTCAAGGCCAGGACATCGAGACTTTTCATCCCGGATTTCCACGTCCCTAGCAATGCTTCTTCCATAATGATTCCCGTTAAAAGCTCATTGGTCGATTGCCAGCGTGATTTCATTCCAAAAATGAATAATATTATGTAAAATTGAAAAGAGGTAAAAAAAATAGATTCAAGCGTATTCCGTTTTAACTTTCGTCGTGATATTGACCATTTCTTGTGCAGCCTTGACCGCGCGCATGATCTTGGTCATATTTCCGGCGAGTTTCAACTTTCCCGCCATAAGGCCTTGGATGGGGTCGAGTTCCTTCGATAAAACCTTCTTCCAGGTCGCGATGGGCGCTTGGATAACATTTTCCGGCTTGACGCCTGGATTTTTCAAGTCCTTGACTTCAAAAGCCTTTCGACACTTGCCATGCCACAGGTCAAAATACGCCGCTTTCACGATCTCCTTGGTCTTGTCATCCAAGGCAACGAAGATGAAGTCTCCTTCCCACGTCTTCGCTGCTTCCTCATACGCTTTGTACTGGTTCATTTCCTTCATGTAGGCGTCTGCCCATGCTTGAGAGAGAAATAACATCACGTCACCTTTTTTGAATGTATAGTAACCGTGTTCGTGGGAGAGTATTTATCGCTTTTTATTGACCAGGGAAAGGTACCAAAAAAAGAACCGGAGGAACAAGAAAAAAGAAGGATATGCACAAGTACACTGATCTATTCGGCTGGATTGGGCTGTATCGGTTTTTCACCGAAGATTTCCTTTTCGAGGAATGCCTTGCAAATATCGAGCTCCTTGTCCTCGTCCGCTTCGATGAGCAAGACGACGGATCCTTGCGCATTGCCGAGGCCCCCGCTTGCAAGGTGGAGGACTTCCACGTCGAAGAGCATCTCCAGCGCGTCGATTTCCGTGATCACCGTGGCTGCCACGGGGAACAGTCCGACCGGCATACCCTGGCTCCACTTGCAGAAGTTCGCGCCGGCGATCT
>JAUQYW010000258.1 GCA_030587525.1 Candidatus Sigynarchaeota archaeon | reverse complement strand
TGAACACGATTAACACGAATGACACGTAAACCGATGCACAGCCAGCGATCTTCATATAACTTATCATTTTTTTGTCGAGCATGGTTTTTACCTTGTATTTTCGCACGATGACCACGGTGCAGCTTCATATCGTGGTCGTTGAGTATAATATGATTTCAAGGTTATTTCAACCCGTTTGAACCAAAGCTGGTCAGTTTGATCTTTTTTTTCAATGTTTTTCTACAAGGTCGACTGATGCTAGCATCATATATTATTGAAAATTACGCATTAATAAAGTGAATTATATGAGCAAGATCGATCATCTCTTCGAGAAAGATGTTCTCGTGGTTTTTTGGAGCACGCCATTGCACGATGAAGCACAGAGCACAGAACTGTCTGTGCAGCAAGTACAGAACCGTCTCTTTACCAAGGATTTTGACATCTGCGGCGAGGTGAAGGATGGTGATGAGCGTGGCATATTCGGGTACCGCAAGGACGCGTGGGAACCACCAATAGATGATGAAATCGAGTACTACACCAAGAAACGCCTCGTGATCAGGTGGTTCAACCGGGGGGAAGGGGATAAGATCGATCCCATCGGGGCATTGGAGGAAATGACTCTTGATTCGCTGCGAAAGACCATGATCGCTGATGATCCGTTGCATTCCTTCCGCGTCATCCTGGATGATTATCCTTACGTCATCATGCTCACGAAAGAGAACGTCCGGCTCCCAGGCCGGTCCTTGCCAGAGATGTGGGGATTTTCCCTCACGACAGACCCCGATAACAAGGAATGGGAAGTGTTCTTGCTCGATGAGCGGCGTTTCACGATCGGTACCGATTTCGACGTGAAGAAAGACGACATGAAAGAAATCCTGGTTCGGATCGATGAGCAAATATTCAATCTGGGGAAAAAAGTTAAGATCACGTTTTACAACAAGCATCTCTACGAGCACAAGCCCTTCTACCGCACGATCTTGCTCTTCACCATGATGTTCCTGTTCAAGAAGGAACTGCACAACAAGATCAAGAAAGCAAGAGAATTGATCCTCGCCTCGAAAAAAGCGTTTTCCATCGACATAAACGAGGCGGCGTTAATGAGGAACCCGCGAGCCCTCAAGCGATGAAATCATCACGGACGCTCAGTGATCCAGCAAAAAGTTCGTACTTCGACTTTATTTTCTTTTTTTGGAGTATCGAGGAAACCTTTAGGAACGATATAATGTTGATCTTTCTTGATATGATCGATTCCATTCACGATCAAGAAATTATCATAAGGAATTTTGCTGCTGAACCGGCCGGTGTCTTTTTTTCCTAGCCAAGCCATGCGGTGTTGAACATCCACCTTCACCGTTTCCTCCGTGTCCACGGAGAAAAAGTATAGCAAGATTGACTTGTCGACCGCGTTTCTTTCGCGATCCAGAATAGCTGCGTGCTCGATGAGCACCAATCGGCAATTGTTTATCACCTTGATGCCGGTTTCCTCGGACAATTCACGCCGTAGCGCGATTTCCAGCGATTCACCTGCCTTCACGTGTCCTCCTGGGAAACGCCAACCGCCGTCTCGTTCCACGACAAACAAGAACTGCCCGTCGTGAACATCCATGCCTTTGATCAACCCGATAGCGATGATGTTTTTCATGTCGTCGGTAGCCAAGCCACCATCGTTCCCCGTACCATGCCCGATGCTTTTTTCGTATGAGTACAACCTTTATGTACGCTTGGCGATTAATAACCCGTGATGCATCATGCTCCCATTCACGGTTCCCCCCCGGTCCGCGTTGCTGGTCGTCGACATGCAATACGATTTTATGCCCGGCGGGGCCCTAGCGGTCGCTGGTGGGGACGAGATCATCGAACCGGTTAATGAATGCATTAGAACGTTCTATTCGCAAGATGCTCGCGTCGTGTTGACGCAAGATTGGCATCCAAAGGCGCATGCCTCCTTCGCATCATCGCATCCGCGGAAGAAACCCTACGATCCCGTCGAAAACATTGCCGGCATAGAGCCCATCCTTTGGCCGGACCATTGCATCCAGGGAAGTAAAGGTGCCATGATCCACGAGCGTGTCGATACCGTGCATTCGCACTTGTTGCTGCGAAAGGGATATCGCCCGTCCATTGATAGCTATTCTGCCTTCGTGGAGAATGACAAGAGCACTCGAACGGGGCTAGCTGGTTATTTGAAAGAAAACAATATTCTCCGGATATTCATATGTGGATTAGCCTTCGACTACTGCGTGTATTACAGCGCGATCGATGCACTGCGTGCTGGTTTTGAACCCGTGGTTTTCACTGACCTCACGCGAGCAGTGAACTTTCCCGAAGGTCGCCATGACATCGTAAAAACAGAGCTCGAAGAAGTAGGATGCGAGATCCGGCGCTTCAAGGTATGATCTGATTGTTTTTAAAAGAAGACATCTCACTTCTTCTCTAGAACCAGACAAACCCGCCTTATTTCAGATTCTGGCGATCGTCATTTTAAGTCCCGATATATCGAATCCTTAGGCACGTGGGAACGATGGTTAATCCGCATCCAGATTAAATGGAATTAGTTTTTTAAGTCGTTGACCAATCTTAATCTTATTATATTGTATATCGCATTTCTATATCACATTGGGAAATAGCTCGACCCGGGTTTGGTACTTATGTTGATGAAAAGCAAACGAACAGCCTCAATTCTCGTTATCTTATTTTCATGCAGTTTTTTTTTCGAAGGACTTCTCTTTTTTAGCGGCATGGCGGGAAACGAGAATCTCAGCTCGACAGGAACTGATAGTTCAAATGGCAACTTGAATGACGGCAGTCCAAAAGCTTCTGACACGAAAATCACGAAGACATGGCAAGCCGTCGAGACGTTGGATTCATGGTGGAACGTGAATTGGCAATACAGGAAAAAGATAACGTTTGTTGAACCAGGCTTGATGGACCGGGACAGGGATCCGATGAACGTCTACGTGACATTCACGGGGAACGAGGCCCGCGTGAACAGCTTGCGCGTCGTTCTTTTCCGGGATAGCACCACGTGGGTGGAAATCTCGAGCCAGGTCTGGAACGCGACCACGCACAACGCCGGTGGTATATTTTACTACGATCGCTGCACGGTCTTTTTCCTCTTGAACATGACGAAAGCCGACACGGAAATTTATTACTTGTATTATGACCCGGCAATCAGCACCGCCCCCAGCTATGCAAATCGCATCGACATCCGGGGTCGCGACACGGCTATGGCGAACGACAATGTCAATCCCAGCTTCACCCACCTTAATGGTACTGCATACAACAATGTCGATTCCCTTCAAGTAATCGTGGACGGGAACACGGCTAACCCCCGAGCCGCCGTCGCCCTCGTGGACACGGT
The DNA here is from genome assembly GCA_030587525.1 of Candidatus Sigynarchaeota archaeon. Taxonomy (GTDB): domain Archaea; phylum Asgardarchaeota; class Lokiarchaeia; order Sigyniarchaeales; family Sigyniarchaeaceae; genus Sigyniarchaeum; species Sigyniarchaeum tengchongense. The sequence continues at coordinate 5,868 of JAUQYW010000258.1, read as the reverse complement.
GCGTGCTGGTTCGGACTGGGGTGGCCCGTGCAATTCGATCTACAGTGCCCGATACGGCAATGCTGACGCGTTGAACCTCGCGCAATCAACTTACATGTCGGTCGGAGAAATGGCATTGCAAGCCTCGAGCGCGGCGGATCCCTTCGATGGTGCTGCTGAGCGCATCAATGTCGGTCCCGACAACGTTGCGGAGGCATGGGATGGCCGCGGTGCCATCACGGTGCTGGATGATGGCCCACTCTTCACCCGGGTCAAGATCCAGACAACCGACGGTGCCTACGCGTCACTCGCTAATTTAGGCAGTGGTGCTGCGAATGGTTGGTACCGCGATTATATTTACAATACCCGTTATGCTCAAGTCGACACCGCGAGCCGTGGTGTAACTGGTGGGAACGGCTATGTGAAATACAACATCACGTATACCTTCTATTACTATGGGCTCCAGACGTTTGCGAAGATCGACCTCGATATCGGTGCCTATCCCCAGCGTGGTCCCACGGGAGGCGTTCCTCACATTGATTATCCACTTGAAGCGGCGAATTACCTGCGTCCGACGAACGTGAACTTCAAGAATTACGGGGACTGGCCGCACCTCGCGCAGCTCGTCCGGGGTAATGCAGGGACTGTCGCGCAGGACCGGAAAGCCTGGATCGGATCCAAGTATGGCCTATACAACATGGACATCGCCGCCCGGCGTCGCGATTATCCACTTGAACCTTGGACCGCGTGGTACGACACGGCGACCGATCCGACCGTCGGCATGTTCTCCGTCACGAATAGCATTGGTTGGGAAGTCACGTCACTTGCGGTCGCGGGTATCGGTCCCAACTCGCTGCTCCAGCAAATCCTTCCCGAAGGCCATCAAGGCGACATCTTCACGATCCCGAACAACACGATCTATTATTACGATTATTACTTGCTCACGTCGGCCAACGGCATGAACTGGTCAGAAGTACGCGACATGTGTCGGCGCACGAACGCGCCGGTGAGCGTCACGGTTTCCAACAGAGAATTATTTGCGCACAACGGCTTGTTCATCCACACGAACGACTTGAACGGGAATATGGCGCTCGGCACCCGCGTGCGGTTGTCCAACGCCTCCGGCATCGTCTACGACGAGTTCGTGAACAACGTCGGGAATGTCACGTTCTTGCGTCTTTCAGACGGGCAATACACGACGAGGGTTTACTTCTACACGCCGAACTTGCTCAACGAGTATCTCGTGCGTTCCGAGACGTTCACGCTGAATCACCTCGTGAATAGATCGACATACAGGAACTATAATTGCAATATGGCAAACCTGTCATTTGATGTCGTGAACTGGGCGAGAAGCAACGAGCCACTTACGGGCGTGTTGATTCGCCTAAGAAACGTCACGACCAGTGCCCTCGTTGAACAAAACTTCACGTGGAATGGTTTCGTCGATTTCCGGCTCTACACGACTGGCACGACACAATACAACCTTGAATTCGTGTATGGTGGCCAGGTCCGGTCTGCAAACATCACGAATCCATACACGTTACCGGGTAACAGGAACTTGAACGTGGGCCTCGCCATCGAGACCACCGCCATCACGATCAATAGCCAGAGCGCGTCCGTGATTTTAGGACAGAATTACCAGGTTTCCTTCTACTTCCATAAATCCGGCGATCTTGCAACAAAATACGGGGCACAATCGGTCACGGTGAGCAGTCAATTTGCTGCTGACTACTGGACACCAACCACGCATTACGTGTGGTGGAATGCTGGAGCCAACTTGATCGGGCTTAACTTGACTTCAGGTCCAGGAACTCGGCTTACCACTTCTGGCATCTTTTCGGTCTACATCCACGCGATCAACAACACGATGGAAACCGCGACCGAAAAATTGTTCGTCGTGGTGAACCCCATACCTACAACCATTCGTCTCACGATGAACGATTCATCGGTACACCAGATCGAAGTATCGAAGAGCGGCAAAGTGTTGTTGGAAGTCGATTACATCAACGCGCAGAGCGGCCTGGACCTCACGACGGCAACCGTGAATTACACCCTTAATAGCGTCACGACGTCGATGTCGCCGTACAACGCTGGGAACGGTAATTACACGGCGCTCATCGACACGAGCACCCTGGACTTCACCACGTATGCCGTGACTATCCGGGCATGGCAAGCAAATTACGTCGTCGCGGTCGATGCGGTGGTATTCATCATCATCGCCCGTCCGTCGTCCATGGCGTTGACATCGCCAGGAAACGTGTTCTTCGGTGAAAATTTCACGATTGACATCGACTTGACCGATGGCCTCAACGGCTCAGGCATCATCACGTCAATCCCGAGATTCTCCGAAGACGTGAAGTCCTATCCTGCAATAAGCGGCACGTTCACCGGCGTGAGTGCGGGACATTATCGATTGACCTACAACTCCCGGGACTTTCCGGGGCTCCTCACGTTCACGATTTACGTCATTTGGACCGCCCCGAATACATACCCATTCTATCAATCCCGCAACACATCAACAACGGTGCGAATCGTGCAGAGAGATGCTGTTTTAACTTACGATCCCGTGGGTAACATTCCGTTCCGGGAAAATGTTTCGGTGAATATGCGCTACGAGGATGGCATCAACGCCACTGGCATCACGCCCGCGACGGTGAACACGAACATTACCACATACACGCTCACCAACCTGGGAAGTGGCAATTACCGGTTCACGCTTAACTCGACCACTCTCAGCGCCACGCTTGGCACGTATTATGCTCGGATCACGATGATCTGGAATCCCGTGAACAGACCATACTACGAGAACCAGACGGTCATCGTGAAAATCGTCGTGGTCAGCAGGGCGACGCAGCTCGTCGTCTCTGACCCGCCGGCAGCGACCGAGTATCGCCAGAACATTGCCTTTTCCGTGATCTATTCGGATTTGCTGAGTGGCGCTCGTTTATCTGGTGCAGGCCGCGTTACTATCGCCTCAACCAACACTTCGATAAATTTGCCCGTATTGCAGGGAGACAATTCCTACCGGATCACCTTGAATTCGAGCGTATTCGCTGCACCCGGAGTCTATTACGTGCCCATCACGGCAACGTGGATCGGTGGCTCGCCATATTACACGAACAACCTCGTTTCTGTCAAGATCACGGTTGTTCAGCGGTCTTCGCAAGTCACCTACGATTCGCTGGCGCCGACGCCCTATCGCAATAACTTCACGTTCTACGTCAACTTCCTTGATGGGCTCAATGGAAACCCGATCTCTGGAGCGACTTTCTCGACGAACCTCACGAATCCGACGCATTTCACGCGAACCGTGATTTCACTGGGAAGGTACATGATCTCCATCAACACGACGGAAGTGCGAGCCACTACGGGCGATTCCTATGTCATCATCTACGTGAACGCTCCTGCCGGATCGCCATTCTATGCGAATGGTCAAATCACGATCCGCATGAGCGTTACCCAGCGTCCAACGGTTCTTTCCTACACTTCATTGCAACCGACGCCCTATAACCAGCCAGTCGTCTTTACCATGAACTTCCGCGACTCGGAACGCGGTACCGGCGTATATCAAGGTGTGACGGTATCGTCTAATGGTACTTTAGACAGTGCTGTGAACTTAAATAACGGGTTTTACACGATCACGATCAGAGCAGGCACTTTATCGATCGGCACGCACTCCGTGCTCTTCACATTCACCACGCCAGCAGCTGCGCCGTTCTACCAGAGCAATTCCTTGGCGATATCGATCCAAATCACGGCCCGATCGACCCAGATCGTCTATTCTGGCCTTTCTCCCACGTCATATGGCGGGTGGTTCGATTTCACGATCCAGGTGCAAGATTCCTTGAGCAGCACGGCTCTTAACGGCCTTAGTGCGGGAGCTTTCACCTCGAATTCGACCTCGTTCGCCTTCCTTTCCGAGGTATCGCCTGGTAACTACCGGATCAACATCAGCACCACGGAGCTCGGTCATGTCGGTTCCGTGAAGTACAGGATAACGGCGACACCTGGTGGGAACTATGCAAGCACGTCATCCACGATTCCGTTCACGTCGACGAACCGTGCCATCGCGCTTTCAGCAGGCTCTGTAACGCCGACTTCATTTAGTGTTAATGTTGTCTTCCAGGTGCAGTATCGCGATGGCATCACGAGCTCGGGCCTTGTTGGGCACGCGAGTTACATTACTTCGAGCCATTCCGGTTCCGTGTCGGAAATCGGTAGTGGTATCTACCAGATCACGGTTCCGGCTGCATCCTTCGCGGCATTAGGTTCATACACGGTGACCGTGCAAGCGAACTGGCCGGCTGCAATCTCGCCCTTCTATGCGAACGCGTCGATTTCCGTGCCGGTTTCGATCATCCCGCGCGGCGCCGGGCTCACTGTCGACAAGGAAGCGAATGTCCAGTTCGGTGAAGATATGACCGTGAACATCGCCTTCCAAGACGCGGTAAACGGCAGCTACATCAACATCCCGCTCAGCCGCATCAAGATATCGGTGATCGGGTACTCGAACGTCACAATCATCAATTCCTCGGTCGGGACGGGCAGGTACCAGTCCAAGATCAGCACCTACCCGCTTCCGAGAACCGGCGATTACGTGGTGAACGTGTCGACGACGTGGCCTGGCACTCCGTTCTATTACAACTTGTCCCGCACGGTAACCGTGACGGTCTCGCAGCGCAGCACGATGTTCTACCCGGGCGGCGAGATTTACCTGACCCGCGGCTTCAATGTGCTATTCAACGTGTCTTTGTATTACCTCGACGTGATCAATGGATCCACGATCACGAGAGCATCGAGCGTATCACGGTATGTGAGCGCGACGGATTACACGCACGCGAACATTCCAACGGTCAACTCGACCGGCACGATGATGACCTACCAAAGCACTGTTGGTTGGTATGCGACCTTTAACTCATCGCACTTCGGCAATCCATCACTATACGCGTATGTCGTGACGATGCAATTCAACTGGAGCAAGACCGCAAAGCCATTCTATATGAACCGGACGATATCATTCAATATATCCATAACAGCGGCACAAACACAAGTCATAGTGCTCGGTTCCTTCGTCGCACCTTCGGGACAGAATCACACGCTCGATTTCCAGTACATTAACAGCGAGAGTGGCAAGGAGATTGACCTTGCCATTGTGCGAGTGAACAACACGATTACTGGAACCCCGATCAGATATACCGGCATCACAATTTGGAACGGCACGGCTGCGTGGAATGGTTCCCACTACAGGCTCGTGTTCAATGTCACTGCATTGCCGGGAAGCTTACACCCGTTCAACATCACGTTTAGCAAGACCAACTACAACACGATCACCTACGTGTTCACCCTTGTAGACACGGCCTTGGGTTCTGAATTGACCACGCAATCGATCCAAGCAAACCGAATCCTCGGCCAAAACATCAGCATGGTGATGGTGTACAAGTATCAAGGATCCACCAACGGCATCTTGAACGCATACCTCAACGTGTCGAGCAACGTGTCGTCGATTTACTGGGCTCCAAGCGAATTCAGCTATACATCGCTTGGGAATGGTGCGTATAATCTCACGATCAAGGATACCGGGGAATCTGCTACCCGCATCAAGGTTGCCGGATTCCACCAGGTCTACATCAAGATGTGGTCGAACACGACCGAGGAGCGCGTGATCAACGTCCAGTTCGAGATGAAGCAGGTTCCGACAAACATCTCGCGTCTATACTTCAACGGGACGAGATTTATCAATCCCTTACCATCATATTCGACGCAGATCACGAAAAACGTCAACATCACCATCGACTTCGTGCGATTGTTCCCGGGCGCGCAAAACATCACGTCGGGAACCACGGTGTTCCTAACAAGCTCGTCGCTGTCGTCGAACCGGAACCTCACATT
>JAUQYW010000217.1 GCA_030587525.1 Candidatus Sigynarchaeota archaeon | reverse complement strand
GACGTGGTCGACGTGGAGCCCCGACCGGGCATCCTTCTCCCACGCGGGCAAGTACGCGCAAGACTTCATGCCGACGGCGAGGAATGCTTCCTGGAGCGCGGGCCTGCTGGCCGGGGCGTGGCCCTCGATGTACTGCACGCCCTTGGCTTGCAGGTACCCGAGCAAGAACGCCAGCAGCACTTGCGCCGTCGCCGCTTTCGTGCAATGGATTTCCATACTCTCCGCGTTCATGCACTGCTTGTTGACGGCGACGCTGATCGATTCGCCAGTCTTCTCGCACGTGAACGTGTAGGCCGTGTACCCGTACTTCTTCTCGAACGGCTCGATGTCGACGACCGCCTTACAGCGCGCCTTCGATGGTGCCGCGGCCTCGACGACTTGCACGTCGTCATTCCGCATCGGCCGGTGCATGGACTTGACCTGCTCGTACAAGGGCACGAGCTCGGGCACGATGCGCACCTTGTTGTCCCGGGTCGACCATGCGCTGCTCGCGTAGACTGCCATGAGGACGGGCGTTTCTCGCCGGTTGAAGAACACGTCCTTGCTCGGCAAGATGCCGAGGGGTTGCAGCCCGATGGTCTCGCAGACCGCTTGCGGCTTGACGCCATCGCTGCGGGTCTCTGACCAGACCAGCCTGACCTTGCCCGCGTTGCACTTCAAGAAATCCTGGAATGCCTCGCCGAACAGCCGGCTCGCGCCGCCCCGGCCTTGCCAGCCCGGGCGCACCATCATGCCGCGGGAGTAAGCCCGCCCGTGCACGCTGTCGACCGTCGCCGACACGCAGCCCGCGATTTCCTTGCCGCGGGTCGCATCTTCCACCACGTACCACCCGCTGCGGCCGCCCGTCATGTCCTTGTTGAGATAGAGGGCGTCCGTGTATTCCTGGTACGTGTAAGTCCCTGAATATACCTCGTGATAGATGTTCTGGATCGCTGCCACGTCGCCGGGCTGTGCATGCCGGAGCGATGCCCAGTCTTGCGCCGCCGGGGCCGCGATCGCTGCAGTTTTCGTGATTGCCATTTATTGTCGCCTTGGTTGAAAGGTATCTCGGAAGAACGAGGGATGTATATAAAGAAAAAGGATTTGAAAAAGCGGGGCCGGGAAGGCGAAATATCTTATATAATGCGATATTCTCAATCGGAAAAATAATCCTTAAATTTGAAAGGATAAAGACCATATTACAATGATGAAGGTTTCTTTTTCTTGACATCGCGCTTACATGTGAAGGCTGGCAAGGACATGTCACGCGCGATGAGGCCTCCCTCGCGTGGATGAAGAATACCTTTTGGGCCACCATATGGCGCCATTATTTGGGACCATCACTTGGAGCCATTATTTGGAACCATCATTTGGGGCCACCATCTGGAGCCTAATGGTATCAACGTTTAAATAATCCTCTTTTCTATTATTTTCATAAGTTTCATTGAAACCATAAGAAATGCTTGAAACTTGGTTTCAAATATCCTTGAAACTTAAAAATTTACGAGAAAATGAGGTTACCGTGAAAAAACATGACGACTAAAAACGAATTGGATGAGTTAAAGGAAATACGCAAGAAGCTCGAATCAAAATTGAGCAAAGAGCAATTGGCAGCATTCGATGTGCATATCGCCAATTTGGAATTATCCATACGACGTGGCATCGAAGTAGAACATTGGGCGTCCTTGCATGCGGCGAGTTATTATCAGCCTCGGTCGATGAGAATAGATAATGGCCATGAGCAACTAATCAAGCATAGTTATGATATCTTGATTTATGCCGCGGAAACGTTACTTGCACAAGGAAAAATATTACACCCTGTGATTTCTGGTCCCGTACGCTTCATCATCAATGAAATACCATTCCATCGTGACGGGATATCCTTGTTTGTTTGCGTGAAGTTATTGTCCAACGGCATGTACGCGGAAGCACATTGGGATTTTGTCTCGATGATCAGAAAAGCAGATGTACTGCTTGAAAAATTCGGGAAATCCAGAACGGATCTCACGATCCTGGATGTAAATGGAAGACCGATAGTTCCGGGTTGCCACAAGCCACGGGTTTAATTTCGTTTCCTTTCATTTCCCATTTTTTTATGATTCCGCCACCTCATCTAGTTCTATGATACGGTCGATTGCGAATAAGCTAGTTATAGTGCACTCTCAAAAGGTAAGTGAAGCTTTAAATCGATGCTTCAGAAATTTTCCCTTCTATCCTTCCTTAAGAAAGCAAGATATAATGGATAAAAGCCATAATCATATCTACTTTCCAAAGAGGAGGAAGAGTTAAAATGAAAAAGAATAGCATTCCAAGGAAAGAACATTATGTTCCAGTCTTTTATTTAAATTTCTTTGGTAGAAGTGCTGGAGCAAAGAGCTTCGTGGTATCTGTTTATGATAAGGTCAGACGAATTCCTATTGATAATGTAAATACAAAGAAAATATGTTGTGAAAAAGATTTTTATGATCTTGACGGGAAAAATGAAGCAAAAATCAACAAGTCTATCGATGCTCATTATGCTAGATATCTTAGTGAAATTATCGAGCGAGGAAGTATAAATAATCTAACATTTGAAGAGCGTACTTTTATCTCAGATTGGATGGTTAGGCAACTCGTTAGAACGAAAATAATAAGAGATAGGCTCGTTGAAAGGTTAAAGATTATCGAGAAGGCAAATTTGAAGGAATTACCTCCATTAGATGATGAATCTTATAAGACATTAGCAATTAATAACCAACTTAAACTATTATCCCATCACGATATCAAAATGATTGATTCCATAAGATATGGAACTTGGTTGTTGTTGAAAAATGAATCTGATGAACTGTTTTACACATGCGACAATCCAGTGATGAAGTTTACGGATTTCCGACCTTCAATTTTATACAAAATGTTGGTTGATGAAGAACGCTTGACTTGGATTTATCTTGTTTCGCCTCGATTATGTCTAGTTGCTATAAGCTTAGGCGAATCTTTGAACAAGTTTATTCAATTAAACATCACGACAAATCTTGATGGTACTAAGCGTGATACGGTTCAATTCTTAAATTCACTGGTAATTAGAAACGCCGGACGGTGGATAATTTCTCAGAGTGCTGATTTTTCATTCGCACATTCTTATTTAGCGGAATTGGATAGGAAAGGGAGACAACCCAAACCATACTTTGAAATAGAAGAGAACAAACAGAAAATAGAAGCGTTCATTCAGAAGTTGAAAGAGAAGGAGAAATTGTTATCTTGATAGTGGCGATCACTTGCAATTTTGCTTCGAGGTTATTAATTTCCAGCACCTCGGCAAGGCATGCGGGGCAATACAGCGGGCAAAGGTCGCCGTCCACGTCGGCGCCGCTCGCCAGCGCATCCAGCTGTATCATGGCCTCGCCGATGGCCTCGTGGCGCAGAGCGATCGGGCTCCCGCAAGCCATGCATCGATGATTAAACAAGAAAGAAGCGCTATCGACCTGCTCCATGGTATCACGCCTCCATGCTGGCATCGCCGCTGAACGCGAGCATGGCGATGCCGCCTTTCACCTGGTCGATGCGCCGCCCCGCGTTCTGCACCCGCATTTTCTTTGCGATGGCGAGCACCCGCGCGTTCTGTTCCTGCGTCTCGAAGAAGATGGCGGTAATGCTCTTGTCCTTCATGATGTCCCGCAGGTATTTCTTCGCGTGCAAGAGCGCCGCGGTGCCGAGCCCGGCGTTCCGGTAAGGCGGTCGTATGACCATGCCGAGGACGGCCTTTCCCGGGAGGTAAGGGGACGTGGTGAGCGAGACCCAGCCGAGCAGCGTGCCGTCGGGGAAAAAAAGCCCGACGAACCGCGGATCCATGGCGAAGGGGTAGATCGATGCCAGCCAGCGCCGCGGGTTCTTGCCCTTGTACCGCACGATCGTCGTGATGTCGCCGGCCTCGTGCGCGGCCATGATGTCCGAGAGCAGCTCGTGCGCGCCGGCGTCGGTCCAGGGCTCGATCTCGCGGGCGATGATCGGCCGGCCGAGGTTCACGCTTTCTTGGAACAGCAAGGGTTTCTCGTGGCCGCCAGGCCGTATCAACAAGTCGAGCTTGGGGTCGTCGGTCTGTAGGAATCGCGATGATGGTTGAATCAATTGCTCGCTCATACCAGTAAAGCGAAATTAGAGCATTTAAGGAACAATACTAGCGCGAATTTAATCCACGACACCTTGCATCGCGAAAAAAAAATAAAGGCTAGGACCTCGATAGTTTCACTACCGGCCCGAGATAGTTACTATCGATCTCGATGCGACTGGACGAAATAAGGTGGCATCCGTGAACATCCGAAAGCAATACGAGCTCAAGGCGAAGGAGATCATCGGGGACCGGTCGAAAGCCGAGGAGCAGTACGATGACGAGGTCTTGCGCGGGCTCAAGAGTGGCTGCAACATCAGAGATGCAATCGCGCGGGCGAACGCGAAGTACCCGACCGAGGCCTTGGCGGTCGATGCAAGCAGCGAGCAAGACGTGGCCAGCCATAACGAGTTCTTGCTGGAGCACGAGAAGATCATGAAGATGGCGCGGCGCTAAAGGGACGTGCCGGTTAACAAGTGATTTTATAACAATCGGCGCTCACCGAAGGTTCGATGACGAGCTGGATACTGATCCGCTTCCCGACTGAGCCGGTGCAAGTGAAGCAGTCATTCTTCCCGATGGAGGCGCGCGCGGATCTTCCTTGTGCCTTGTACCACGAATGCAAGGCGGCAACTGACGGGGTGTACTTCCTCTGTTTCGGGGGGCAACGCGCTGGCACGGCCATATCCGAACTCGAGCTGTTCGGCCTGGTCCACGGCTTGGAAGAAGAGGATGAGTTCGGGATGCATTCCCTCGCCTACGAGGCACTCCAGAACGTTATCCGGGAAAGTGAGGAACCGTGGCGCTGCGTCTCACGCGACCCGATTGGCTCGATTGACCAGTGGTTCATCATCGCCGAGACCCACGACATGTACATGCGGGAGATCTTTGCATTCTTGTTGCTCGATCTGTACTCTAACATAGACAAGGAACGATGTACAGTCATCGGCGCAAACTTCGCCGACGAGACGAGCGATGTCAAGCAATGGGGGCAGAAGATCCAGAACCTCATCGATCAAACGAACCCGCTGATCAACCCGAAGGCAGCCATCCTTTTCGAATTACCCCCTCGTGACCAGCACCGCATCATCGCGTATGAGAGTATGACATTCTCTCTTGGAAAAAAATAGATAATAGACAAAAAGGAATGAAAAGATAAGTTCACGCGGTCGCTTCGACAGCCACTACGGTTTTTGGCTTGGGCTTCGGGAATAGCAAGCCAAGGCGGTTGGCAGCAT
>JAUQYW010000216.1 GCA_030587525.1 Candidatus Sigynarchaeota archaeon | reverse complement strand
GTTCGTGGGCATCAATGCCAGCGCATCCGGCGAGTTTTGGACCATCCCGTTCACGAGCAGATCACCTTCCGTGTACATCAACGCGAAGACGGCGGCGCACGGCTGGATCGAGATCGGTCTGGAGGATGCCGTGATCAAGGGCACGATCGAGGGCTTCACGACCCGCGATTGCGACTTGCTGCAGTATGACTTGCTCTGGAAAAAAGTCACGTGGAACGGGAACGCTGACTTGTCGGATTTTTCCGACGCGCACCTCCTCCTCCACGTGCGCATGTACCAGGCCACGATCTACGCGTTCAAGTTCGAGTAAGGTTTTTGTGCAGGCAAGCGCGTGTTTTTTCGAGCCACTCCCGCGAGAGCTGGTCATAAGGATCGATTTCGAGGGCGGCTTGAAACTGCACGAGGGCCTTGTCGAATTGCTCGAGCTTGAATTGGCATTCCCCGATCGAGAAGATAGCCGCGAGGTTGTTCTCGTTCACGCCGAGAGATTGCTCGAATACGGCAATGGCTTCTTGCCACCTGCCGAGGTCCATCAACACGAACGCCTTGTTGTCGATGGCCTCGTAAAACAGCGGAAACGTCTCGATCGCCTTTGAATACCATTCCATCGCGTCCTCGAAGTTGTTCTCATCGGTGGCACGGATCCCGTTCTCGTAATACTCCCGTGCCTCGTGCACGACCTGGTCGGGGTCCTTGCCCGTGAATTCGAGATACTTGTTGAAGTCAGTCAACCGAAGGTACTCGATGTAGCCCTGGAATTCCTCGGGTTGCAAGGGCACGTTCGCGAGAAACGTCGCATCCCCGATGCTCGCTAGCGGGACGTGCCATGCAAACACTTCAAGAGCTCCGATATCCCGTGGCTCTGGTTTTACAGCAACGGGCTTGTAAACGAGGAGGTGAAACACGTGTTGCCCGCCAGGGAGCGGTTCGACCTTCAACACTTTGTACACGTGGTACTCATTGTCAATGACAACGAAAAAAATATCTTCTTCCTTCGGGATAAAGGACTCTTTTCTGGATTTGTCCTGTTGGCTTGTCATAAAACGCGCACATCCGGCGAGTTGTCATTCTACTTCAAGATGCGCAGCATGGTGTCTTACGTGTTATTATCTCCTAAAGTATATCAATCTTCATCCGCGACCCATAACATCCCAACTTTTTGCCCATCAAACACAATCACGCCCCCATCAAATGTAGCTTCAGTAATCGGATCCCAAGTATAGCCCTGTGCTGATTTCTCTCCGTTTGTCAGATATAACATCGGAGGAACAAAATTATTGAAAAAATCCACGGTGAGTCGTTTCGCTGTAGAAAAATTCATTCGCTCTTGAGAATATGCCAAATCTTTCCATAAAATCCGAGTTAATATCGCTTCTGCTGTTTCTATTTGGATTAGTCTCCAATGCGCAATTGGATGGGCACCACATTTCAGTACAAATTGATTGATAATTCCTTCGGAAGCGTCCCAATCTTCGATTTTGATTTTCTCTGAGAGACAATCAAGATAAATCATAAAATTATGTCGAGAAAAATCTTTTTTGAATTGATTTTTCCATTTCAGAAAGGTGGGAGAAGTATCGGGGCGTATTTCGACCATACATCAAATTGCTCTTCAATGATTATAAGATTTTCCTCACCCTTCATAGGGGTTTTATCCGACATAACTTTGGAGGTGCTCGAGACGTATGGAATGGCCCGCCCCCCACCTCCCCGCCCGTGCCCCGAAACCAAAATTTCTTGCCCTGTTCGACATTGACGGTACCCTGGTCATCGGCATCAAGGTCCACAAGCAATCCTTTTACGCAGCTCTGCAAGAAGTGTACGGGGTAACTGCTGAAATTCATTGGGCTGGATATTCGGGTTTAACTGATCCGTTGATCATCAAGGAGCTCGCCTCGCAAGCCGGCGTGTCTCGTGATGTCATCGAGGCGAAAATGCCCGCGGCGCTCGACTGTATTGGCAACTATCACGAGGCGCATTACCGTGAGGACGATGGCAAATTACTGCCCGGCATCGTTGACCTCCTGAACGTGCTCGAGCGGCGGAAGGTATTCATGGGCCTAGTCACAGGCAACGTGGTGAAATGCGCCTATTACAAGCTCAAGAACGTGGGCCTCGACCGGTATTTCGCCCTCGGTGGGTTCGGTTCCGACGACGGGGATCGGTCCAAGCTCATCAAGATCGCGATCCATCGGGCGGAGACCCGGTATAAATTCAAGTACAACGGCCACAACGTCGTCTACGTCGCCGATACAACCCGTGACATAGAAGCGGCGCGCAAGGCAGGCGTGCCCGTCGTGATCATCCGCAACGAGCGCACGGTCAACGAGCCGTTTAACGATCCAAAGCCCGACCTTATCCTCCCCGATGCCATGTATGCACGAGAATTCACCAAATTCATCGAAGCATTGTGAATAAAAGCGCCTTTCCGGTTCACGGGTGCATGTCCGGGATTATTTCTTGAAAAACACAGCTTTCGGGTTGTTATAAAACAAGTCTTCGATCAAGGCTCCAGCATCAGCTTTTTGAATCCTTCCATCATCGACCATCCTTGTCAAAACGGATCGAGCGACCGCTTTTATCGTGAGAAGCGCGCCGACCGAACCCTCGATGCTCGCGCAATCCCCGCCGAAAGCAATGACTTTCTCGTGCAATTTTTCGGCGATCGCACGTTCCAAGAATCGCGTCGCTGCTTCCCGGGAAATCGTCTGGAGCCAGACCATTTCACCATGGACGTTATCGTGCCGCTTGAGCATATCGAGCACGGTTTCTGTCCACGGGTATCCGCAATGCAGCAGCGTGAAGTGGATGCCTGGATATTCAGCGATCAGATTGTCCACGTTCTTCGGGTCGGAGCCTGGCATGATGGCGGTGCCCGTGTGCATCTGGACGGGGATGCCATTTCCCTCGATCGTGGAAAGGACGTGGTGCAAGACGTAATCGCCAAATACGAGCCTCTCGTATTCCACCGTCTTGCAGAAGGGTTTTCCAAATATACCTTTTGCGATGGCGTATTTTTTTCCTTTAGGTTGCGCCGTCAATTTAGGGCCAAAATTGATGGTGCGCTCATAAGCGCTGGCGCATTTGTACGAGACGACCTTGCCCTTCGACCATTCAAGGATCCGGTCGATCTTGTCGAGAAAATCCTCGAAAGTCACCGGAAGGCGATCGATGACCTTGAGATCGGAGGCCATTAGCTTCATCAAGCACGTCTGTGGATTCCACGCGTCCAGGTCAAAGCCATAGAGCAGCGAGTTCAGGCGCATCGCGGGCTTGTAAAATTGTGAGTCAAACGCATCCGACAAGGTGGATTGAAGGCCACCGGCGTGGTGCGGCACGTCGAGGATCACGCGTTCGACGTTGAAGGCCTTGAGAACAGAATCTCGAAACGCCGGGTCGGCGTAGCGGTGCAGAATCGACTGGTTTAGCGAGAGAAACTCATGTTCCTTCATGTTCTTGATGGATTTTCCGTGTAGGTTCTTGATCCCCGCGTCCAGCACGTCGACGAACTCGAATTCGTGATAATTCTTGATGAATGTCGATATCCCGGGAAAATCCTTGCATTTAAGCTCTGGATATTTCTCAAAATTCACGGTCTGCAGGCCCGGGTAAAAATCAAAAAAACCAACATAGCCTCTCGGCAAAATTGCAGGAAGATCCGCACCCTCATTAACGATGTTGGCTGAGCTGGAAAAATGTTCGTGAGTATCGATGATTTTTACGCGATCCAATGCTTCGTCGACAACGTGCTTGTTCACGATGCATCAACATCCTTGAAAATACCCGAAAATCGCTACGCTTAGCTGATCATCCGTGGTTTATGCCCTTAATCGTGCATTTTTTGAAATCCCGTACCTTCAGTTGATGCAAGATGCACGAGTTATTCGAGCTGTTTTGGAAGCACCGGGCTCGTGATGCCGAGCCTCGCGTCGTTGTCGGTTCATATGGCCATCAATTTGCACCGGAAGAGATTTTCGCGGCGCTGGGACTGGATTCGATAAGCCTCATGATCGGCGGGAACGAGGCGTGGCAAACGAGGGGCATGGATTATCTCACGCCCACGTCTTGCGTGTATTCACGCCAGATGATAGGATTTTTCGAAGAAATGGTCGCGAATCAAGCTGACGTGCCGAAGATCAAGGCGATGATCCACACGAACTTCTGCAGCGGAGATTATCACTCGATGGAGATCATCCGCCACTATTTCGGCATCGAAACCATCCCGCTGATGATTCCCTACAAGATCACGGCGAACGCTTTCAAGATGGTCGTGAACGGGTTGAAATCCGCCATCGATCGCCTCGCGACGTTGGCGGGCACGGCGTACGATCCCGAGCGGTTGCAGGCAGTGATCGAGCAAAGCTGCCGCATCTCGGATCAATTCGGGCAATTCGCCAAAGTACCAGTTGCAGGATCGCAGAGATTGGCTGATTTTTACGAGATCGCCCTCGCGCCGTGGGATAAAAAGGCAAGCCTCATCACGTCGCTGATTGAAACTCGCGGTTCTGGATCCACGCGATTGACGCCCGGTGCGCTCAACATAGTGCTCACGGGTTCGCCGGTGCTCGTGGGCGATCGCTTCACCACCATGCTGGATGGTGTGGATATGCCGGTTCGCTTTTATGATTTTTATTTCGGGGACCAGCGGGCATTGAAAAAGATCCCGAAGGAGCCCGGCGATCTTCGTGGCTTGAAGCAAGATGTGGATTTTTCAAACCCGATCCACGTGCTCGCCGCGTATTATCTCGAAACCTTGGCACCTGAACGCATGGTCTATGGCGCAAGGGATCACCTGGACGCCCGCGTCAAGCAAATCCTCCGGTACGCGGACTTCCTACCGGATGGCCAGCAGATCGACGGCGTCATCGGCCACGTGTTGAAATTCTGCGACGTGTATGGCACCGACCGGTCCCAGTTCAAGGCACGCCTTCAAGATGCCAACCACGTCCCTGTCCTGGATATCGAGCGTGACTATTCGGCATCGTCCGTCGGCCAAATATCCACGCGGGTCGAAGCCTTCAAGGAAATGCTCGTCAACGAGAAAAAACACGCCGATAAATTCGAGTGAGATGCATATGCCCAAGAACATGGCTGCTGACACGATCGATTTCAAGTCATACCTGCAGATGTCCATCGAGTTCTTTTCTGCTCCCGAGATCGTGGAACAAGCACGCAAGGAACGGAAGATCTGCGGCCTTACCTTTCCATTTTCCGAGCTGATCATCGCTGGCGGGGCATTGCCGGTATTCGTCCCCCGGCTCAACAAGGGGCGCAGGTACGATGTCATCAAGGCCGCGATCGCGGCAAAAAACTTGCTTGGCGCCGGCACCCTTGCAATGGGGTTCGACTTGCTGAAAAACGTTGACCGGTCGGGCACGGTCATCAACGTCGCGGGAAACCTCATCAACGACATCATTATGAGCCTCAACGAAACTTACGAGGCCGCGGTCAAGGAAAGTGCCGATCTCGGTATGCCTGTCGATCATTGCTATGGCGCCAAGGCTCTTTTTGGCTTGTATAAAAAGCTCGGGCACTTTCTCGACATGAACTTCGGCCTTGATGTGCGCTGCAGCGTGTTTTTCAACTTTCACGAAGCGCTCACGATCAACAAGTTTGTCAAGAACAATTTTATCATGGATATGCCATACACAGCCGGGACAGATGCCGTCGAATTCTTCGAGAAGGAGATCTGGAACTACATCCATTTCCAGGAAAGGATCACGGGGAAGCGGTTCGACGAGAACAAGTTCAAGAACGTGCTGGAGCTCACGAACCAGGCAAAAAAACTCATCAAGGCCGTGTATCTCGACATCGCGCCCGGGGATATCCTACCGTGCTCGCCAGCGACGTTTTCAGAGCTTAACGGATTGCTCGTGTATTCCCAAATGGATTATAATTGCCGGTTGCAGCGATACGTGGACCACATAACGCAGCTCGTGCAAGAAATGCACGATCGCATCGACAACACGTCGAAACGGTTCGATGCCACGGGATATCCTAAGCTCATCTACACGCCTATGTTCGGCGGGTTCGAGCCGGAAATCGCCAGCATTGCCGACGAGCTCGGGGCCCGGGTATATTATCCCGACTGGCTGCTTTATGGTGCTTGCGAGGAGGTGAAAACCACCGGCAACCTCGTGCGCAACTATGCTGAGAACTTGATCAAGTTCCAGCACGGGTTCGGGCTGACGAACGAGGAGATGGGGGAGAACATCATCAAGCTCGCCCACGATATGAAAGTGGACGGCGTCATCTTCAATGAAGTATTCGGGTGCAGGACAATGTGCACGGGGCATCGCATGCTGAAGGACATCATCCGTAAGAAGGAGATCGATCTCCCCGTGAACGTCATCACGTTCAACAACATGGGCGATTCGCTCGGCCAGGTCAAGACCCGCGTCTCGGCGATGGTCGAGATGCTCAAGGGAAAATGACGTGGCACCTATATTTCCCGTTCAAGCGCCAAACGTCCGGTTCATCGCTTCTTTCACGGTATCTGCATACGGCGGGCCATCGTAAATGACGGAACGCCGCAGCATCACGAGCCTCTTGCAGAAAGGAAGGAGTAAATCGAGATTGTGCTGGATGACGATCAGCGTTATGCCGTATTTCTTGTTCAATTCATCCAGCAATGCGAGGATATCCTTGATAACGTTGAAATCGAGCGCGCTCGTCGGTTCATCGAGCAAGAGGATGTCGGGGTCATGCACGAGGGCGTGTGCAATGAGCACTTTCTGCTGTTCACCACCGCTGAGGTGACCGATGGGACGGTTGATGTATTCTTCCATCTTAACCTTATGTAATGCCAATTGCACTTTCGCCATATCTTCCGCGTTGAGCCGGCTGAGCATCCCCTTCTTCTTGTACAAACCCATAGCGACGACGTCACCGACCGTCGCGGGAAATTCATGGTTGATCGAGTGCATCTGTGGCGTGTAACCGATTTTTTCGTGGGTTTTCGCATGCACTGGTTGGCCAAACACCTTGACCGTACCCTTCACGGGTGCTATCAATCCGAGAATGGTCTTGATGAGCGTCGACTTTCCCGAACCATTTTTCCCGATCAAGCCGACATATTCTCCCTTTCGAATCTTGAGCGAGACATCGTTCAAGACCGAGGTCTTGCTATACGCGACCATCACGTTCTGGAGCTCGATGACCACATCGTTGTCCACCGGCGAGGATGTTGCCGGCGTGAGAACTTGCTTGTGCAGTTTTCGTGCTAGCTTCTCGAACACGTTTTTCTTGACGCCGATTGCAACCAATACAAGAGGGATAGCGATAACGAGCATGATCGCGATGGTGATCAAGCCGATGTTCGCCGGCTCCGCGGGTGGGTCGACCGGGTGTGCGATCGTGAACATGTTATATTCAATCATGTGAATGTAGGAATCGATCAAGGTTCCATTAGCCAAGGTGATTCCTGGCATGTCCGTGAGGGAAGCGACCCTCGCGTTGGCATCCCTGGCGATGGAATTGATCTCGTCCTGGTTGAGCTGTGGCTGGCCAACGAAGATCGTGATGTTCTCGGTTTTCATGAGATCGATGACATAATTGATCCACGTCTGCGAAGGCTCTTGGCCCTCGACTTTCTCGATGATGGCCCTCTGGTTGATGCCGAGCCGATCGAAGAAGTAACTGAAGGCAGCGTGGCGGGACGTGACCTTGGTGCCGTTGATGATGGTTTTGAATGCTTGCATCTTGACGAGAAGGGCATCCAAGGCAAGTTGGTAACTCGCGTTGTTTGCTTGATACGTCGAAATATTTCCCGGATCGAGGGCTATCAGTTCCGCCGTGATCACGCTTGCCATCAACTTGACATTGACCGGGTCGAGCCACACGTGGGGATTGATCACGCCATCGAGCGCCGGGTCAACCTTCAGCATGGCCGGCTGGATCAGCGGCACGATGTGGATGCCACCGAGGGTTGAATCTGTTATTCCGAGCCATGGTTCGATATCCGTGAGTCCCGCGGAGATGTTCCCCATGGAAAAGGTCACGTTCGCAGCTGCTAATTGTTGCAGCTGCGTGGTCGTCGGGCCTTGAAACGTGTGGATGTCCGTGGCACCGCTCACGATCGATTGCACGTCGGCAAGGCCCCCAGCTATGTTCTGGGCGATGTCCGCTGCGGTCGGTATCGTGGCCATTATTTTCAACGACGGGGTTGACACCTTGGGCTCGTGCATTGCAAGCGTCGAGGAACGCGACAAAGGGGTACCTTGCGCGACCGTCAAGGTGAGCAAGACCAAGACAAAACCCGCCCAAACGATTCCCGTTGCACTTTTTTGGCGCGCATCCATAACGATCCCGTGCAGTCCTCATCCAGGTTGAATTACCAGATCGATTACTTCTGATAACTTTAGAGAAGTTTTATCTGTTTTTGTAACGTGATCCAAGCTCGAAGGTGATCGAGTATGTCTACCGTTTTTGATGCATTCATCGACTTTTTCACGAGCCTCTCGCAGCCTTACATGTTGCGGTCGGTCATCGTTGCCATCGTGCTTTCCATCACGTGCGCCATCATCGGTATCTTCATCATCCTCCGAAAGATGGTGTTTCTCGTCGATGGCATCGCCCATTCCGCGTTCGCGGGTGGTGCCCTGGCCGTGCTGCTTGGCATCCAGCCCTTGCTCACGATCACCATATTCAGCCTCGCATCCGCCACGACCATGGGCATCATCAACGAAAAGGGGAAGCTCAGCAACGAGACTTCGATTGGCATCGTTTTTTCGTTCACGATGGCCCTGGGCATCATTTTTATCGGTATGATCCATTCCTACACGACCGGGGTGTCGGCCTTGCTCTTCGGCAGCATCACGACGATCGACTACTTGGAATTCTGGGTAGTCATTGCCGTGTCCGTCGGCGTGCTTGCCGTGATTGCCGTGGTCAAAAAAAACCTGTTCTTCGTCACGTTTGATGACGAGCTTGCCAAGGCAAATGGCCTTCCGACCCGCGTACTTTCCTATCTCTTTCTCTTGCTCGTTGCTGGTGTCATCATCGTGTGCATGAAAGCCATCGGTGTCATCTTGCTGCTTGCCTTGATCGTCACGCCCGCGGCATCCGCGTATCAATTGACCTATAACATCAACAAGATGATGTTCTACGCGATCATCATCGCCGTCGTGGGCGCGTTTGTTGGATATATCCTGTCATATATCCTGGAAATCGCCGCGTCCGCGACCATCGTTGCCGTGCTCACGATCGGGTTCTTCATGTTCATGGCGATATCACCGAAACGCAGGAACAAGAAGGCCGTCCTTGACGAGGCATTTTGTCCCACGTGCAATAAAGCTTTGTCAGAGACGAACGCGTGCCAATATTGCGAGGAACATGAATCGGAGAGCCACCACGATCACGAGAACGGCACCGAATGAATGTTCCATCGATGCGTTGATGAATGCTTGGAAAAAAAGAGCGGAAATAACGGAAAGGTTTGATTATACCCTTCCCGTTTTCAAGTAATTCTCGAACTTCTTCAAGAATTCCTCGGTATCGACCGGGCTCATGTCCGTGTTCACGTATATTTTGCCACCTTCGAACTTGATCAAGTCGTCCCTGTCCAGCGCCACGATGAAATTGTAAAAGATCTCCGGGTCGCCAAAGCCTAGTTGCTGCGCGAGCTTGAACGGCTCGACTTTTCCCTTCTTGGACAAGAGGAATTCTTCCATGTTAGAAACGAACTGGTAAACTTGTTCTTGCGAGTACTCGAAGGTACTCACCCCTGCAGCTGCGGCGCCTGGCGGACCCATCGGCATTCCACCCGGCAATCCCGCGGGTTGTGCACCAGGAAATCCCATCGGTGGTCCCGGAAACGGCGCGGGCCTCGGCATGCCAAAACCTGGTGGAGGAGATGATTGCGGGCTTGCGAAATTCAGCGGTGGCATACCCGCTGGAGATGGAGAGGGCGGCTGGCCCATCCCTGGCGGCATGCCCATCCCTGGTGGGTTGCCCATCGGTGGTCCAGGCATCGGTCCCGGCGGACCCATCGGTGTTTGACCCGGCGGTGCAGGCATCGGCCCTGGCGGGCCCATCTGTCCAGGTCCCATCGAGCGCGGTCCAGGTGGACCCATCGAAGGAGGACCCATCGCCGCCATCTTGATCTCTGGCGGAGCATTCGGGTTGCTTGCGAGACGCTGCTTGATTTCGGCGAGCATACCTCCACCGCCACGAACGGGGGATGGTGCAGGCCGGGGCGCCATCGCTGGTGGTCCCATTGGCGGGGGTCCCATTCCTGGTGGAGGTCCCATCGCCGGTGGAGGTCCCATCGAAGGCTGAGGTGGGCCGAAGGATTGCTGCGGCGGCCCCATCGAAGGCTGCGGTGGACCGAAGGATTGCTGCGGTGGCCCCATCGAAGGCTGCGGTGGGCCGAAGGATTGCTGCGGTGGCCCCATCGAAGATGGTGCCATACCAGGTTGCCCGCCGAAGTTTTGCGGTTGTGGGGCAGGTGCTGGCATCGATGCACGCATTCTTGCTTGCTTCGCTCGCATCTCTTCTTCTGCCTTTTGTCGTCGTGCGGCTGCTTCAGCTTGAATTTGCGGTTCCTCGCCCTTGTGCCATTCTTGCTTGCATTTTTGGCATTGAAATTTTTTCCCGTATTTCAGCGGGGCATATGAAAGAACCAGCGACTTGTCATCGACTTCCGAGATCCGAATGCCGTCGCACGCCGGACACTTTCTCTGTTGAGAACTCATTGCAAGAGCCGTCCACTCTAGCTTTAAGCTAGTACATAGCTATTTAGCTAAATTACGTGCGGACGACTTTTATATCTTTCATAGATGGGCCGCGGTCACCACGTCGCATGCGATGACCGGGGCGCTCTGGTGAATTTTCGCAGAGCAGTCTCGTTCATGTCAAGCATTGATTGAAAGCACACCGGTGAACGCGCGAGAAACATCGGGAATGCACATCAAGTTTCTATGACGCGATGCAGCGACGGAAAACCACGGCCGCGACATTTTTATCAATGGACTCCCATTAACATCAAGGTAGCGATTCCCGAAGAACCCGGTCGCGCCAGCATGAACACGTCCGGGCTCACGATGTGGCGGAACCGGGCAAGGCGAGGCAAAAACAATGGCAAGTATCCACGAAGGGCGGCTCGTCGTGCTGCTCTACAGCATTGGCGTGATTCCCGCATATTTCATATTATTCTTTATGTACATCACCATGGATTGGACATTCGCGGGCCAATGGGCGATCATTTTCCTCATCTTCATCAACCCGGTTACCTTCATCATCATCTGGGAAATCTTCATGGCGTGGTTCGCAAATCGCCTAGCCAATTCCTACGATCGGATGAAACACATCGTGTCGTTCGTGTCCATCCGTTACAACTTGTATTACGGCGTCACGACGGTGTTTTTCGTGTTCACTATCGTGTTCCCGCTCGTCAGCCCCGTGATATCGAGCCTCGTGCTCGGGTCGCTCGTGTGGCGGGCTGCCACGGCGCATCATGACTGGGAAAAGGACGAGAAAACGCCAGGGTGGGCGGTTGGCATCGTGGTGGTCGTCATGGCCATCCCCTTGATCTGTAACGTGTACTTCTACATCAACTTCATCCCTCAAGCGTGGGAGTTCTGGAAAACGGTGTTTGTCCAGCAACTTGCTCTACACTTGAAAAACATAGCAAAAGCTATGGCGACCGCTGTCTCGCTAGGATCCATCGCATATTTGCTTCGGTTCGGCACCAGCGAGTACGAGTATGTCTTCGAGAACAAGGATGAGCGACCGAAAGAAATCGGCTACATTCGCGCCTTGCAAATTTTCTTGTTCATCTTGTTCATGATCCTGATTTACCTGGGCAACAAGGTCTTCGATTACATCCAGTACCTGGTCATCATCTTGAACGTGATCCTGATCCTCGGCAACTTGCGGAAGAGCCGCCAGATCAGCGGGGTCAGCAGGAGCGTGTTTTCGTACATCATCATCACGGTTCTCTTCATATTCAGCGTCATGGGGCAAGAAGTCGTGGAGGGCATCATCCTCATCATCTCGTCGCTGCTCTACATCGCCACGTTCTTGATCGTGTTTTTCACGACCCCGGATGACGAAGTTGAATGACTGAAAAAATTCGGTTTGCCCCGATGCGGATAGACGCTCATGATAGGGCAAGATAGGAAGCTGCGGGAAGCGAAGGGAGAGGAAGTCGAATGGAACGCACTTCACAAATTGCGCCCTCCCCCCTCCTTTATCGGCATATCCCACAGCATCACGGTCTTGTCCCTCGACCCCGAGGCGAGCGTGCGGCCGTCGGGCGAGAACGCGATAGACATCACTGATCCCGAGTGCCCCGCCAGCGTGCGCAGCGCCTCGCCCGTGCGTGCGTCCCACAGCCTCACGGTGTAGTCTTTCGAATCTGAGGCGAGCGTGTTGCCGTCCGGTGAGAACGCGACAGAGTTCACATCCTCCGTGTGCCCCACCAGCGTGCGCAGCAACTCGCCCGTGCGCGCGTCCCACAGCTTCACGGTATTGTCAGCCGATCCCGAGGCGATCGTGCTGCCGTCGGGCGAGAACACGACCGAATACACATCGCCCGAGTGCCCCGCCAGCGTGCGCAGTACCTCGCCCGTGCGTGCGTCCCACAGCTTCACGGTCGTGTCGCCCGACCCCGAGACGACCGTGCGACCGTCGGGCGAGAACGCCACCGAAGTCACCCAGTCCGAGTGCCCCGCCAGCGTGCGCAGCACCTCGCCCGTGCGAGCGTCCCACAGCTTCACGGTCTTGTCGTTCGACCCCGAGGCGAGCGTGGTGCCATCGTGCGAGAACGCGACCGCGTCCACTGGCCACGAGTGCCCCGCCAGCGTGCGCAGCGCCTCGCCCGTGCGTGCGTCCCACAGCCTCACGGTCTTGTCGTCCGACCCAGAGGCGACCGTGCTGCCGTCGGGCGAGAACGCAACCGCTTCCACCGTACGCGAGTGCCCCGCGAGCGTGCGCAGCGCCTTGCCCGTGCGTGCGTCCCACAGCCTCACGATCTTGTCGCTCGACCCCGAGGCGAGCGTGGTGCCATCGTGCGAGAACGCAACCGAGTTCACCCCGCCCGAGTGCCCCGCCAGCGTGCGCGGCGCTTCATCTCCGCTTGGCATAAACTTATCTTCGCCCCCAGGGCATTTAACTGTAACCGGTAGTGCATCATCGCCCGGCATGGCCCGGCATATTCCGGACAGGTGCACGACGACACTGATGGTCGTGTTGCCCGACGGGATGGTGAACTGGAAGGCCGTGTACTCGAGGCTCATATCCGGGCGAGACACTTTAGCCTCGGCGCAGTGGGTAGCGCTCACTGCAGGATCCATGGTCAAGCGCTCGCATCTCGGTCAGAGATGCGAGACAATGCACGCAATGAAATTGGCAATTTCGTGGAAGTCCATGTCAAGTGCAGCATTGACGGCTGCATGGCACGAGACGTGAAGGGCATGTACAAGAAAGCCATCGCCGGCGAGATCAAGGATTTCACCGGGATTCATGACACCGCGCCGTACGAAGAGCCACCAAATCCAGAGCTCGTGCTGGACACGGAGGAATCTGACGTCGAGACATGCGTCGGGCAAGTGATGGCTAAGCTCAATGAGCTCGTTTATATCGGAGAATGACCGCTTTTTTCTCTAAAATAAAAAGCTCAATCATTCAAGGCTTCTTTTTTTCTTGCTTGCTCTTTCCCAATCATTAATTTGTTTCTTGATCGAATTTTTCGCCGTTTCCTCATTTTGAGTACCAGGGACTACGGTAACTGCCTTGCTCTGAAATGCATCAAGAGAGGTTTTAACTACTTCCATTGAGGTCATCCATTTTTCATCGACAATAGTGGATGCGTCAAAACCCATCGATTTATAATATTCTGTCTCGAAAAGTTCGGTACGCGTGTAACCAGGGCACAATGCTTGAACATGGACCTTGGTACCACGCAATTCCATTGCCAAAGCCTCGGAAAATGACCGCAAGAATGTTTTCGTGGCACAATACATCACACTACCTTCTTGAAACATGAAAGCCGCCAATGATGCGACGTTTATGATAACCCCTCGCTTGCGGTCGACCATCGACGGAAGGGCGGCCTTCGTGAGCTGCACGGTCGCTAAGATATGTACGTTAATCATGTCCAGTTGCAACTGC
The DNA here is from genome assembly GCA_030587525.1 of Candidatus Sigynarchaeota archaeon. Classification (GTDB taxonomy): domain Archaea; phylum Asgardarchaeota; class Lokiarchaeia; order Sigyniarchaeales; family Sigyniarchaeaceae; genus Sigyniarchaeum; species Sigyniarchaeum tengchongense. Next base: position 5,174 of record JAUQYW010000216.1, on the reverse strand, counting down.
AATGGGACGTCTTTGAATTTTCCGACGGTTGTAAAACCCGCATTATTAACGAGCACGTTCAAGTTACTGGTAGCAACGATCCGTTGTTTCACCGTATCGATACCCGCGTACGTTGATAAATCCGCCACGAGCACCTCGTGATTCCCTGAAAAATCGTTTACAAGAGAAGATGCGAGGTCGTCAAGTCTCTCTTGACGCCGTGCAACCAGGATCGTGTTGAAACCTTGAGCCGCGAGCTGGTGCGCGAACTCCGCGCCCATCCCGCTCGAGGCTCCAGTGATCAGCGCCACTCCTGGCGTGTCCCAACCCATGAAATTCTTAATATCGCTCATCATTTTCAGAAGAATAATTACTCATTTTCTATTAATAAAGAGAGGGTACCCGAAATGTGGAAGGCTCCAGGGCCATTACTACCAAAAGCGGTCATGACAACTAAAGCGGTCATTCATTTCTTTTCCTCTTCCTCAAAGTCATCAAGAGGTCAGTTGGGAAGTAAAGAAGGAGGGAGTTATAGAGATTCATGTGCAGGCCGTGGTATCACGCCACGAAGCTAAAGTGGGAACTTATGCCGAGGATAGAATTGCTGCATTATCCAACCTTGCTCGTGAAATGGAGGCGGCTGGCATCGATGTCGAGGAAGTTTTTGATTTGGCTTGCAGCAAATGGAGCGAATACATCGAGGAGAAATCAGGTTACCATATCGAGGTTAGATCGCGATCTCGTCCTTGGGAGGCGCGGGCCTCCACAGGGAGAGATCCTCGATATATCTACTATGGAAACCTGGCTGGCACACCGCTTGCCGAGCGCCCCGACTTCCCGCAGCCCATTATCCCGTTGCCGCCGAAGTTGCAGTCCGTGCCCCGTCTGGCACCGAGACTAGCCGGGATAACCCAGAAAGGCAGCATTGATGAACGCCGACATTGAAAAAGATCACGATCGTCACTTTCGGTTACACGCGGTTTCACATTCACTTTCGTGGCGCTTATGTTATGTAGCATCACTCACGTTGGAAAAGGAGGAAATGTTGCCCGTGATATGATGCACGGTGAACCCTTACATGTTTCCGGGGCATTTAGATAAGAATCATAAAAGATTCTTGCTTTACCGAGAAAAAATTGCATTCTCTGGTATTTTTAGAGGGATTTTAGCCGAGTTCTAGTCCCTTGGAACGAAAAGTTTGATAAACTCGATCAGTCATAATCTCTTCGAAGCAGCAGCAATTCTGCTCCGTAGTTTTTTCACCTGATCAAAGGTGTATATCTACTATGAAAACAAGCAAACGAACTTCTATGCTGGTTTTTTCGGTCATCTTGCTCTCGGCGGTCGTTGTGCCCGGCATTTACATGAACCAGGCGAAAGCGGCAATCGAAGATAAGCAGATAGGCGGTTTCGACCAATTATTCGGCATGTTCGATGATCCCCGCAACATCGGTGGGGCACTCGGTTCCATGATGGGCGGCGTTGGAGGCAATAGCATCCTGGGCGACGTCATGCAGCTGATGTTTTCTCAAGTCATGAACTTCAATGACCGGGAAATCCTACCGGGCCAGAACGTGTTCGTGTTTAACGCGACGGCGAACAGCAGCACCTCGCAGAACATAACCAGGGGTTCATACTATGACTACTGGACCTCGGTGCCGTTCCAAGATTTAAATGGCAACAGCTATTATGTGCACGTGCACCGGGATTATGATGTCGAGATCTCGTTCCGCCAAGAGGCGCAGGTCGTCCTCATCTTGTGGGACAACGATGGTTCGCTCATCGCGGCTATTCGCAGGTTGCTGGCCGTGGTTCAGGAAGCGATCACCTACACGGAGGAAAATCCTGGTTCACAAGGCCTTCCGGAAGAGTTGATCTCGAAAGCAGTCGAAGCAGGCACGTGGATCCTCATCCACATCAACGACATCATCACCGGTGACGAGCAGATCATTTTCCAGCCCTCGTACTACTGGTCAACCACGTATTACGGCAACCTAACCGATACGCGTGATTGGTTCTATGCGAACAATGGATCGAGCGTGAATCCCGCGACCATCCCTGGGCTTCCAACGAGTGGATACGTCAACGACCTTGCCGCGCCCAGCGTGTCGATCACGAACAAGGCCGTGCACGACACCGGCTTCATGTTCCACCTGTTCCAGCTGTGGCTCCAGCGCTTCCAGATCCACATCAACATGAGCAAGCTCAGCGCGATGCTTCCGGCACCATACGGCACGGGCAACGGCACCATTGACCCGAACGCGCTTTCAAACCTTCTCGAAGGCCTGGATATCAAGTTTGCCGTCACGCAGCACCACTTGCTCAGTGGGATGCTTTACAACGATACCAATGCGGATGGCACGCCGACCGTGAATTATGTCGACACGGGCTATCACTACACGGATTCGGACGGCATCGTGAAAAACGTCACGATACCCACGACCGACGAGGTACTCTACAAGATCGACATCGATAACCCTGGCATTGCAGGATGGACACCAACTCCCCCGACGGTCAACGGCTCGGGACTCTACTGGAGCGTCCAGTTCAACAACCCCACGCTCAGGCTCACGCCTGTCGGTGCCGATTTCATGGAAGCCATGAATGCCGCCGTGTATCCTTGCGATAGGTTGAAATTCGGGTTCACGTTCACGCCAAGCTTTGAGACCGTGGCTATACCAGACGAGAATGGCAACCCCACCAGCACGGTAGTGCGGTTCGGTAAAGGTACCATCAAGCTGGATCAAGAGTTCGGCGCTTTTACTGGATTACCACCGGTAATTGCAGCTCTCGACCTTGCGGTCGTGTACTTCTCGCACGTGTTCACGTTCGATCTTAGCTACACGAACCTCGCTGATGCATCGGCAAATGTCACGCACGAGTATCACAACGCGACCGGCACACTCGATTTCCTGAATGCCGCCGACGCGGATTACTTCGCGAACATCGACATCGCCGGCCCGCAATATTCCTCCGGCGGTATCTTGTATGATTCGCACACGGCGATCGTGCCGTTTGCATTCTTCGACTTCACGTTCAACGCGGAGCGAACCCTCGCGAACGACAATTACTCCACGAGCCAAGGTGAACCTGCCTTCCGGACCCAGACGCTCTACGTCGGCATCACGTCGGCCTGGGCGTTCTACTGCGTTTCCTATCCGGAGTGGAACGGCGCGGAGCTCGTCCACGACCCGACCTTCAGCATCTTCATGACGCTGCCCTCGGAGACCCCGTGGGGCGTGATCTTGCTGGTCGTCGTGATCGGCGCGTTGGTAGCCGGTTCGATCGTCTTGTACTTCAAGAAGCAAGGCCGCTTCTAAAGCGGAACAACAAACCAATTTCTTTCTTTTTTTTTGATATTGCTCATTTAGCGAATAACGCGGCGTTGATCTCGTCGCGCATCTGCTCGGTCTCCTTCCGCGTGGCTTTTTCGAACTTGTCGGGCGCGCAAGCGTTCTTTTTCGACAGCGCGTAGGCGTAGAGCAAGGCGCGGGACGAGTTGACAATGGCGCCCGTGCCGGCAGCGTCGAAGCCTTGCTTTACGTCGGCGGCGGTGGCGCCCTGGGCGCCATAGCCGGGGATCAAGATGAACGCGTTCGGCAGCAATGCCTTGACCTGTTTCAGCTGCTCGGGATACGTGGCGCCGACGACGGCGCCAGCCTTGCCGAATTTTTCGCCGGGCGTCTTGAACTGGTCGTTCCATTTCGCCACGAGCTTGGCCATGCGGATGTAGTTTCGTTCCAGTATGGCGTTTGGGATGGTGGTCGCGCTGGTGGCAGGCGGGATGTCGGCTGCAGGGACAGAAAAGAGGTCCTGGAACTCGCCGCTGCTCTTGTTCGACGTCTTGGCGAGCACGAAGATGCCCTTGTCCTTTCGCTTGAGAAATGATTCGACGCAATCGGTGCCGAGATACCCGTTGACCGTGACCGCGTCGGCCTTGAGCACATCGAAGGCGGCGGTGGCGTACGCGTCGCTCGTGTTCCCGATATCGTTAAACTTGGCATCCAGGATGACCAGCAGGCCGAGTTTCCTGGCCTTTACTATGGTCTTTTTCAACGCGTCCATGGCGTCGAGGGCCATATAAAACGCGAGCTGGGGCTTGACCACGGGAACGAGGTCGTGCACTGCGTCGAGAATTCGCGAGTTGAATTCGAGGATCGCCCCCTCATGGGACCCGTTCAAGTTGTCCAGGAGGAACTTCGGGATGGCCCCTTGGCCTTGAAACGTGGGATCGAGCCCGAGGCACACGCGGCTTCGCTTTTCGGCGATTTTTTCGGAGAGTTCGTCCATGAACATCGGGCTTTCACCTGACATCTTGCAAATGGTGGAGCCAGGCATGGAATGACTGCCTGGATCTGGTTGCTTCTAGTCTCGTCAGATATTTAACATCGCAAGGATACCGATTCACGCCACGAATTGACCCCGAACACCATGATATCCCGGGGTCGATTTTATGGATCGACAAGGTTTCGATGCCAATCCCTAGATGAAAAACTCTAAACCCATGAAGGCGCACAAGATAAGCAAGGTAATGGCGCTAATTTTTGGTATGTATTTCGCTCGCTTTTTTACGAAAGGTGCAAGCCAGGCATACACGCGCACGCTTGCCAAGGTGATGCCTACCAGCGATGCAAGCACGCACGAGCCATACAGAATCATCAAGATCCACGGGTCGACGCCACCAACCGCCAGCGAGAGCAAGGCAAATTCCTCTTCGTGGGCGAAACCGAGCATGAATCCGTAACCTGCTAAGCCCAAGAGCGTGATTGGAAAACTTTTCGCGTGGGAGTGAACATGAGCATGCGTTTCTCCATTGATATGCGTATGCTCGTGGGAATGTTCAAGTCGTTCTTTATTGCCGTGTAAATGTTCGTGCTGATCCTCGGATTGTAGGCTTTCATCGGCTTTTTCACGCCAGAATCGCACCGCAAGGATTATCAATATTCCCATTGCTATGATCTTCAGCCAAAACGCCGAAAAATCGACGAATTGGGCAACGATGACGTATACGAGTGCAGCAACGATGGATGATGCAAAATGGCACAACGATAGAATTGTTGAAGTGATGAAAGCTCTGCGATATGGGGTCCTGGCGGTAATGGAATAAAGCATGGCAATAGGCCAGCCATGGCCGGGTTCGATACCGTGGAGCAATCCAATGACAGTGATGCCGAGATAGGCTGTGCTCATGATAT
>JAUQYW010000206.1 GCA_030587525.1 Candidatus Sigynarchaeota archaeon | reverse complement strand
CAATCAACACGACGATTAACAGGGTGAAGATGCGATGTTTTTTCATAATCTGGAATAATTCCTTGAAGATGTTGGCAAAAATCTCCTTCAAATTAAGACGCGACATGGTAGTATTCAAGCCCCGGTCATTTGATTATGATATAATGCGGGTTCAATTGTTCGATTTCCTAGCGGGATCCCATATGCTTAATCGATTGATTAGATCCCATAAATAGGTAGTCGTCTAATGATTTTATGAAGGCAGTACAAACGGGAAATACATTCTAAAATATTCGATCATCCAGCATGCGATACCAAGATCGCTCGTGACTTCCCATGAAAATCCTCGTGCTCAGCCATTTTGACCAAAAAATCGGTCCGACGCCATTCGTCTGCATTCCTGAAGGCGTGAACAAGGACACGCTCGCCCAGATTGCGGACTTGATCAATTTATACCAGAACAAAGCTTTTTTCATCCATAATGTCAAGGGTTTGAAAACAGCAAATTCATTGTTCCAGATGATCAATCAAAAGGCCCGGGCAAGCACCGAGATCCTCCTCATCTCCATCGTGCTCACGGAAGGGGACATAAACACGGACGTGGCACGGGACATGTTGAACACGTTTATCGAGGAGATGAAAGGCATCACCGACATACAGGCGATTTTCGACCACCAATCGAAGGCACATGATAAAGCCATGGTGGCCCTGAAAGACTTATTCACGAATTTCTACAATGCCTTGCCTGTGGAGGAGGTTGTCCAAAACCGGAAGGATGCGAAGATCTTCGTATTCGGTTTGTCAAAGGCAGGAAAAACGACGATCATCCGCCAATTGCAGAATGCCAAGAGCAAGGACACGATCCCCACGACCAACGTGAGCATGTCCCGGGTGCACTTGAACAACATGTCGCTATTCGTGTACGACACGCCCGGTCAAGTCAAATTCCGGCCGCTGTGGGCACCCTACCTCAAGTCGCAAGACGCACTCGTGTTCGTGTTCGACGTGACCGACAAGGATAATTATGACAATGCCCGTGCGCTCCTCCACGAGGTCTCGAACATGGAGACCGTCAAGGACCTGCCATTGTTAATCTTGCTAAACAAGGTGGATATCGTGCTGCCAGATTTAGACCATGTCAAAAAAGTGCTGGACATTGACAATCTGGAAGGAAACATCCACAAGATATTCCTCACGAGTGCCACGACCAACAAGGGCATCGTGGAATCGTTCAACTGGTTGTCATCGGAGCTCTTGAGGACCAAGGATTTCATCGAACCCCTCGCCGTGTCGGAGGACGTTAGTGACTGCGTCATTTTTTCCCGGTGGGACGAGCTGGAAGGCATCGAGATCTTGTCCGTGTATCCCGAGAACCGCGTGAGCGACCCCGAGCTGATCGCCATCCGCTGCTTGTCCATCGCCGAGTTCATCTTTGGCGGGCAATCATTTTCCGAAAAGGTGTCATTCGTGCTGCCGATCGCGCATCTCAAGGTGAGGGCGGCGATCTATTACGACTTCATCGCCGACAAGAGCGTCAGGGGAGGAAAATTGCCGCTGTCGCTGGTGGCGCTGTTCAAGGAGGACACGGCGGAAGGGATCATCGAGAAAGCGAAACCGGTCATGGAGAGCGGGTTCGAAAAAATGAAGAATTCCATCAAGGACCGCGAACAGCTCCGGAAAATTCTCAGGGAGATCTACGAGGTCCTGTTCACGAGCAAGAAAGCAGGAGAAGTAGAGGGGAAAAAATCGAAACCGAAGGGGGTCTCCAACAACCTCAACGAGTTTTTCAAGAAGTTTTGAAAGGGATTTATCTTCATTTTCTTGGTTTTTGGTTGCTTGGTGGAAACTGGGCACGAGCCGTCATCTCGTTGTAAAAGAAGTATTTCCCCGCTAATCGACCGTTCGATGAAGGTGTCATACTTCCTTGTGCTTCGTCCGGGCGATTATATGCTCTTGTAAAGCTTTATCGAGCACTACAAAGCGTTGGCTGAATCCCGATACACGAACCATTAAGTTCTGGTGAAGCTCGGGATGCTGCATGGCATCGATCAAGGTTTTCTCGTCAATCACGTTGAATTGCATCTGCGGAACACCCTTGTCGAATGCAGTTTTTACAAGAGAAACCATTAAATCCATGTTCTTTGCATTGAAAAGAACTGGATCAACCTCGATGATGGCGGATGGCCCGCCCGCGGCCATTTTATGAGGCAACTTTGCTAGGCTGTTCAGCATAGCAGTTAAACCGTTCATATCCCGGCCTTGATGTGGTGATAGAGAATAGGCTAGGTTATCACGGGCACGGCGCCCATCGGCAGATGCACCAGTGCGACGACCGTGGTCGATGAGCCACAGGAATGTGAACGGCTGCGGGAGAAAACCGCCCTTGAAAATGCCACGCTGCTCCATCAAGCAATCACACGCGTGCTTCATGACCCGTGCAGCAAGCTGGTCCACGGAATCCTGGTCATTCCCATACTTTGCAGCCTTGTTGGCGCAAGCCATCCTGACCAATTCCCCCGAGCTAAGATCATTATTCGAAGCCCAATTGGAACGGAGTTGATCGATCAATTCCACCAAGGTAAATCTCTTCTGGTTAAACACGAGTTCACGAATTGCTTCGAGCGCATCGGCGACGTTCGGGATGCCAAAAAGCATCGTCTCGTGCCAATTGTAGAGTGCGCCGCCTTGATTGAAATCCCGGCCCGAGTCCAAGCATCCTTCGGTCAGGAGCGTCTTGAATGGCATTGGTTTCTGGAGGGCATGGCGTAACTCGAGGCGATTGCTCTCGGCGCAAGCCATATCGATGAAATGGGAGACTTGCGCCTCGTAAGCACTCATCAACGCCTCGAATGTCTCGAGATTCGCTGCATCCCCGGTATTCGGCCCCACGGGATCAACAGGACTACTCCCCAATGGAAAAGGGGCTCCATTGTTGAGCGCAAGCTCCAAGCATTTCAATAAATTAACTTGATTGCTCACCGCGTGCGGGTTGCATTTGCCAGGGATCGTGATCTCGACGCAACCAATAGCGCCGTAGTCCCGGGCATCTTCCAAGATGACGCCGTGGTCCACCAACGCGGGCACCAGCACGTCATCGTTGAAGAAGAATGGTATGCCCATTCCTTTTTTCACGACCTCGAGCGACCTCCTTAGAAAATCAACGGGCATTCCCTTGTGATACCTCACAGATAGACACCGGATGAACCCAAGGGCATCAGTGGCGTCTAGCATCAAGAATGACAGCTCGTTCGTTGCATCCTTGCCATCGCGCCGCAGGCCTCCTATCTGTGCTTGCTGGACGTCGTAATCCCGGTATAACTTGAGCCACAAGCTGCAGATGATCTCGAACGCCCCGTCCTCCGTGAGCTTCCTCGTTTCAACATCGTGCTTGTAATAAGGGTAGAGTATTTGGTCCAACCGTCCTAGGGAGTTTGCATTGATGCCGTCTTCCCACGTGTTGATGACGTGGGCAAACCAGAGTGCTTGCACGGCGTCGCGAAAGCTGCGGGCGGGTTCGCGAGGGACACGCCGGCAAGTATCCGCAATTTCCCGCAATTCTCGCTTTCTTTCTTCCGATTTAATGGTGAGGATCAGCTTCTCCGCTGCCTCCGCGTATCGTTCCCCCATCCTGCAAGCGGGCTCGACGATTTCTCTAAGACATTCGATGAGTTGGCGTTGCAGGATGGACGTGGGGTTCCGCCATACCAAAGCTTTCTCCCGCTTGTTCAATTCATCGAGAATGCCGTTGAAACCAAGCTTCAAGACCTTTTCGTAACCAATTATGGTGTGATTCTCGGGCGTGGCGCCAGCTTGAAAAAGTCCTGCGGAGCTTGCTTTCAACGCTTCGAGCGAGATATCAGGGACATACTCGCCCCGCGGGAGAATCTCCTCTAGATCATCGTAGAGCACGCCCAAGCAGAAATTGACTTGTGAAGGTGTTAGCAATCCCCTTGACAGATATTTGCTGAACAGCTCTTTAGGTTGGCGGGCAAGGCCCAGCTCGAACCCCATCGTGGCGTCGTCGTTGAAATAATTATACCCCACGATCAGTTCGCATGCATCCTCGGTCACGTGAATGCACGGCTGAAAATTCTCGATAACGGATGCCAAGCAATGGGAGACCTTTCGGTACCACGTCCAATTTGGCATCGTCTCGACCAGGCCCGCGAGGTACCAGTGGATTCGTTGGCCAATATAGGGCGTTTGGTCTTCTTTACCGTGTAACGTGAATTCCCGCAGTGCTTGGATTTTAGTCGTGAGTTGTTTCATGTTCCTTCATGTATAGGAGTGATCAACAGTTCACAAATTTTCACATAAATTTAGACATTATTTCATCCATATCCTTCCCAGATAATGTTAATTCCATGCTGTTTTTACATAATTTGCCAGTTCATGGTTATTTGTGATAATGGCTTCGCACCCCAGCTCCTTGCACGCGCAAACTGCGGACCGCGGCAACTAAAGCCCGAGTTCTTCCCGATATGCAGAGATCTCCTCGTAAATTCCATCGGTAAAAGCTTTCAGCATTTCTTCTCCAACGTCGGGACTGCAAGCCTCGTAGTCGCGCAAGTCGGGCGGCCAAGTCCATTGCTCGGGTTCCTCGCTCGCCGGGAACTCGATGGTCGCGTCATCTGGCAGCTTGAACTTCGTGATCGCTTGTTTTCCCGCACGCATCTTCTTTGGATCGACCAGGTCCACCCCCCGTTCCTTCCCGATGCGCCAAAGAATGGAGGTCTCTACCGCGCCCGCGTGGGCCACGTTGATGCCGGGGGTCATTTTCGGGTAGACGAAACCGAGCAATTGAACCGGAGCCTTGATCGATGACTCCATTTCCTTCAACGCGTCGGCGCTCGCTCGTTCCAGGGCGCGAACCTGCCATTTCCCGCCGTGGCCAGAGATGAGAAGGACAAGGCGGAACCCGAGCTTGATGAATTCCCGAAACATGTTCTTGTACACGCGATATGCGGTCTCCCCATCATAGCATACCGTGCCTGGATAGTGGATGTAGCCGTACGTGCCGATCCAGCAGGTCGGCATGAGGACGCCATCGCCGAGGCGTTCGATCACCCGCTCACAGATGGTCTGACCCGCCAAGCCATCCAATCCAACGGCGTTGTGATCGCCGTGCCATTCTAGGAGGCCGATGGGCTGGATCACCAGCGGGCAGCGGGTGATCGTTTCTTGCAGCCTTTTCGGGGGGAGATACTCGTATCGAAATTTTGGGTCGACCATGAAATCCAATCACTCTGGAATAATAAAAGTCGATATTCCAAGATTGGCCTTTGCCATAACTACACTGGAATCGATCTTGATCCTTTGCTTCGCAGGACTCCCAACAATTTCCAAAGAAGAAAATAAAAAATATTAATGCTGGATCTTCTTAAATCGCAGCTTTTGCAAGATCAGCACGCATAGAGCAACGCTAATACCAGCCAACATCAACGCCACGTCATAACCGGGCAATGCTGGAGGAGTGCTTGGCGGAATATACGGCCAATTCACGAGAGGATGATTGTCGGTTTGGTTTGCTTCATACATGTTTAAATCAGCTATCTCGTAGGGCGTGTTCCAAGTGGTGCCGTTATTGGTTGCAGTTGGATACACGGCGGTGTAATTTCCCCAGTAATTGCCTAAAGTACCGTTATCCCATGCATTTGTTGATGAGTCGGATAGCGTGATACTTCGTGCTGCCGGTGACCGGCGTGATGGCGATTGCAGCGCACCTTCCAGAACTTCGTTGTTTGCGAACCGGTTCAGGTATATGATGTTCCCGACCGATGGGATGCTGAGGCGGATTCCATAAGGTCCATTGTTGGACACATCGTTGCCGATGATCGAGTTGTTATCCCCGCTGCCAACTATAATTCCACCAGTGTCACCACCGATATTTAACGAAATATTGTTGGCGATGACCGAATTGTTGTCACTATTCATGATGGCGACGCCGCGGTGGTTTCTCGTCACGTTATTAAACTGAATCACATTTAATTTGGACATTTGGATGTAAATGCCGAATTCGTTGCTCTGTAGCGTGTTTCCATCCACGGTATTGTTATCAACGCCAAAGTTCAGGCCAATCGCTGCTTGCGCCGTGCAATTCGTGACCGTGTTGGATATAATCGTGTTGTTGGTAGAAACTGTCAGATAGATGCCCCAGCCCGTGCTGTTCCACACGCGATTGCCCTGGATCGTGGTGCTGTTCAAATGATCGAGCATAATACTGTACGCGGAACTAAAAGAGATGTTGTTTGAAACCAGGGAAACGAGCGACGAGCTCATAACCGAGATGCCGATGAGGTTGTCATGAATCGTGCAACCCGAGATCCTGACGTGCGAGCAATTATTCACCTTTATGCCTGCGTCCCAATCAAGAGTACTTACACCAGACATGTAGAACGTGCAATTTCTGAAGGTGACATGAGCATTGGTGTTGTTCAAGAAGAAACAGTTGCCCGTGCCGCTCGCGGTGATTTGCTTGTTTTCAATGATGAACGGATTGATCGCACTGCCATTTCCAGATCCGTGAGCTGCGCAAAACGATGCCAACGCCGCGTTCCCGTCGATTGTTTGCGGCGGCAACGCTTCGGCTGGTTGGATGGAGCCTGCGGCTGCCATGCGATCGCGCATCAAGATAGATCCGCCAAACAACATGATGAGCACCATCATGCTGAAAAAGCGTATTTGCTTTCGTGTATTCATGCCTTCTTTGACCATATTTGCCATCCTCGTCCAATAGAGAGGTTAAATCGAAAAAATAAAAGATCTCTGGCTTGCGAAACGAAAAACATTGCTGTTTAGGTTGTTAAATTTCATTTAACGATTAGTTGATCCACGAGCTTCCTTAAGAAAATATGCCCGTGTACCGCACAAGGACGATGCTTGCGACCCAAGATCTGTGATAAGGCCATCTGCTATCTTCTGATGTTAAAAAAAAGGATGCTGTTAAAGAAACGAGGTAAAAAAAGGATAGTTATTACTGCTTGGTGCCGACTTCCTTCTCGATGAATTCCTTGGCTTTCGAGATAACATCGTTGGGGTCGATCTTGACCTTCTGCTTCGCGAGCTTCTTTTCGATGTTCTCGCGGTGGATGCTGTTCATGGCGCAGAACGGTATTTGCAAGACCTTGCCCGGGTGGTCGGGATCCATCGTGCCGTAGTGGACCAGGCATCGCTGGACACGCTCGATGTCGAAGTTGTAGACATCCTGGAAGTGCATCGAGCTGACGAGCATAGCTTTGCCCGATTCGAAGAACTGGCTCGCCGTGTCGAGCTTCGGGTTAAGCACCATGGGAATAAACTCCTGGACCGGGCCATCGTATCCTTTCAAGTAACGCATCGCACCTGCGATGAAGTAAGCCTTGATAGCCTTGCGATACGCGAAGTCGGACGCTTGGTTGATGATGTTGCCGGCCTTCTCGCCGAACATCTTGGCGAGGGGACCGATGAACTTCTCGGCCATGTTGGGCCACTCGCGCTTCTCGACCATGGCCAAGACCTTGTCAACCCAGCCGATCAAGCCATCCGCGTCGAACCATTCCTCGATGGGATGCCACTTGCCCTTGGAATCGGGGATCATGATCGTGGCGAAACCGCAATCAGGATGGGCGGCCATCGTGAATTTCGGGGCGAAATCGTACCAGCCCATCAATTTCGTCATGCTAGAAATAGCAGGGATCGGGTAGATGTAGGCGTCCTTGATGCCAGTAACCTTGCTGAGCTCGACGGAGAGGTCGCTCGTCGTGTAGCGGAGCTCGCGTATCTGCTCGTTATCGATGCGGCCGCAGAGCGAGACTGGCTGGAAAACGACACCCGTGATGACATCGTGGTTTTTCATCGCGTATTCCATGATGGGGCCGATCTGGTGGTCGTTCATGCCCTTGGCGACCGTGGGCACGAGCGTGACGCCGACATAACCTGCTTTCCGGCAGTTTTCGATCACGCGTTTTTTCTGGTCGAGCAAGTTGACGCCGCGGATCTTCTTGTACACCTCGGGATCGTTGGCAGAATCGAAGCTCAGGTAGATGGCACCCATGCCGGCATCGTGAAGCTCGCGGATGTATGCGGGGCCCTTTTTCGACGCGAGCTTGAGCCCGTTCGTCGTGAGCATGATCTGCGCGAAGCCCATTTCCCTGCCCATACGGATTATATCGACCAGATCGTCGCGCACGGTGGGTTCACCGCCCGAGAGCTGGAGCATCACAGGTGGAATTGGCCGGATATCGCAGAAGTGTTGAAGGATGATTCGCAGCTCCTCCATCGTCGGTTCAACGATGTAGCCCTTTGCCGATGCGTTGGCAAAGCAAATGGGGCACGCGAGGTTGCAGCGGTTCGTGACATCGATCAGGGCGATGCAAGGCGTCGATTTATGCTCAGCACACATCCCGCAATTGTGTGGACAGCCCTCGCCAGTATCTTTTATGTTATCCTTGTTCTCGATGGTCACGTAGTCGTGATAATATTTCTGATTTCTTTCATACTCTTTTGGGTTCCGGCTGATGATATCCTGGAAGAACCCGTGTTCGGCACATTTTTTCCGCATCAAGACCGCGTCTTTGCCATCAAGATCGTCAAGAACTAGGTTTGCATCAATCGTCTTAATGCATTCGGGGCAAACACTCTTGGTGCGGCGGTACAGCTTTTTTCCTTCCATGTTGACTTCCATGAGAATTCCTCTTTGCTGAATAGGATAGCGTTAATAGTCTTATTCGATCAAACACGCGCGACCAAAAAAAGATTAATACGTTAATAATATTCACTGGAAAAGTTATTACCTATCTTCACGAATATTTCTCGTATAATTCGGCTATCGAGAGGGCAGAAAAATGCAAATTCTTCTTGTTCGCTTTCTTAGCAAACACGATAGGGTCTGCTAAAATCAGAAATATGCTAAAAAATGTCGGAAAGTTTCGTATGTTCTGTCTTAAGTTTCGATTTTTTTTATAAACAATATCCCTTCTTTCTTGAGTACGTTTATCTTTTCCGATTTTTCGGTCACCCTTATTTCTTGTTCATGATATTCACGAATTGGCGTAAACTCGTTCCAGTATCCACTTGTCAATATTACACGATTCACTTCGCCGTTCTAGCTCTTTCCACCACA
>JAUQYW010000195.1 GCA_030587525.1 Candidatus Sigynarchaeota archaeon | reverse complement strand
CACTTTCGCCGAAATGGATAGAGTTTCTATGCTCTTCGAGATGGTCATGTCGATGCTCGGCGTCCGGATCTCGGTCTCGGGATCCGGTTCCGGATCTGGGTCCGGATCTGGGATTTCTATCTCGATCGATGCCTCCTGGACATAGATTCCCTGGCTCTTGATGTCAAACACATCATAAGCGTCCCACGAGATGGTCGCCGGATCAGCCGAGGACCAATAAGGTACATCCCGGTAGAGAAGCGGCACAGAGTTGCCGTTAAGGTATGCTCGATTATCGTTGACGGGATTGTGAGAATATGTCGGGTCGGGTTTTAACTGAAGATATATGTCGCCCTTGCCATTGTTAATCTGGTTCAAGAATTGCGCAAGGGTCATTGTATAATCGAAGCTGTGCAAATTCTCGCCCTGGTACATCTTTCCGAGGTATGTTTCCCAATTGACTGTGCTCGGTCTGGGTAAAACATCCCGCTCAGAATACAAGAACCGCGATTCCCCAAGCTGGTGCCCGAATGCATTTGACCCGAAAGCCACGCTTATTGGCACGGTATATACGTTGATTTTACCCGATGCTTGAAGCCAATAGTGATCGATGCGCATGAATCCAACGGCCTTGAGGTGTAGCGTGATGATCGCATTGCTGGGTATACGCGACGGTGTTATCCGGGAGTCCATGTCGAAATTCAATTTCACGGCGGGTGTGCCAAGAATGCGATTGTAATCTATTGACAATATCGGATCGTCGCTATCCGGGTCATGCACGAATTGGATTAGCATGCTATCCCTTGGTTTTAGAGTCTCTCCATTGATATTTAGCAGAGCATTTGCTGCACTCGTTCCCAGGTTCGCGCTGGGAGAATCAAAATAGCCACTTAAAGGATCAACTACCAGGTCATACCAAGCAGAAGTAGCACCAATTTGCTCGACGGGTGAACTGGCGGTAGCCGATATGGAGTAACTATTCACATAACTCCGGTAACTCGTCCCGATCGTGTAACTCGTTTCCAGGTCACGGTCGAAGCAAGCAGCCAAGTTGTTGCCGCCACTAGACGCAACCGGAACACCTCTGCCGGGTGCGCCATAGAAATTGGTCGTGATCTCGTCGCCGGAAGCAGTATACGTGTATTGAGTCGACGTGTAGCTAGATTTCGATTCATCCTCGGTTCCCTGGAAATGATAGGCCGCGTTATTCGCAGGGTAATGCAGAGGATCTTGCTGATCGAGGGTTGCCTGGAATTCATTCGGGGGAGAATCAATGACCGTCATTTGCTGCGCCTGGCCGATCGCAAGGATCGATGCATCTCCTTCATGGTAAGTGATCGCCGGATCGTACTTCCAAGACAAGGCGTCCTGGCCAGGATTTAAGGTGCCGATAGTCGTGGCGTCCTCTGCAATCGCAAAGTCGGATTCCTTGTTCGTATCCGCGGTGCCCACGCGATAGAGCGACATCGGGATATAGTTGATATCATTCAACTTGCTCAGCTCGATCAAGCCGATATCGTCAAGCCAATCACCTGCACGGAAACTGTCATATATACACTCGATCGTGATATCATGCCATGAATGATAATGCCCGTAAGGTATGTCCCATCCGAGCCAATCGATAAACAAGGTAGACACGTCTAGGACGGTCACCATTTCGCTGGACGGAATAAGTGGTGATGTTGGCTGATCGGTCAATATGAGGAACTTATGAGATTGAATCTTCGTGAACAAGGGGAACATGTAGGAGT
>JAUQYW010000193.1 GCA_030587525.1 Candidatus Sigynarchaeota archaeon | reverse complement strand
CGATGAAGGTGATTTTGCGCCCGGAGAAATCGGCGATTCCATGAGCCATGTATACTATTAATTGAATTTAGTATATATAGTCACAAATTGGAATTGTCTATTGACTCCTAAAACAAGGGATTCGGATCCATGGAATCTTGAACGTGAGTGCCAATGATCAGCAAGAAAGGATATATCGTCATCGCTGCCATCATCGCGACGATGATTGCCGACTTCTTGATAATTTACTTTATCGACAACAGCGATCCACTGGATCTCTTGATGCGATTGTGCGGGTTGTATGGCTATTTCGGGATCAGCGTCTCGACCATCATGACGCCATTCTTGACCGAGATCAAGCGGACCTTCGGCAAAGCCTTCATCGAGGTGCACCACGTAACAGCGGCCATAGGCATTGGCTGCATCACCGCCCACCCGGTTATCATGGTCATTGAGGAAGCGGACGCGTCGATCTTTCTCCCCGTTCTCAGCTCGTGGACTGGTTTTTGGACGTGGGCCGGGGCACCGGCCTTGATCCTCTTGTACGTCGCATTCGTTGCCGTGCTGGTCCGGAAACAGATCAAGAAATACTGGCGCTATTTCCACGCCTTGATGTATGCCGTGCTCTTGTTCGGCATCATTCATGCAAATCTTATCCAAGGCGACTTCCCGTATAGTCCTATCCTGGTCGCGATCTACGACATCCTATTCATCATCGTTGCTGTCACGTTTTTCTTGAAACGCTGGCAGAAATACATAGCGAGAAAAAACAAGGCAATTTCCGCGCCAGCAAGTGGCACGTGAATTCTTTACATTTTACCGCCGCAATTCGGGCACTCGTGCGCGCCCTGGTCAACGAGGGAATTGCAGAACTGGCAGCGGACCTTGACGACGATGGTGGTTTCCTTGAGGATGATGGGCTGCACTGGTGCCTGTTGCTGGTACGGGGCGGGCTGCGGGTTATATTGGGGCTGCATACCCGGATACGTGCCCGCCGAATACGTGCCCGGCATGGGCCCAGGTTGCATCCCGGGCGCGACTCCACGGCGCGCGTTGGCCTCGGCAATGAAAGCACGTTCGATCTTCTGCGACTGGCTCGAAGCGCCGGCGCCGCCGGCCACGCACACGATGAAGAGTATGACGAACACCGGAATCATGTCCGTGTTGCTAAAATCCAAGTTACCACTTGCCACCAAGATGATAAACACCACCAAGGGGATCAAGACGCATGGTATCGCCGGGGCTTGCGCTTTCCTCATCCTCGTGTTGAACTCCTGAATCTCGTCGTCGTTCAACACGATCCCGTACTTCGTTAGAATTTTCGACCGGGTTGCCTCGACAGCGGCTGCTGAAGAAATCTTGGACATATATTTATCATAGGATTATGACCCTTTTATGCTCGTGTGCAATATTTTCGGGATGGTCGATTGAACGATTAATAAAATGTTTTTTCTATGAAGGCAACCGCCTTTTGAAAGCCATCCTCGACCTCGGGCCAGCCAGCGTTGTACCCGCCCGAAAGGAACGCGTGGGTCATATCCTTGAATTCCTGGAGCGTGATGTCGACGCCTGCGGCTCTTGCCTTTTCGACAAAGCGCACGGCATGGTCCCGGAGCATCTCGATCGTGGACACCTGGAGCAAGATGGGGGGCAACCCGGCCAAGTCGCCGTAAACAGGCGAGACGAGGGGGTCCTTCGGGTCTTTCCCAGCCAGGTAAGCATCGAACAGCATAAAAACCCCAGCATCGCCGAGGACCGGGTCGGTTACCATGTTGTCGAAGAACGTCGGGCCCTGGTGGTAATAATCGGTGGCGGGGGCGCAGCAGAGGGCTCCAGCCGGGAGTGGAAGCCCGTCCTGCTTGATCTTCAGCAGGCTTGACAGAACATGTTGCCCGCCGGCCGATTCGCCGGCAATGATCATGTTCCCCGGCTTGTACGATTTCAAGAGCCACTTGTATGCATTAACGCAGTCTTCGAGCCCCTCTGGAAACGGGTGCTCCGGGGCGAGCCGGTAGTCCAGGCTGAACACTTTCGCCCTTCCACGCTTCCCGAGCTCCGCTGAGCATTGCCGGCTGCTCAAGGGCGTGCCGAGGATCTGCCCGCCGCCGTGAAACCAGAGCAATACACGGTCCGGGGCGGCATTCGGCGGGATCTCCCACTCGCCCCGCACGCCCGCCTCGTCGACCTGCTCGATCTTGATGTCGAGCGAGATCGGTTTTTTCTTCAAGTCGTCCTGCGCGTTCCATTCAGTCACGAGCCGCAGGCCCCGGGCGGCAAAGGCCATTTCTTCTTTCGATATCACGTTTAGATATTTTTTAAGAGCGGGGTCATCACTGTTCTGGATCCGTTCCTTATAATATGTCTCGTTATATTTTGCTATTGTGCGAAGCAACTTCACGAAGTTGAAGCCGCGGTTTTCAGGCCGCCGGGTGAACTTGATGACCTGGATTAGGAGCGGGAGTGGCAGCGCCGGTTTTAAGCCCTTGCGGACGTCTTTGCGGAGCAATTTCGTGTTCACGACTGGCATAAGGAGAATCACGTCTCTAGACTTCTCTCTATTGAGAGAGCACGTCTCTCTTTTTAAAGGTAAAAAAACGCACGGTGTCGGGATCGAACCGACGCTGGGATTTCTCCACGACTGGCTTAGCGAGCCAGCGCCATACCACTTGACTAACCGTGCGTGAATAAAAAATGGCGCGCGGTATCGGAATCGAACCGATGTTGGCATTTCTGCACTACTAGCTCTCAAGGCTAGCCCCTCTTCGGGGGCAAGCTCTCGAAGCTAGCCCCATAGGCGAGCTAGACTCTAGGCTAGCCCCTTACCGCTCGGGTAACCGCGCGTTGATGTATTCTTAATATTTTGATTTATAGTTAGTGGAGCCATGGGGATTTGAACCCCAAGTCGCCGGCTTGCTAGGCCGGGGTCTTTCCATTAGACGATGGTCCCACGCGTGAATGTTGATGGAAATCTTGGCGGGAGGGGTTGAACCTCCATAACCGCGGTCTACGGCCGCGTACCTTAACCGGTCGGTCACGCCAAGTCTGGTGGCGGGAATTCTAGTAGCAGGAGACGGATTTTCACCGTCGTTTTCCAGATTATGAGTCTGGCGGACTGGTACTCTCCCATCCTGCTATGGTTGGAATACGGGTGCGGGATGAATCGAACATCCACCGTCCAGTTTAGGGAACTGGTATCCTGTCCATTAGACGACGCACCCGCGGTTTGCATTAAAAGAAAAAAAATTAGGTTGGACGACGAAGGATTCTTGAGCATTGAGCCATGCAGAGTTGAACCGTGAGCCGTGATCGCACGTTGAGAGCACGTTCTTGCCAGTTCACAAGCTGGTGACTTTTCAAGGTCAGGAGTTGCCATCCAACCCCCACCTAATCAGGCCGAGAACTGCCGTCGCGGCGTGACGAGATGAGCATGATGTGTTCAATCAACCAGCCGGGTTTCGAAATTCGCCTTTTCGAGCACGTCTTCCAAGGCTCGCTTGCGGTCATCCAGCTGCTTGATCATCGCCTCGATTTCGAGGGTATCGAGCTGGTCCACCGTCTTTTCCTCGTCCTCCGACGTGAGCATCTTGCGTGCAGCGGGGAAAAAAACGCGCCCGCGCTTCAGCGTATCCATCTGCTTGAGCTCGGAGCGGAACTCGTCGACCATGAGCTTCAGCCGGGCGAGCGTGATCTCGCCGTCGAAACCGTCGACGCGGACTGGAAGGATAGTGGTTACGTTCGTTTTCTGCAATTGTTCTTTCAAGCCCGAGATCTCGGTTGCAAGCTTCCCGATCTTGGCCGTGATTTCAGCAAATGGGATGATTTTGAAATCTCCAGGATTTTTCATCACGTCGTCGAGCTTCATGGTTTTTGGGATCGTGACGCTGAAACCTTCCTGGCGGATGGTTTCCAGACGGGTAAGCTCGTTTTGCAAGATCTTGAGTTTCTTCAACGCGGAATTGATGTTCATTATTCTCACTTTTAGTGTGCTATTTCTATGGACGTTCACGGGTTTGAACCGTGCAACGCCCGCGGTTGAGAAAGGAAAAAAAGAGGTTTCAAACCTTGGCAGGCTTGTCCCCGTAGATGATCCATCGATACCGGCACTTCTTTCGCTCGCCGCGCCGGTATTGGTCGTTGTTTTTTGGTAAATCGATGATCTCGACGAACTGGCAGCCGATATTTTCGCAAGTCCGCCGCGATGCAGTGTTTTCCGGGTTGCACGTTATCCAGATCACGTCCATGTGGTGGTCGATGGCTACCTGCTTGATGAGGCGGCACGCCTTGGCCGCGTACCCGTGGCCGCGGAACACCTCGTCGATGCCATACCCGATGTGGCCGCCGTAGAGCACGAGTTTATCCATGTACCCGATGCGCAAGTCGACACGCCCGATTTTCTCGGTCTTTCCATGCAGCATGATCTTGAAATGGTACGAGGGCACCCACTGGCGCAAGCGACTGCCTCGCATCAGTTTTTCGACGGCGACATCGATCTCGCCATCCGTGAACACGTGATACTCGTGGAACGTGAATGCTGGCATGATCCTGTTTATGTGTTTCACTGTTCGTCCCTTTATTCTTTTTTTAGCCTTTTTATATGGGCGCTAACAGACTTGAACTGTTATCATCCAGGTTAGAAGCCTGGCATCCTTTCCGATTAGACGAAACGCCCATTGATGGAGATTGTCGTGGAGGTGCCGGCAGGATTCGAACCCGCGTGTATTCCTTGCTCCGAAGGCAAGTGCCTCCTCCTCTCGACCACGGCACCAATATTTATAAATAAATGCAAGAATAACGAAAAAACATTGTTACGCAAAGCGTGGTACCGGCAGGAATTGAACCTGCGATTGCTTGCTTCGCACGCAAGCGTCTTGATCCGCTCGACCACGGCACCATTCTTCCAGGGGATAGAGGCGCGAGGAATCGAACCTCGATTTCGGTGGCCCGAGCACCGGATGCTGAACCATTACACCACGCCTCTTTCCATTTATATAAAATATAACGGGGTTGATCGTATTCGAACCAACGATAACCGGCTTGTTTGATCGGTGATTATCTTTATTCACGATACCCAAAGCCGAGATTATAAACCAAAAAATCGAAATTTCCACGGTATTTGGATGTTTATCGCCGCGATCTTTATAGCTTGAAATAACATTCGCGATTTGTCGTATAATTTCATAGAGATTTTGATAACCTTCCTTTCCAATTCTCGTAAAAACTCTTCGATATGTTATTTCTCCATAGTTATCATTAAAAATGACTATCTTATCCGGGTCATTTAGATCACTATGATTGTGTGCTATGGCGTTTCGTCTATGCTGCATTATTTTTAGTGTGTCTTTCAAAATTG
>JAUQYW010000173.1 GCA_030587525.1 Candidatus Sigynarchaeota archaeon | reverse complement strand
TGCCGTCCCCGTCCGTGTCGACATTCGAGGCGTTGGATCCCGCGAGAAATTCCTGGCGATTCGTGGCCCCGTCGCCGTCCTTGTCGCTGTTGGCGTCGTTGACGATCAAGTTGAGCCCGTACGTGTGCTCCCAGCCGTCAGGTAGCCCGTCGCCGTCCGAGTCCGTGGAGCCAGGGTTGGAGCCGTGCTGGTACTCGTTGATGTTCGTCAGGCCGTCGCCGTCGGGGTCGGTACTGTTATCCGCCACCAGGACGTTGACCGTCGGTGCGAAGGTGATCTCCCACCCGTCCCGCATGCCGTCCCCGTCCGTGTCGACATTCGAGGCGTTGGATCCCGCGAGAAATTCCTGGCGATTCGTGGCCCCGTCGCCGTCCTTGTCGCTGTTGGCGTCGTTGACGATCAAGTTGAGCCCGTACGCGTGCTCCCAGCCGTCAGTCATCCCGTCGCCGTCCGAGTCCGTGGAGCCAGGGTTGGAGCCGTGCTGAAACTCGTTGATGTTCGTCAGGCCGTCGCCGTCGGGGTCGAGACCTGCATCGGGCACGAAGATGTTGACTGTTGGAGCATAATTATATTCCCAACCATCCTGCATGCCATCGCCGTCGGTATCCGGATTCGATATGTTGCTGGAAATGGTGTATTCAATCAAGTCGTATAATCCATCGGTATCCTTGTCCGTGAAATTATTCGCGATATTGGGATTCAACCCGTTTAGGCATTCATCAAGATTTGGGATGCCGTCATTGTCTGGATCGAAGGCGCTATCATCGAAGAATGGATCCAAGGAGTACTGGATCTCGAAGCTATCCCTCATCCCATCGCCGTCGGAATCCACAGCCCACATGTTAGTGCCGTGGTAGAATTCGTTTAGGTCGCTCGCGCCATCGCCGTCCGTATCGATACTGCTGCTAAATGCAGGACCAGATACATTGACAGATGAATTCACTTGTTCAACGTAAGTTCCATATCGCGCGTTCAATATCGTCGTGACAGCAGATGTCGTGAATCCCCCTGTTGGAGCGTTGACCGTCCTTGATATCGCCGATGCGGAGGGCAACACGCTCGAATCGTTACATTGTATCTTGTAGGTATGTGTATTTTTATCGTAATATGCACACAGCAGCTCACCCCAACCAAGCCCGTTCAGGTAAAAATTCACGTTTGTGTTGAAACTTCCGTCGACGGTATTCGAGTTGATCTTCGCGTTCGGCTGGAAGATGGTGCTTCCCGTGATGCCATCGTATTGTTGCGGGTGATGGACTGAACCAAGGGCTGTAGATCGGGATATGGTATTTGTAGATATGTAGCTAAAGGTCTCCTCGAACGCGACGACGCCATCTCCATCCGTGTCGTATGTTGATGTCCACGGAACCAGGAAATACCGGGTGAACGCGCCGTTGTATGCGGAACTGTCTTCGAGGGAGAACTCGTTCCATTGGCAAGCAGTCATGCTATATCTCCCCGTGGCTTGTATCGCCGAGCCTACACCCCCGCTGTTGCACGTGTCCAGTACCGTGATAACTTTGCCTGGCACGGTGTCGAATAGAGCGTCCAATTCCGGGCCTGTGAAGCCATTCGTTAGGCCATCATACGGGATGAATTCTTGCGGAGCTACCCACGTGGACGTTTCAACCTTGTCTACCTGGAAGCCCCAGTACGTGTAACTATAATCCGTATTAAGGTTCACATAGATGTCGTCGGTGAAGACCCAATACGACCAGACGTCGTAATAAGACCCGCCGGTGAAGTAATCCCAGTAGGTTAAACGATCAGCGTTGTCTCCTATAAAGACATAATCATAGTTATATTCTGTTTGCACTCGGACAAAGTGCACCCGCATCATCTGCACCCCTGGAACGGAATAGTGCCAGTAGGAATCCATGTTATTGGAATACGGGTGCGATGATTGCACGCTCCATGTATACGAGTTGATCTGTTCTGCTGATGATCCGTGTCCCGAGAAGTAGAAGAAGAGCGTGTCATCTGCATCCATGGTGGTCGCAAAATTAGTGACCGCGGACGTGATGGCGCTCGTCGTTGCTTGGGAATTTAGGAGGCGAACGATGTTCGATGAAGGAACGTGGAACGTGTTCAACACGAGATCGGTCACGTCAATCGCGTCGTCGTCACTATATTGCAAGTCATTCGATGAGCCCGGGTAATCCGAAACGCCTGCAATAACGGCATATCCTTCGGGAACATTCGAGGGGCCATTGGGATTCTTCGTAGATAAGACAGGCGCCACTTGTTTATCAGGCGAACTAGGTTCAGCCTTCTTTATCGGTGTCGATATCTCCACCTTTTCCGGATGCACGGCCTGCCCTTTGTTCTCCAAAGGTCCAGGGGCAGTTGAATCAATCCTGGCGTATGCTGATGATAAGAAGCAGAATAATACCATCCCGAGAAGAATCATTTTTTTATGCTTCATTTCTTTCATTCCTTTCTTGTCAATCGATTATATTCTTTTAAACCACGATTATTTACTTGTCGTCATTCCAGGCGAAAGTTTGAGAGCGAAAGGCATTTTCATCGCCGATTTCTAATTTTATGGGGAAATTATCCCCTCTTCTTCCGGTTTTCGCCTCGTCATTTGAGGTTTTCCTATCCCTAGCTTCGAGCTCACGACCGCTCCAACTACTAGCATTAGGATCAGGCTTGCACCGAGGATGCCCAATATTACCAACGCGATGCCGGGCCCGGCTTCTTGAAGCGGGCTGGTGGTCTGTTCATCCAACCTTATGAGCCACATTTGGTCTTGGACACGGGCGCCGAATCCATCTATGACGACGATCGTGAAGTTGTACGTTCCAGGGGCAATGCCGTCAAGGTTTAAAGTCACCGCCACGCCCGAATCCCAAGTGCCAGTTGCGATGACATGGCCGTCGGCGTAGATCGTATAGACCGGCGTGGTAGCGCTCAAATCGGTGATAGTCCATGAGACGGCGACGCCCGTCTGATCCCACGTATAGGTGGTATCATAAGGTTGTGTGATCCATGGGATCCCGTTCAAGACCTGGACGATGACCGTGTCTTGCACCGTGCCTCCATAGCCGTCGGTGGCGACGATCGTGTAGTTATAAAAGCCGATCGCCAGGCCGTCGACGCTTCGCGAGAAGGAATTTCCTGTTGTCCATGTGCCGGTGGTGAGCGAGGATCCGTTCACGTATATCGTGTATGTCCGCGTGATCGTGCTCGAATCGTAGACCGTCCACCAGATCGTGTGACCCGTGTAGCCACATGTGTATATGATGTCGTAAGGATGAGTGATCGTCGGGATCCCGTTCAACACCCGGACGATGACCTCGTCTTGCGCCGAGAGGCCAAGTCCGTCGTTCACGACGATCGTGTAGTTGTACGAGCCGACCGATAAGCCGTCGACGCTCCGCATAATCGTTGTGCCTGATGTCCACGAACCGCTGGTGAGCGACGAGCCATTGACATATATCGTGTAAGTTCGCGTGGTGGTACCCGCATCTGTGATCGTCCAATAGATATAGTTCCCTGTCTGACCTCCTGTGTACATGATGTCTGCGGGATGCGTTATAGTCGGCGCTTGGTTCGCGAGGACGTTGATGATGACCGTATCCTGAGCGGAGTGGCCGAGCCCGTCATTCGCGACGATCGTGTAGTTATAAGAACCGATCGGCAAGCCGGTGACATTTTGTGTTACAGCCACACCCGAAATCCATGAGCCGCTGGCGATCGACGAGCCATTGGCATACGTCATGTAGGTTTTCGTGCTGGCGTTGGCATCCGTAATGGTCCACGAGATCTGGTACCCGGTCTGGCCCATCGTATATGTGATGTCCGAGGGATGCGTGATCGACGGTTCATCGGGATAAGACCTGATGCTCCAACTCGCGTCGATGTTGTCGACAGCGATCCATCCGGCACCGGAATCGCGACAGTGTACATAGAACCATTGGATCATCGAGGCGGTGCTGTATGCCGTCGAGAAATGGGCACCGCCGTTGGTGTACTTCGTTCCATTGATGGTTATGTCGATCGTATGCATATTTCCGACGAACTCGAGCGTGACGTGATAGCGCGTGTTGGCCGTATATGTCCTGAGGACGATTTCCGATGAAACGTGCCGTGCAACGATGTTGCCAGTCGAACCGAAGGCGATGTACCAGTAGTCCGATGAGCTGTTAGGACAGATCATGACCTGACGGTACATATTCGTCGCGCCCGCGGCCATATCGAAATCGATCTTCACACCCGACGTGTAGGTGCCCGCGGTGGAAAAGGCATACCTCATATAATAATAGTTGTAGCCGGAGGCATACACTCTACCCATTAATGAGCCCGCAATGTTCTGGGCAGTGGAAGTACCATAGCTCGCGCTATACGCCAACCAACCGGGGCGCCCGGTCTCGAACGAGGCCCCCAGCGTCATATTCTCGAAGTTCTCCTCCATAGTCTCCACCCAGCTCTCGTTAAACGATTGTTCATCGAACTTTTGGTGTGTCCGCAAAACTTGATCACTCGTGATGCCATACCATGCAACCATGTTCACTATGAGCCCAAGAACGACGAGATCGAACAAGATGTGCCGGATTCGATTCGATTTAGATCTCTCCACTTTCAGTCACTCACTATTACCATGCGCGTAAGGTGTTTATAAACGGGATTCATCCAAAAATGGTCAATAGACCGTCTGAGCCTCCTCAACGAGCTTCAACGGTAAGCGGTTTAACCGTCGATTCTATGTTTCGAAGAAAGAGCGTGAACCTGATTGGGGCTTTCACTTACATTTATTGCATGACTTGGTTTCGGGAACTGGCTTGTAATGGATATGGGATACAGATAATTCTCTATCGCGAAAATTATGGATAAGGCGAAGAGATCCGGCTGTGTGAAGCCCAGGCCTTCCTAAGTGTATCCTATCTTGATCTGGGAATCGAGCACCACACAAATCTTCGTGAAGGCATCGCGGCACGGGTGGGTTTGGCATCCGGTGCCTTGTTTGTTGGCAACGTGCAAGGAGACGTTTGTCAAGTCGATGCTAAAGATGTAATCCTCGTTTTCTAGCACCACGTGGTCAATTCACGAATTATGGCTTACCCCCTTGGAACAGCATTGAAATGTTAGGTTCATTCATTCTCGCGTTCAATTTGATGAGCCCTGGAGGAAATAACATATATAGAGATACCTTGTTTTTGCAATAAACAAGATTGGTTTTTTTCATGAAAATTCCTACCCCGAAATTCGCAAACGGTATGACCTGGATCGTCAAGATTGAGGAGCTGCCGTGGGATGATCCGAAAAATACGAAGATGGATTTCGGGATCTTGCGCCTCGGCAAAAATCAATCGTGTTCCCTCGATCAGGAAATGGAAAAGGCCATTCTCCTCATGAACGGCGAG
This sequence comes from Candidatus Sigynarchaeota archaeon, assembly GCA_030587525.1. Classification (GTDB taxonomy): domain Archaea; phylum Asgardarchaeota; class Lokiarchaeia; order Sigyniarchaeales; family Sigyniarchaeaceae; genus Sigyniarchaeum; species Sigyniarchaeum tengchongense. Next base: position 3,786 of record JAUQYW010000173.1, on the reverse strand, counting down.
ATCACTGCCTCGTGGAAGGAGAGCGGGAGTAGCAAGGAGATCAAGGAAAAGGTAGTGCGAGCTTCGTTATTCGATGAGAACCCGTGGTGCCTCCACGTCGCCGGGAATGTCGCGGTGGCGATAAAGGCGGGGAATTGCGATGTAGAGATCGCCCTGGTCTTGACCCGGAACGAGAAATCGTTCGCACCGAAGCTCTACAAGCCCGCGGATTGCAAGAGCGAGTTGCGCGGCGAGGGCACCATGCGCGAGATGTCGACGCGCGTCGTTCGCACGATCTTCGACCGATCGAATGCGCCCAAGGAAGCCAACCTGGTACTGGGCGAGGTTATCAATTACCCGGGAAAGTGGTCGAGCTATCCCCCACACTGGCATGTCCAGCCCGAGATATACCATTACCGCTTCCTGCCCGAGCAAGGCTTCGGCTTTTGTATGCTCGGCGACGAGGTGGTGAAGGTCAAGCACGGCGACACGGTCAAGATTTTCGGCGTCACGCACCCGCAAACATCCGCCCCTGGCTATGCTATGTATTACTTGTGGGCGATACGCCATCTCGATGGCAAGCCATATGGTCCTGAGTCTGGTACGCCTGTATTTGATCCCGCTCACGCATGGGTCATGAAAAAGGACAACGAGGACGCGATCTGGCCGCCAAAAAAAGACAAGATCAAGAAGTGACGAGCATCATGCCACACGAAAAGACCGTACGGCTGACCACGGCACAAGCCCTGGTCAAGTTCTTGAGCCAGCAATACGTCGAAATCGACGGAAAAAAATTCAAGTTTATCAAGGGCGTGTTCGGGATCTTCGGCCACGGTCAAGTCACGGGACTGGGTCAGGCACTTGAGCAGAACGCGGATCTGTTGAAATATTACCGCATCCAGAACGAGCAAGGCGGCGTGCACATCGCCGTCGGCGCGGCCAAGCACCTCGACCGTCTCGGTTGCTTCGCTGTCACGTCGTCGATCGGCCCCGGAGCATCGAACATGGTTACGGGCGCCGCGACCGCCACTACCAATCGCATTCCCGTGCTCTTGTTGCCCGGCGACATCTTCGTGGACCGCCAACCCGATCCCGTCTTGCAGCAGATAGAGCAACCGCGGGATCTCAACATGCAGGTGACGGATGCTTTCAAGCCCGTCTGCAAGTACTGGGATCGCGTCGTCACCCCGCAATCACTCATGACTAGCGCGATCAATGCCATGCGCGTGCTCACGGATCCAGCGGACACCGGCGCCGTGTGCCTGGCATTGCCGCAAGACATTCAAGATCAAGCATATGATTATCCCGAAGAATTTTTCAAGGAACGGGTGCATCGTATCGACCGGCGACCCATCTCGCGGCAATCACTTGACATCGCCGTGCAGAAGATCAAGGGCAAGCAGCGCCCCGTGATCATCGCCGGGGGCGGGATCCACTACTCCCTCGCCTCGGAACAGCTCAAGGCATTCGTTGAAGCGACCGGGATACCCGTCACCTTCACGAATTCAGGGAACAGCGCGCTTCGCTGGGACCAGGCGCAAAACCTCGGCGGAATGGGTGTTATGGGCACCAAGGCTGCTAATATCATCGCAAAAACCGCTGACCTCGTCATCGCCATCGGGACGCGGCTCATGGATTTCACGACCGTGTCCAAGGCGGCGTTCCAGAATCCCGCCGTGGAGCTCCTCGCGATCAACGTCTCCAGCTTCGATGCCTACAAGATGGACGCGACGCAGGTCCTCGCCGACGCGAAGGAGGCCCTCGATGCCATCGGGAAGGAGCTCAAGAAGCTCAACTATCGCGTCGACAAGGCCTACGAGGCAGAGTACAGCAAGCTCAAGAAGGAATGGGATGCGGAAGTCGACCGCCTCCGGGCGATGAAGCCTGAAAAAGGCGAGAAGTACCTGCCGCAACCCGCCGCGATCGGCGTGCTCAACGAGTTCATGGGCGAGAACGATGTCATGATCAACGCAGCTGGTAGCATGCCCGGCGACCTGCAGCGCACGTGGCGATGTAAAGCACCAAAGACTTACCACGTCGAATACGCGTTTTCGACCATGGGTTACGAGATCGCCGCAGGCCTCGGCATCAAGCTCGTGGATCCCGGGCGCGAGGTGTATGTCATCCAGGGTGATGGCGGGTATCTCATGATGCACACGGAGATCGTGACGAGCCTTATGGAGCATAAAAAACTCACGATCTTGCTCTTCGACAGCGAGGGGTTCAACAGCATCAACGGGCTCGCGACCGCGCACGGTTCGGAAGGATTCGGCAAGGGATCCAAGGGTTTTGGTAACGAGCTGCGGGACCGCGATCCCGAAACCGACAAGCTGGTCGGGCCATTCCACCTCATCGATTACGCCGCGAGTGCCCGCAGTTACGGTGCAGCGGCTTACACGGTCACGTCGCTAGAAGATCTGAAGGATGCCCTCGGGAAAGCTAAGAACGAGGACAAGACCACCCTCATCCACATCAAGATCAAGCGATTCTCCCAATCGGGTAACTACGAGTCGTGGTGGCGCGTCGGTGTCGCGGAGACGAGCACCATGGAGAAAGTCAAGGCTGCCCACGAGAAGATGAAGTCAAATATGAAAACAGCGAGGAAGTATTGAGAAGGTAGATAAAACATGCTCGATGCAAAGAAAATCAAGCTAGCAATCGCCCCGATCGGCTGGACGAACGATGACATGCCTGAACTTGGCGGGGAGATACCGTTCGAGCAATGCATCAAGGAAATGGCGGAAGCTGGTTTCCAGGGAACAGAGGTCGGGGGAAAATACCCCAAGGATCCTGCACAGTTGAAAAAGGCACTGGCGCCCTACAAGTTACAAATCGCGAGCCAGTGGTTCTCGGCATTGTTCACGACGAAACCGCAAGCAGAAACGGTCGAGGCGTTCAAGAAGCACATGGCGTTCTTAAAGGCAATGGGCTCCAAGGTCATCGTGATCTCCGAGCAAGGAAACAGCATCCAGGGGCAGATGGGTACGCCGCTGTTCGACAAGAAACCGGTGCTGGACGACGCAGGCTGGGACAAGCTGGCAAAAGGGCTGGAAGCGATCGGCAAGCTGGCCGTGGACAACGGCATGAAGATCGTGTTCCACCACCACATGGGCACGACCGTGCAGACCGCGAAGGAAGTCGACACGCTCATGCAAAAGACGGACCCGAAGCTCGTGTGGCTCTTGCTCGACACGGGACACTTGTATTACTCCGACGGGGGTAACGCGCCACTCGAGGTTCTCAAGAAACACGGCAAGCGCATCGCCCACATCCACTTGAAGGACATCCGCGATCCTATCAAAAAAATGGTGAAGGACAAGAAGCTGTCGTTTCTCCAGTCGGTCAAGGAAGGCACGTTCACCGTGCCGGGCGATGGTGCCATCGACTTCAAGCCCATCTTCGCCGAAATCGAGAAGCTGAAGTACGAGGGATGGATGGTCGTCGAGGCGGAACAAGATCCCGCCAAGGCAAACCCGCTCGAATATGCCAAGAAAGCACGGGCGTACATCAAGAAGCTCACTGGATTATAAGTAAACACTGGTGATATGATAGAGATAATTGCGAGTTGAATACCATGGTAGACAAGAAAATCATCTTCGGAGTCATCGGCGCGGGCCGCATTGGCAAGATCCACGCCGAAAATCTCGTGAAAAACGTCCCCGGCGCCAAGGTCAAGACCATCGCCGAGGTCAAGATCGACGACAAGTTGAAAGAATGGGCGAGCGAGCTGGGTGTCAAGCTCGTTGCCGATCCGGGCGAGATCTTCAAGGATCCCGAGATCCAAGCAGTTGCGATCTGTTCCAGCAC
>JAUQYW010000163.1 GCA_030587525.1 Candidatus Sigynarchaeota archaeon | reverse complement strand
AATGATGATGCCTGTCGTGGAACTGTCCACCAGAATCCCGTTATAATTGTTGAAAATGAAATTCTCCAAGATCAAGTTATCCGGGGAAACCACGCGTATGCCTACAGCAGTATTGTTGAGAATTGTATTATGGCTCATCACGTTCCCCATTCCATTAATGGAACAAATCCCAGCGCCAATATTATGAGAGATGGTATTATACGATGCAGAATTATTGCTGGCCGTCGCGAAGTATATCCCGTAATTGTTGTTGACCATCGTGCAGTTGGTGATGTTCACGTTCTGGCAGCTGAAGAGTTCGATCCCGGCATCTCCGCCGCCCGTAGCCCCGGACAACGTGCAGTTCCGGATGATCACGTGCTTGTCGACGATGCGCAGGTAGATGCAGTTCCCGGGCGGAGTTTTTTGGATCACGAGATTTTCTATGATGTACGGGCTCGCGGCAGTTCCATTGCCCGTCTTGAAGGGAAAGTAATACAATCTGGTGTTTCCATCGATGAGCAAGGGATAATTATAATTGAACGGGTGCGAGGGATACACGAGTGCACAATGGTCTTGGCCGCCACCATTTACCGTGATGGTCTCGTTCCACACGACTCCGTCGTGGCCGGCAGTGGTTCTCGTCCAATAATAATCCCACCAGAAATTGCCGCGCGTCCCGTTGTCCCAGTAATTCGTGTTCGCATCCCAGTTATCGTTATCGATCATGTCGTTGCCTAGGAACGTGTTGTAATTGGAATTGATCATGTTAATGCCGTATTGGCTGTTATTTTGGAGGAGATTATCGTATATCGTGTTATTATTGGATGTATCGAACGTGATACCGAATGCGATGTTGTTGCATATATCATTCCCCGAGATCGTCGTGTTCATGCTTGCCCTCAGGAGAATACCACATTGATCTTCGACAGGGCCGTTCGACGAGATGAGATTATCACGGATCGTGGTATTGTGGGCTGAAAGAACTGCGATCCCCTTTCTCCCGCTCCTGGTGATGTTATTCGTCGTGATGCTGTTAAAATTGCTTGCCGTGTAGAGGCAGACGCCCCCGTTGGCATTCTGAGTGATATTATTGCCTTGTATCGTGTTATACGTTGATTGGGATAGGAACACGCCGTAATTATTGCTGAAGATGGAGCAACCTATGATATCGACGTTCTGACAATTCTCCAGGTAAATTCCCGACCCTGAATCGAAAAGAATGCAGTCTTGTATGATAACGTGCTTGTTGGTGTTGTAGAGCGCGATGCAATCCCCGCCAGCATTGATCTCGAAATTCTGCAAGATATGGGGGTTACTCTCGCTCCCGGTGGTCCCGTTTCCCGCGAAAAACGCGTCGAGAGCGGCGTTGCCATTGATGAGGATTTTTCCATGAGGAAGCGATGGTGCCATAACATCTTGGGGATGGGCCGGGTCCTCTCGTGAACCCTGGCATGCGATGATTGTTAAAAAAACGAGCCCGAGAAAGAGCAACATATCATGTTTGTGGATTCTGGACATCATCATTCTCCCGAGGAATTCAAGACTTGATCAAAATTTTAGATAACGATCGATACATCACATTTCTACACATAAAGGTAGATCATTATCTCCCGCTGCATCCCATCGATTCGACAAGTATTCAGTAACGGCGGAACTTGAAGTCTCATTTTAAAGGGTTTAAAAGGAACCTTGCATTCGCCGTTTTCATGCCAACAACAAACGTCAACGGGACGAACCTGGCGGGGAGTCCCGAGCGATACAAGGTTCCAGGAAAGAATTGGCGCGACGATGTATTAAATGTTGCGGATCAATGCGCGAGAACGTATCATTTTCGTCGGAAACTCGATGGTGCCAAGCACAAGGCCATCGCCTTTTGGGAGGTCATCGTGTTCGGGGTCTTGTTCAGCCTGGGAACAGCGGACGCGTGCCGGAAGTTGAATCAATTCAAGATCGCGGATCTCTGCAAAAGAACGGGGCGCAGGAAAGGCATGCGGCGATTAAAAGGGCACCACGAGCGCCACGAGCGGCTTGTCCCTGACAAGTC
>JAUQYW010000158.1 GCA_030587525.1 Candidatus Sigynarchaeota archaeon | reverse complement strand
CGTGGTTTGACGATGCCGAGATCAACATCACGCTCGATCATTTTTCCGCCCGTATTGAAATCGAAAACGAGGTCGCCCCGATCCGGGAGAAAAAGGTCAGAAGTCCTGCGATGGCCAACCAATGCATCGTGAGTGAGATCCCATGCAGCAAATAAAACGCATGTTCCGGCAAGGCGACATCCTCCTGGTAGAGACTGGCGAAATACCGGAGTTTGCCAAGAAGCGGAACGACAAGGTCCTCGTCGAGGGCGAATTGACCGGCCACGCGCACCGCGTGGTGAACGCGGACGTGTTTGACTTCATGGGGAGCGTGTTCGTCGCTGCAGAAGAAGGTGCCCGGCTCGTCCATGACGAGCATGGCCCAATCGCCTTGATCCCGGGCAATTATCGCATGGTCCGGCAGCGGGAATTTGTCCCGAACGAGCGAGCAATGCAGGTGCGAGACTAAAGATGTACGACGATATTAAATCTAAGTTGCGAATGCTGCTTCGGAACGCGGACAAGATTCCAGCATCGGTATGGACCATGTCCCGCCATTACTACCTGCAACTCAACGATATTGTTGACATGACCCGTGATGGATTTTTCTTCATCCATCACGGGGAAATGCCGTATCGCATGCCATGGGTCAAATATCCTACCCAAGGAGGTACGATCTCCTGGAAGGTATTTTTTTCTCAGAAAGCCCGCCATTGCATCGATCCTTTATTTTCCCAGTCAATTGAGGATCTCTTGCTCTTCACCTCCATGAAGACCGTGAAGTTATCCGATATATTGCATGTGCGGCCTTCCAAGATTCGCGACGAGTTGCTCCACCAATATGGCTATGAAAAAATACTTTCGGAGCTTAAGGGTCGAACCGTCTATCATCATGGAAACGCGAGATTAATCGTCACCTATGAATCAAGCGATGAAAGGCTCAAGTTCCTTAAATATTTCGACGAAAAAACAGCAAGCAAATATCTCGTGCGCGTGCCATCCGACGTGTATACTTGCCAAGAGGCTATGCACTGGATACTTGGCCTTAAAAAAACCGGGGTTATAAACGAAGAGTACATCTTGGAGAACCTTGATGAAATATTTCAACGTGGGAATGTGGAGATGTTTTCGCGAGCAGAAAACGCAATTCGATTGGAATTGTGTTTCTCATTAATTGATTTCTCCCACATCAAGGCACAACACGTGATGGCAATTCGGAACGTGGAACTCAGGACGCGATTGTGGAAGGAATTCGGATACGAGCGGCTGTTGAAGGAGATTCGCAATACGATCGTTGACATCCACGGGAGTTCCGAGCTTATCCTTTTCCACCGCGATCGCAATTCTGAGGAAATGGTGTTCCTCAAGGTTATCGATTCCACATCGGGCAGGCCATATTTACTTCGGGTCCCGTCGTGCATGCGAAAATGCAGCCAAGCGGTTGCGTGGACATTCAATCTATCGGAAGACGATTACAAGCCGATGGTAGAGGCATGAATTGCACTTTCGCCTTTCTTTTGGATTTTCCTAAAAAACAAACCACGAATCGCCCCTTTAATTCGAATCCAAATCCATTGAAACTTTTTAATTCTCGATTGGCTTAACAAATTATATACCTCTTGTTTAATAGAGGTCAGATTCGAAGGAGAACAAACATGTCTGTTACCTATCACATCGGTCAATGCCAGGTTTGCGGGAAGCACATCAGAACGGGGCAAGCCTCCGCGGAGCATTGTAAAGTCTGCGGGGGCTTGTTTCATATGAGACACGGGACAGTATATCTATGCAACAACTGTTATTCACGATTGCCGCCAGAAATAGTTCAACGGGTCGATCCCGTGAAAGCTGATTTTGCAGCATTGCAGAAAAAAAACAAGATGGCGCTGCTAATCGTGGTACTCGTCGTGTTCTTGGGTTTTGGCGTGGTTGGAACCATAGTAATGCTTGCAATGGGATATGGGAATTCAAGTTATATGATGTTCGTCGTCGGCATTGCAGGTTCAATCGTCTACGTGGTGTGCACCGCATGCTTTCAAGGTATTTTTATGGCCAAGAAATATTGGAATTTCGAAGTACGGATGAACGAGGCTTTGGGAAAGAAATAAATCCGGATGTAACACAATCCTTCTTTTTAATTTTTAAATTATCTTGTATATACATCCTTTTCAGCGTGCGTTCAAAAAAAAGCAAGTAGTTTTAAAAACTTGAAAGAAAGGAACAAGAGATCCAAATCAAGCCGACGTTTCGGGCACGAGGAGCTTTGCGCTCTGCACGACCAATTTCATGACCATCGATATCAGTTGATCGAAGGAGGGTTCCAATTTCGAGATGAATGTATCAACGTCGATGATCGAATCGTTCATGTACAGGATCCTCATTGCTGGATTCGCGTCCGGATTTCGCTGGAGAGCGATGATGACCTCGTGGAGCCCATCGTGCATGACACGGACATCGATCATCTTCTCGATTTCCTGGTCCTTTATCCGTTGGGGCGCGACTTGATCAAAAATGCACACGTGGAAGATGTTTGAATTCTGTTCCATCTCTTGCTTGAACAAATCCGCCACGTGATTCACGAGCACCTTGAACGATGCCATTGCTTTGATGACCTTCTCGCAGTCCAGGCTCTTGAGCTCAAAATAGCTGTTGATGAGATCCAGGGCAATGTTCGAATTGTCGGACGATAACTGGGTGTTGTGGCGAAGGTCCGCGATCATGTTGCTCCGTTCCTTCAGGATTGCACGAGACCATTCCATTTTCATAGTTTCGAGCAATTTGGCAGATTTCTTGTTGGCATCTTCATCATCACGGGAAGATCCTGCATCTTTTACATCGGTGTTTTCCGGTTTCTTGGGAAGATTCTCATGCGAAATCATGCAATCACCTTTGTTGGTATTTATAGGATCATGTCGATCTTGATTGACCTGCAGATCGACAAACAACAACTGAAAAATTGGGGTTATGAGGATTTTTAGGACATTATGTCTACGCGATCCTTAAAAACAATAGAATTATGCAAGATATTCCATCCAGTTTAGCTTTCACAGACCCTAACGAAGAAGAAAGCAAAAACATAAAAGATGAACCCACGTGCACATAATAATAACGAGAGGAAAAAGAACGGGGGTAGATTTTTTCACGCGTTTCCTGCCAGATTGGAAGGTGGAAACAAGTCATCGTACGCCTTGAGGATGGACATCGCCATGGTTGCCAGGCTATCGAAATTCGGGTGCAAACGCAGAATAAACACCTCGATCTGGATGATGTTGTGGTCCACGCGGAGCAATTGCAGGGGAACCCGGTCATTTTCCGCCTTCTTGTAGATGAAGGTGAGCTCGTGCAAGCCATCCCGCATCACGCGAACATCGATCGAACATTCGCCCATCTCATTTTTTCCGATGCTTTGAGGAGATGTTTCCTTGAAGATGGATACGAAAGACTCCCGCGTCTCAGGGTCCTTGGCTTGATCAAGGGCTTTCATCAACCCGAGGACGATCGTCTTGAACGGGTCGAACGTGGAAATGACCTTCTGGTTCTCGAACGCCCTCATCTCGTAAAAGCTTGAGATGATGTCCTCGAACAATCGCGCATCTTCAGGCGAGACCGTGGAATTTCGCTTGACGAGATCGAGGTTCTTTCTCTTTTCCTTGTTCAGAGCCTTTGTCCAGGTTTCAAGTACCGTCTCCAGCAAGTCCTGCTGATCTTTCTGGGGCCGTATGGTTGACGATTCTACATGCGGGGATGCTTTTTGCTCGTTGTCGGAAGTGCATTCTTCATCCTCAGATTCGCCGGGGGAGGGATCTCTGATGGTTGTATCGAGTTTCTTGCTTGGATTTAACAAAAGATTCACCTTTCACTTGTTCCTCTCGCGTGCCAGACACGCGATTCGTTGTTAATTTCATTTTAAATGCTTGACAAGGAAGATTTTGCAGAAAAGCTTTAATTATCTTCCGGAAACATCCTGTCATATTCTACTTTAAATGCAGGAAATTCTTTACTCCGAAACGGTTGAAAATGTCAATGAAGGGATCCAAGGATTGCTCGGACAACCAATTGTGTAATACCGCTTGTAGACTGAGTTAAAACGATAATCATAAAAAAAATATAAATCAACAGAACATCTCGCGAAATTTCTCATCCGGGTTAGTTCCTTGAAACAAGACAGCATAACCTGCGAGCATAGTTATGGCCATCGACGCAACTCGCTCGTGATCCGGGTGCATGCGCGCGATAAACGTTTCGACATCTATGATCTCTTGCGTTGTCGAGACCACTGGTAAAGCTTCATCTGGATCTCGTGACCGCTTGTAGCACGTGGAGATCATCTGAAGACCCTTTCGCATCACACGGACCTCGACGAGACAGGAAATCTTGTCATTGCCTTTGCGTTGCTCCGATTCATCCCTGAAGATCGAGAGGAATTGATCACGGATTGCTTGGATTTTATTCTGGTCTAGCTTTTGCGCCAAGTGATGAACGAGGGTCTTGAATGCAATAACGCACTCGGCTGTTTTTACCAGCTTCAGGACTTGCATCGAATAATTGGCCTTGATGATGGACTGGATGTACTGGACCTCAGGGGCCGGGACGGTCGAAGACCGGTTCACCATGTCGAGGTCTCTCGCTGCATGCTCGCGTGCCTCCATGATCCTCTTCTCCAGCACGGCATCGTGATCGTTCATTTCTGCCCGTGAAAGATCGTCTGCCAAATCCTCGATATAGTCCGCGATCCGAGTGGATTTGTTTTCGGTTTTCTTGACTTGTGCCATGTCTATCACGCTCGATTGGGTCGTGAGCGCGCGCGACGCGCGTGCTGATCTCGTGCTGTCACGTACACGATGAGCAGCTTGGATCCCGGTTCGTGGGTTCAAGAACTATTTGATAACGTGATGTAGGAACCAGCTTAAAAAGGGAAAGTTCTCCAAGGTCATTCAAAGAACCTACCACGCTGCGGGCCGAAAACCAGAGTTGTTTTTCGAAGTTCCAAACAAACGAAGAAAAAATGAGATAATCTTGCCTATTCTTTGTCCAAGCCATTAATCCGTTCATAAACCTTATACAAGCCTTGAGTTCCGAGATTCTCTAGGCCAATAGCGATTGCCGATATGTAGAACTGGTTTGCCAATGCCAAGCCGGGTAACGACAAGTTCATGCGCTTGGCTTCTTGGAGCGCGATGCCCATATCCTTCACGAAATGCTTGATGAAAAACCCCGGGTTGAAATCCCCCTTGATGATGCGCGGGCCGTAATTGTTCAACGACCAGTTCTGAGCCGCGCCCTTCCCGATCACGTTGATCATGTCGCCCACGTCAAGCCCTGCCTTCAGCGCGTAGATCATCGACTCCACGACCCCGATCATGGTCGACGCGATCATGATCTGGTTACTCATCTTCGTGTGCTGTCCTGCCCCCGGCTTGCCCATGAACGCGATCTTTTCCTTGTCGCCCATCATCTGGAAGATCGGCAGCAAATCCTGGAACACGGACTTATCGCCACCAACCATAATGGCGAGGGTAGCATTCTTGGCACCAACATCACCACCCGAAACGGGTGCATCCAACGCAGAAACGCCTTGCTTCTTGGCCTGGTCATAGATCCGCAGCGCGAGTCCCGGCTCGGTCGTCGTCATGTCAACGATGATCGAGCCCTTTCTCACGCCCTTGAAAATGCCTTGCTCGCTGAAATACACTTCTTCCACGTCCTTGGGCACGCCAACGATGGTGAAGATAATGTCACTTTTTTCCACGACTTCCTTGGCACTCGCGCACCAATTGGCGCCGAGCTTGACCAGCTCCGCGGTTTTTTCCTTGGTCCTGTTATACACGAATGTTTTATACCCGCCTTTCTTGATCACGTGGCCACACATGGAATTTCCCATTACGCCCGTGCCGATCCAGCCTATCTTCTTATCTGCCATAAATTACCTCACTTTGATGCATTCATCCACGTTTTTTTAGAACCTTTTTCTCATAATCTTCTATTTTTTCGACCCAATCAATGCCCGTGGGCACGTCTTTCTGGTTGCAATAGTAATTCCAGATAGCACCAAACGGCATAGACTTGAGCACCTCAAGTAGAGCAAGCCGTTGGAAGTGCCTGCCCGATTCCTCAAGCTCGTTCAGCGTCTCCCAAGGCTGCAGCAGCGCATAAAGCATAGCCTTTAACGTTGCCCTGGCCCCGGTGACCCATGCGGCGATGCGATTGATGCTCGCGTCGAAATAATCGAGCGATAAATAAATACGATCCATTGCTTTGCTCCGCACGATCTCCTCGGCTAGTGCGATCAAGTCGTCATTCACGATGACCACGTGGTCGCTATCCCAATGGAGGCCGCGACTCACGTGCAACAGCAATTCCGGCACGAATGGTATGACCGCGGAGATTTTATCAGCGACCGATTCCGTTGGGTGAAAATGGCCCATGTCCAGCGTAAGCCCTATCTTGTTCTTGACGGCATAGCCAAGGTAAAACTCGTGGCTACCTACCACGTATGCCTCGCTGCCGATGCCAAAAAGCTTGCCTTCCACGAAATCCCTTGTATTTGCTTTGTCATGCTTGATCGCGAAAATCTGGTCAAGCGAATCGGCAAGTAATGCCCGGTAGCCGGCCCGGTCAACCGGCCCTTCTTTCGTGCCATCCGGTATCCACAGGTTGTTAATGCAAGGGCTTCCCAGTGCTTGTCCGATTGACTCTGCGATGTCGCGGCAGCAAGTCACGTGTTGTATCCAGAAATCCCGGATCTCTTTCGACTTGCTGCTGAGCGTGAGCCCTGATCTTGCTTTCGGGTGGGCAAATAACGTCGGGTTGAAATCGATCTTCAAGTCATTTTCTTTAGCCCAGTCGATCCAGCCTTGAAAATGTTCGATCGAGATCTCGTTGCGATCAATTTTTTCTCCCTTGAACTCGCCGTACATGGCATGGATGTTCACCCGGTGCTTGCCGGGAATCAATTCAAACGCTTTCAAGTAATCTAGGCGGAGTTCTTGCGGCGTCCTAGCCTTACCCGGATAATTACCCGTGGCGGCCAAGCCGCTTCCGCCGAGATCCTCGCCGAGCGATTCGAACCCGCCGACATCATCGCCTTGCCAGCAATGGACCGAGAGCGAGATGCGTTCCAGTTTCGTCAAAGCAGATTCGACGTCGACATTGAGATCTGTAAAAGCCTTGCATGCCAAATCGTATGATTGTGCAATTTGTTCCTTGTCCATGATCATCGGTCTCGGGCTTTCGATTTATGCATGATCGCATTAACACATAAAAAAAGGTTAATGGTTTTTTGGACTCCCGTCGATACCGGGATCATGCGAAACATTGCGTCTTGGCTTAATGACATAAAGTTTTCGTTTGTATATCTCGTCGTGCCAGTGGTTCTCGGCCTTTTATTCATTGGTTTCTCGTATTATGCAAATTTTCTAACGATTTTCGGGCGATACGAATACAGCGGCACGGAGACTATGTCTCCTTTCGGGTTGCTGGATATAGCGCATTTCCGGCCCGTCGCCGCGGAAGAGATAATGGGCTGGCAATTTTTCTTCGGGAATATGCATTTCTTCATCATCTTCGCGCTGGTTATGGCTGGATTCTTCCATTTACTCAGGCCGCGGGTCAATCGCGTGGATGGAGCGACAACAAGCACTGAACTGGTGCCGACTCCTCGCGTGAAAAAGATCGGGATCATCGCGCTGTGCGGCGTGGGCATTATCATGGTCTTCGAGCTCGTCTTTTCCATTGCCGGAGTTCCCCAATCCGGCCTCGGGTCGCACATCTTCATCGGTCCGTACACTCGTGACGTGCCCCGCCTGCTCGCGGATGGATTCTACGTAACGAACAATGTCCCGTACTTTCCACAGATGTTCTTGGCCTTGATCCCTATCTTGTGCGGGTTCGGGACGTATTTCTACTCCCACGGGTTGAAATCAATGAAGGAACGGGGCCTTATCGACCAGAAACCGAGAATCCGGGGTGCCGGGGTGGTATTATTCGCTGCTGGATTGGTATATTTCATCATCCTTGCCTTTCCAGCGTCGATAACCGTTCAAAATAGCATAACCGGTTATACTGCTTATATGGCCTTATTTTTCATCCTCAATGCCATGGTGGTAACCGGGTTAATATTACCCATAACGCGATTGATGATACAGGGCGATGCAGCGAATGATGGCCGCTTCAAGGCCCAGCCGGTGCCATTCTTCGTCTCGATTCTCCTTCTCGTGTTGTTCATCGCCTCAATTTTCGTTCTAATGATGCCGTTCCTCGATGTCATCGGGATCGGGAACAGCATCACGTTTCCCGGGGTGGAATATGTCCAGGCTTGCACCATCGGGGGATTCATTGCAGTTCTCGGCATCGTCTCGTGGAAGCACAAGGACCGCCCGTTCGTCATTGTAAGGGGATTATCGCTTGTCGGCGGCATCTTGTCGTTTGGCTTGCTTGCCTTGTACTTTTCCTTGAATAACTCGGCGGGTGACCTCGAAATCGCGTGGATGTACAACTCCATCATCCCGTCGTTTTTTATATCGTGCTTGACCATCACCTTCTACGTGCTTGGCTTCAAAATCAAGGCCTGGTCGATCCAGCTTCGCGGGAGGTTTGAATCCTTGTTAAAAACGAAGCCCGGGAAAGCAATCGCGTCGCGAGGTCGGCTTGTGTCGATGGTGGCGCTGGTGGTCGCGGGTGGTGTCGTGATTCCTACGATCCTCGCCGGCAAGATCCTTGGCGAAAAACCGGTCATCGTGATCAACAACGTCGGGTACCTCCCTAACCAGGAAAAGACATTTTTCATGACAATGCAATACGATTCGCCGGGCGTTAATGGGACATACGACTTGATCGAGGAAGGCACGGGGCAAGTCGTGCGATCCGGCACGATCGTTCCCCGTGGCTTGCTCTGGCAGCGATATTACTGGAAAGGCGATATCTCGTCCGTCACCACGCCCGGATCCTATCACATCATCGGCAAGATCGGGAGCAACGTGGCAAGATCTAACACGTTCACCATCAGCTCGACGTATCTTGATGACGTGTTCACGACCGGCCAATTCTGGTTTTACTATGCCCGGTGCGGCACGCGGGTCGTGTCGGTCCATCCGAATTCGGTGGGTCACGAGCCTTGCCACACGCACGACGCGTGGTTCCTCTACAAGTACCCGAACGGCACGCTACAATACCGGCATTCGTACGAAATTGGCATGAACTTGTCGGGAGGTTACCACGATTCAGGTGATTACAACGTGTACGGTACCATGATGGCGCATCTGAGCTATTCATTGCCGTATGCATTCGACCGGGTGCCCGGATTTTTCACGGAACCATCACGTATGAGCATGTATCCCCAGAACGATTCGATCCCGGACATCATGGAGGAGGCGTGGCACGCAGTCTCGTGGTGGATGAATCGCTGGTATGAACCCGAGCAGCGCTATTTCGACTCCAACGAGCTCGGCGCGAACGGGTCTATTCGATGGACGGTATTCGGTCCGCCAGAATACGAGGAAGACTTCGGCCAAGGGCGCTGGGTATCGAATGATGAAGGAGGTGGAGGTCCATACGAGAATCAATTTATCCAGAGCTCGTTCGGATTGCTGGTCACCGCGTCGATCGCCGCTATGGCAAGGCTATGCGAGGCGGGCGGGTATTACACCGAAGACATCACGCAGATGAAGGGCCTGGCGAATAAGTCTCGCTATGCATACAAGAACACGCTAGGCAATGATTGGATGTCGCTCGCCAGCGAGATCGAGATGTTCAAGCTCACGGGCAACGCCACGTACTTCACGGATGCCCAGTCCATCTTCAACGCTGTCATCGGGGCAGCATCGTACCCCGATCCGTTCCCGGATTATCGTGCCTTCGCCCTT
>JAUQYW010000142.1 GCA_030587525.1 Candidatus Sigynarchaeota archaeon | reverse complement strand
AAATCGTCGCGGAAATAATTGTGGAGAATCCCGGCCACGGGATACTGCGTGCTATCACCGGTCACCGAGAAAGAGATGGTGAAATCGTCGCAAGTAGTCATGTCATCGAGGGTGAATGTCCGCGACGGCGCATTCACCGTGACGGTTTCGATCGTGGCGCCGGTGGAATTCTTTACCTTGACAACGAACGAGCTGGAATAACAATTGTCAGGCATCATCAATTCGCAGTCGACAGGGCCCGGTCCTGGAAAATCTCCGTTCTCGATGTCAAACCCGCTATAATGCTCCTTTCGGAACATGAAATAGTCGATCGAAACAGGAGCGCCCTTGGTCGTGTTCATGATCATGCAGTTGAACCGCGGGTTCGTGCAAATGCAGAAATCGATGTTGGTTTCCGAAAGCACGAAATTGGTATCGATGAAGAGGTAAGTATGGTTACAGCTTGGGTTGATGTACGAGTCATAGAGCAGCAGAGGGGTACCATGGTACGCCGTGAACTCGGGCGGGAACCAGCAATTTATGAACCGGATTTCCGCGTTCGATGGAGAAGTAAATCCACCCACCGCAAACGCGTGGATGTTAGCGTTTCCTATCCACCCGAGGCCATCTGGATAAAAGGATACATTCGACGAATTCGACCAATCCAGGTCCTTCGCGTTGTAGAACTCGCAATTGGCCACGCTGTATCTATTCTCGGGGGCCTCGGATGATATCACCGAGAGCGTGGTGTTCATGATATCAACATGACCGACGCTTAGCAGCATCGTTTCCTTCGTCGCGCAGTCCTTCACCACGATCCTGTTCGTAGATGCACCATCAAATACCTTTGGCCCGAAAGCGAATGCCGAAGGCTTCACGATGTCTATCGTCGAATAAGCGTCGAACGTGGCATTAAGCTCGAAGAAATCACCGACCCAAGCCGAGCCACTCCAAGTAACTTTGTGCGCGCGAGCCCCGGAAGTCTCGTCTTCGACTACTTCAAAATATCGGTACACGTCGCCGGCTGAAAATTGTGGCGTGCCGGAATACGGGCGCAAGATCAGGCCCTGCGCGCTAGGTCCCTTGATGATGTTCGGCGAATATAAGCCAACATGAGAGTGCGTGACGCTTATGGAAGAATAATTTCTCGCGTCAATAGTTGGCGACTCGGTAATGATCAACTCCGTGATGTTGCAACGATCAATCGTGACCTCGTATGAAAAGTCGAAGAAAAGCATTCCCGTGAAATTCGCGTGGTCGATCGTCACCTTCGTGCATTTTTCAAGCGTGGCACCATTGCCATCATGATTATACGATTGACCCGAACCAAAAGCCATGCTCGGCGTGTCGATCACCGTGGGATGATTCTCCGTTCCGCTGAACTTGACAGCAACGCCATTGATGAGATGTGGATGAAAGTGATTATCGCAAGTTACCATGGAGCTCGTGATCACCAGGTCTTCTCCAGGATCATCTTCATAGTTGTTAGCCGCGAACCGGAAACCGGTAACATGGACCACGGCATCAGTGAACTCGACTTGCGCGTTGCTGGCCTCAATCCCGTCGCTGAGCAAGGTCGCGTCATCCACGGTTAGCACGCTCTCGGTGGAACCATTTCCAACGCACGAGATATCCTTCGTGAGATAGTCTTGAGGCTGCATCATCGAGGCCCAGCTCAACCCGTCCCTGCAGTCCAGCGTCGCGCCGTTCGCCACCGAGACCATGCAACCCGCCGCCACTTGGACATACCCGTTGACCAGCAGGTACGTGTCAGTGTTAGTGATCGTCAAGTTACCGTCGTTCGTCACCGTGATGTCGTGAATGACCAGGCTGTCGAAAATATAATTGTTGGTGCAGATATTGTCTACATATGCATCGATCTTGCTCCCGTCCATCGATTGGAAATTGACCTGGCTAACGTGGCAGAAAAATGTTTCATTATTCGCGAGTACCGCTGACCACGAGCCCGATGCTACCCGTATCCTGTGCGTCGTGCTGCTCGTCAGCTCGATCTCCAGGGACTGCCACGACTCGAGGGTCACGTTCTTGCCGCTGTCCAGGAATGTACTGCCGTTGGACGAGTAAATCGTGCCATTAACCAGGTTCACTCGCAGCCGCACCCGATTGGCCACGCCTTCCCGAACGGTAATGTAGAGGGCGCTCCCCGACGTTGCACTGGACATTGGCTTGAGATCCAGGTATAGTATATTACCTGTGGAAAGATCGGCGCCGAGCACGCGCGTGATGTTGATACCCATCGATGTGGATTCATCCTTGAGATGCAAGGTCTTGCTGCCGTTTTGTACCTGGATATCGTGGACGATGGTGGTGCCATCCCAGTCGTTACCAGTTTCGGCGGACCACGCGCTCGACGTGGTGATGTTGGCATTCTCGCTGAAGCCCTCGAAGTCCTCGACCATACTGATGAGCATATCAGCGTGTCCAGTATCCCATGAGTAATCGATGTCGTCGATGTATGCCTCGAACTTGCTCCCGTCCATCGATTGGAAATTGATCTGGCTAACGTGGCTGGCGATTGTCCCATTGTTCGCGAGTACTGCCGACCACGAGCCTGATGCAACCCGTATCCTGTGCGTCGTGCTGTTGATCAGCTCGATCTCCAGCGACTGCCACGACCCGAGGGTCACGGTCGTCCCGCTGTCAACGAAGGTATTGCCGTTGGACGAGGAAATCGTGCCGGTGACCAGGTTCACTTGCAGCCGCACCCGGTTGGCCGTGCCTTCCCGCACGGCGATGTAGAGGGCGCTCCCCGATGTCACGCTGGACATTGGCTTGAGGTCCAAGCGCAGCGTGTCGCCGGTGGGAAGATCGATACCGAGCACGCGCGTGATGTTGATGCCCTTCGACGTGGAATCATCCTTGAGGTGCAAGGCTTTGCTACCGTCTTGCGCCTGGATATCGTGAACGATGGTGGTGCCATCCCAGTCGTTGCCCGCTTCGGCGGACCACGCACTCGAAGTGGTGACGCTGGCATTCTCGTCGAAGCCCTCGAAATCCTCGACCGTGCCAATGAACATGTTGGTTAATCTTGAGTAATCGATGTTGTCGATGTATGCCTCGATCTTGCTCCCGTCCATCGATTGGAAATTGATCTGGCTAACGTGGCTGGTGATTGTCCCATTGTTCGTGAATACCGCCGACCACGTGCCCGATGCAACCCGTATCCTGTGCGTTGTGCTGCTCGTCAGCTCGATTTCCAGCGACTGCCACGATTCGAAGGTCACGGCCCTGCCGCTGCCCACGAAGGTGCTGCCGTTGGACGAATAAATGGCGCCGGTAGTTAGGTTTACTAGCAACCACACCCGGTTGGCTGCGCCTTCTCTCACGGCAATGTAGATGGCGTTCCCCGGAGTCGTGCTGTTCAGTGGCTTGAGGTCCAAGCGAAGCGTGTAACCAGTGTAAAGTTCGGCGCCGAGCACGCGCGTGACGTTGATGCCTTTCGACGTGGAATTGTCCTTGAGGTGCAAGGTCTTGCTGCCGTCCTCTGTCTTGATGTCGTGCAAAATGTCGGTGCCATCCCAGCCGTCGCCTGTTTCGGCGGACCACGCGCTCGACGTGGTGACGTTTGCATTCTCGTCGAAGCACTCGAAATCCTCGACCATTTCATTACGCGTGTTGACATGCCCAGGATCCCATGTGTAATCGATGTCGTCGATGTAAGCCTCGATCTTGCTCCCGTCCATCGATTGGAAATTGATCTGGCTAACGTGGTCGTAAAATGATTCATTATTCGCGAGTATCGCCGACCACGATCCCGATGCTACCCGTATCCTGTGCGTTGTGCTGCTCGTCAGCTCGATCTCCAGCGACTGCCACGACCCGATAATCACGTCTCTGCCGCTGTCCACGAAGGTATTGCCGTTGGACGAGGAAACCGTGCCGGTGACCAAGTTCACTTGCAGCCGCACCCGGTTGGCCGTGCCTTCCCGCACGGCGATGTAGAGAGCGCTCCCCGCCGTCGCATTGGCCAGCGGCTTGAAGTCCAGGCGTAGCGTGTCGCCGGTGGGAAGTTCGGCGCCGAGCACGCGCGTGATGTTGATGCCCTTCGACACGGAATCATCCTTTAGATGTAATGCGTTGCTGCCGTCTTGCGCCTGGATATCGTGGATAATGGTGGTGCCATCCCAATCGTTGCCCGCTTCGGCGGACCACGCGCTCGACGTGGTGATGTTGGCATTCACGTTGAAGCCCTCGAAGTCCTCGACCGTGCCGATGAGCATGTTGGCACCATCCACGGTCACGTTGTTGTGCCCCGAATCCCACGAGTAATCGACGGCGTCGTAGTAAGCGACGGAATTGATCTCGCTCTGGCTGAATTCTATCGCCGCCATGTTCCCCGTGGTCGCGCTCATGTCGAAATCGGCAAAGGCGAGCTGCGTGTTCACGAAGAGGTTATACATATACGGAAAAAGGGGATTATTTGGTCGCAGATCCTCATATTGACTAGTCCAACATTCGAATTCCAGGTGGATATGCGTGAACTCGCTCGCCTCGTAGTCAAGGGGGCCATAGCGGGCATCCTTCCAAATGCTTCCACTTTTCGCGCGGATGTGGCCATCGTTATTGAACACGATTTCGATCGCCGGGTCGCCGTCCGTGTTGATTATCTTGATCGCGTGGTTCTTGATAACTTCTCCGAAAGCTGCGTAGAACTCTATTGTTCCACATGACTGATCGCTCGTGAAGTTATTCCTAGCACTGTCGGCGGTGGAATTTGTATTGTTGATGAGTAGCACCGAGCCGTGTGTCCAATTGAGGCTGTCTTTGTAGCTCGTTACGACCTGGATGTCGGTGTCCGGGGATTCATTGATGATCCAGCCTGCCGGGTTGTATCCCACCTCGTCGTTCGCGAAGGAATACGTCGCCGGGTATTCATAACTTGCTGGATTGCTAGCTGGTGGTATTCCTTCCGAAGAGCTCTCCCCGTAGGATTCCAACTCAGGAAGCGTCCCGTTACCGTACAAGGCCTCCTCGTCGGCAACTAATTCCGTGCCGTTCGTTCCGCCAATGTCGCTCGCAGCGAGCGCGGGACTATCGTTGAATTTCCCACTGCTTCCACCAGGAATCGCTTGGAATGCCGCGATTCCCGCTGAAGCGAGGAAAATCATCATGATACACGTTACCAAGCATACTTTTTTAAACCTTCTAGGGATTTGATGTAACATTTGTAAATCACTTCAAGTTTGGAATTATGGCTTTGATTGAAAGCAAAATCATATTCCTTCAATCCTTTTAAATGACTTGAAAAAATCTGATTCGTGATGGAAGGACATCAGGCATCGGAACGCCGTGAAGGACTGCTTTCACCCTCAGAGATTCGACCAGGCTTGATAATAACCCGGAGACTCCCAATCGGGTGCAATTGACTAAGTCTGGATATTTCCAGGTCGTTCTGATAAAATAGAGCAATCTCGAGATAGATCAAAAATTGCATTGTAACGGAAAGTGGGAATGAAATAGTAAGGCAAGGAAGGATGGAATTTCAATTACACGCTTTCCTCAAAGCTCGCCTGGAGATGGCTTGGAAGCATCGCGGGAAGAATCGAGCCCGAATTCAGCTCCCGTTTCCAGTGCCTTTGCGCGGCGCTGCTTCACGTTACCCCGCCGGGAAATGGCGCCCGTCGACACGGCACCCGCTGCGCACACGGCAGATAGCACGATCGACGCCAGCTTCACGCTGCCCGTGCCAAACGCTTCCGGCCCATTCCCCGGTGCCACGTCGAGCACCATAGAACTCGTCGAGACCGTGTTCCAGCCGTCACCGCAGCGGAACTGGTACTCGTGCTGCCCCGGCGACAGCGTGACCGTGGCGAGATACCGACACCCGCCGGCGTAATTGGCATCGCCGGCGCCGGTTCTTTCCAAGGAGAACGAATGACTATCGATGACCACGTCGACGAACTCGGGCGCCGCGCCGAATGGATGCACGTACATCACGAAAAACTCGACCGTGCTGCATCCATTGGTGGAAACGATGATGGCATTAGGATCGGACAGCAACGGCGAGAGGCCCATGAAGGGCGCAACGGAGGGCCCACCTATCCACGCGGTCGACGCCGCGTGCCCACCGTCCGAGCAATCCACGCGGAAATGGTAATGCCCCCATGGCAGCGTCGCTGCGTAGCAATATGTCTTGCCGTCCACCACGCTCGTGTCTCCATCGCTCGCTGCGACCATGGTGAACGTCGTCTCGTTGATTGTGACCGTGATGGCGACCGGTATGTCGCTGTCCACGTCGAAGTACCGTACGCTGAAGTTGAACGTCGTTGTCTCGATGCCCGTGGATGGCGAGACTGCCGCGTCGGTTAACCACGGCGCGTGGTCGTCGATCACCGCAATCGAGCAGGTGAACGTGCTTGAATCGCCATCGGCATCCGTGATCACCAGCGTGGTCGTGAAATTGCCAGCGGTCGCATATTGGTGGATCATATCTCGGGTCGCCGCAATCGGGCTGCCATCACCGAAATCCCACGCGAACGTCGCAGCCCCGTCGCCCGTGGTGCCTGTGAACGTGAACGCAATCCATCCGCCCCGCACGACAGCCGTAACGTTCGCGGCGAAGCTTGCCGACGGGAACAAGTCCACGATGACCACGTGCCCGGCCCTGACCATCGTGTCCAACCCGCCCATACCATCGATGACCGTTATGTTCACGTCGAACGTGCCGAGCGACCAGTACATATGGACGGGATCCCGGCTCGTTGAGCTGGTGCCGTCTCCGAAGTTCCAGAAAAACGCGGGCGTCCCGCTGCCGCATATCCCGTCGAACGTGAAGGCCACGGTGGTGCCGGCGCCCATACCAATCGTAGCGTTGGAACGAAACGACGCCACGGGCGGCACGTACGGAAGTGCCACGTGCACGATCATCGTTGACGAGCACGCGTCGTTATCATTGTCGATGATCGTTAGCACGACGGTGAAGTTTCCGGCCGTGATATACCGGTACCCAGGGTTCCTGGCGGATGATATGCCACCATCGCCGAAATTCCATGAAAACGTCGCCGGGGCATCGCCTTCGGAGCCCGTGAACGTGAATCCGACCCACGCGCCCGGCACGATGGACGTGGCATTTGCCACGAAGGTTACCACCGGCACGAGGTCCGCGATCGCCTGGATGTAATTCACCCGCCGCATCGTGGACTTGTCCCCGTCGACATCCGTGACCGTCACGGTCACCGTGTAATTTCCAATCGCCGTATACTTATGCGAAGGATTCCTGGTGGTGATATTAGCGGTCCCATCCCCAAAGGTCCATTGGAACGACAGCGGCACGTTGCCGTCCGTGCCGGTGTACGTGAAATAGGCTAGCGTGTTGATGAGTACGATGGTGCTGTTCGCTGCGAAGTTTGCAACCGGATATGCATCATCCACGTGAATACACGCGACCTTGTGGCAGCACGCCACGTCGCCATCAGCGTCCGTCACCTCCACGCTCACCGTGAAATCCCCAGCCGATACATACCTGTGAACCGGATTCATAGCGGTCGAGTTAAGCGTGCCGTCGCCCAAACTCCACTGGAACGATGCCGGCATGTTTCCAAGGCTTCCATTGAACGTGAACGCAACCGATTGGCCGGCATTGAGGATCGTGGCATTCGTCGAAAAGTCCGCTGTTGGTCGTGCATCCCCAGCCACCTCGATGAGGTGTGCCAACGTGCCGCTCGAGCCATCGTTGTCGGTCACGACGAGCGTGACCGTGAAAGTTCCCGCCGACGAAAAAACGTGCACCGGATGCCGGTCGGTCGAACCCGTAGTGTTATCGCCGAAATCCCACGACCGCGACGCTATGATGCCGCCGATGTCGTACGACGCGTCGGTGAACTGCACGGGCAGGCCGGGAACCGGCACCGCGGGCGACCACGAGAAAATGGCGACCGGCAGGCGCGGGGCGGGGTAATCGAACGGATCGAGCGGGTTCGACAATACGCTGATCTCAGCGCCGTCGGGTGCACCATCGCCGTCCGTGTCGTAATTGGCAAGGTCAGTACCGATCGACAACTCTTGCGCGTCGACCAAGCCATCGCCATCCGTGTCGATGTAAGCCCCGTGATGAAGCGGCGAACTGCTGAGCATAGGCCACGGCCCAGGAACCGCCCACGCAGCTCCGGAACCAAGAAGGCAATAAATTTTTCCATCATCTGATCCGATAATTATTTCCAACAATCCATCGCCATCTAAATCTTCAATCGTCGAGCTGCACGCAACTCGATTCAAAGTCGAGTATAACCATTTCATTGATCCATTTCGTCCTGAAAGGCAATAGATCTTGCAATCTCCCGAACCAATGATGATTTCAAGGTTTTTATCGTTATCAATATCGCCGATAGCCGGGCATGATGTTAGAATATTGTAATTAGTTTTAAATGTCCATTTAAGCGAGCCGTTTGATGCCGAGATGCAATATACTCTTGAATCTGAAGAACCGGTTATCACTTCCAACATCCCATCCGTATCCACGTCGGCAATCGATTGGAGACCGTACGCATAGCCACCCAGCGTGTAATTCCATTCCACTATGCCATTCACTGCAGAGAGGCAGTACACGTTCTTGTCATCCGAGCCAATGATGATCTCCAGCTCGCCATCCGCATCGACATCGGCACACGCCGCCGTGCTCGACACGGGCGCCCCGGTCCTGTACTTCCACACCAGGTGGCCATCGAGCCCCGATAGGCAATACACGTAGCGATCCGTGGTCCCGAAGATTGCTTCGAGGAGATTATCTCGATTAACATCAACTAATAAAATCGAAGTACCTGGATAACCGCCAGTTAAGTAATTCCATTCCTCGGAACCAGTGGTAGCATCCAGCGAAAACACGCGGTTATTAATGGAACCAAACATCACCTCTTTCCTGCCGTCTGCATCCACGTCGGCGATCGACGGGCCACTAGTGACGTCATTCGTGGTGAGATATGACCACCGCACCGTACCATTCCTCCCATAGAAGCAATATAATTTGTCATCATCCGATCCGATGAAAATCTCGTCGTTACCGTCTCCATCCACGTCGTCGATCGCGGGCGTAGAAAAGATTTTACCCCCTGTTAGGAACGACCATTTTATGGCTCCTGTTCCACCATTCAAACAATACACGCGCGAGTCGTAACTTCCCACAATGACCTCAGGCTTGCCATCGGCATCGATATCCGCGATCGCCGGGCTGGAAGCAATAAGGTCCCCAGTCTGTCGGGTCCAGTACAGGTCCCCTGGCCACGGCGTGCTCGCGCCATCCAGCGGGTTCTTTCCCAGCCGCACTTCCTTCCCGTCGATGAACCGGTCGCCATCGGTATCCCTGTTCAGCGGATCCGTGTGGTACACAAGCACCTCGTCGCCGTTGGTGAGCCAATCTCCATCTTGATCCATCGCCGAGTCCAATACTTGCATACAACCTGGTTTCGCTAGCGTGCTCGATTCGTTGCCCGCATCGGTTACGGTCAGCGCCACGTCGAACGTGCCCGCTACCAGAAACGCTTGCGTGGCATTCTCCGTCGTGGTATTCGCCGATCCATCGCCGAAGCTCCACTGGAACGTGCACGGCTCGCTGCCGCGGTCGCCCGTGAACGTGAACGCCACGCGGTCTCCCGCCAGCACGACCGTCGCGTTCGCCGTGAAATTGGCCACGGGAATCCCACCCGACAGTGCTAAGGAACCAGCGGTACGAGAGTCAACGCCGCCCGTGCGGGCGAGCAGCCCGGTCATCGTGCCCGTCACCACGCACGATGCCAGCACGAGCAAGACCAGCGGCGTCGCCGCCCGCTGCCACGGCCAGCGGTTCATCCGGCGGACGGGAACGTCACGTCCAGTGTCATGAGAACGCATGTGTATCACGATAACGACCGCACGAACATTTATAAACCACTTCCCACCAAAACTTGTCAAAGTTAGTGATCGGGGTGCCCGGATCCGGGAATACTTCATAAAAATTGAACGTAAATATCGTAAATATCGAGCTTGTTAATCTAGCTCTTTCAATCGCCGTGCTCGTAAGAGATTTTTTCGCGTTCTTTTTGTCTATAAGAAAAATAGATATAGGGAGGGGATTCTTCGTCAAGGTTGTCGAGACCTATGAAGCGAAGAATCCAACCTTCCATTCCCGTCAAACAAACATCACTTAATAAGTTTTTACCTGGTTTATCGCCCGTTAATCCCCGGAAGGAGTACATTGCCTTTTGCATGATGCAGGATCATCACGCGTTCAAGTCCTCGTACACGATTGGCATCCGGGAAGGAAATATCATCGAGATTAATGAACATCGCTGTATCCGATGCCAGAAAAAGCTCTTGAAGAATGGTTTTAACAAGCGAATTATTGAACTCGATCTGG
>JAUQYW010000138.1 GCA_030587525.1 Candidatus Sigynarchaeota archaeon | reverse complement strand
ACGGACACGGAACGGGTCGATAGGCCGTGGTGACTATGCCAGATCGATACCGGGAAGTGTTTGGGGAAAAACCTATATTCCACATTCGAGAAATAACACCACATGGCGTTCTCTCTAGCATTCTCAAAATGCCCGTCTTAATTCTTGGGTGCTATTGAACAGAGCATAAGAATCATGCCTATCAAGATTGGAGCGATTGCAATACTCGTTATCACGGAGCCCATCGTCCATTCGGGGGAGCATGTTACATCCATGGTAAAACCACCGTGGCAATCGGCGCTCTCGTAAGATAAAACCAAGATGGATATTCCCACGACGAGGAGAATCAAACCGGGAATGACCAAGAGAAGTCCCCATTGAAATACTTAGGAAATTGCACGAGTCTTCTCCTACGGGTATTCAACATGAGCACAACACCATACAGATCTGGGAAAGGCGACTTTATAGACGAATTATCGACAAGAACTAATATCTCAGAAGAGCAATTTCAATTAGTCTTTGAAAAACTTTCTATTAAGATCGACCTTGAATTTGCACCCGCTTGGGATCTTCTTAGCAAAATTAGTTTCAATCAGTGATGGCGAGATAGATTATGAAATCTACTTTATCTCCCATCAACAGCGCATGGAGCTCGCTCTCGCGCGATTGCAAGTGCTATTGTTCACGTATTGTACAAGATCGCCAATGGGCAAGATCTTCTTGACCGGGACTGGATAAGCGAGCTCAACCTCTTGTTACAACCAAGTGGCTGGAATGAAAGGCCACCTTTCGAGAAACACACGCAGCACCTAGCGTGTGACGCTCGACCTGATGGCGAGTTTTTCTATCTCGCGAAGGGTGAAGACCAGCGCAAGAATTAGGTCCTGAACTAATCTTGATTTTATGATTTAACCGGCACATCCCCAGTTTCGAGGGGAAAACTATAGATTCTATGGCGCGATTCGGAAAAGATGCCTCGGCGTGTCACGGTTCCTAGGCGAGTCACATTTTGGCAACATGACATCGGAGATCATCGAAGGAATAGGCTATCTATCGGTTCGTGTTGCTCGCCGCGCCTTGATCCTTGTTAAATACGATATTTTTAATAGCCATTGCGCATCATACTTTTATGCGGGTAAACCGGGCACCAAGAGGCTCCTCGTGGATTGCCCGACAAAATTGGTACCTTCACGTTCACGATGCAAGCGGAACCCGGGTGCAAGGATTCTTCTATCCCCGTCAACCTGGGAGATTAGGAGTTAATAGACGTGTCAAAAACAAGCGATGATTTGCCGTATCTAAAGTATGTTTGGGCAAAGAGCGAGCCTTACCAGTCATTGCTCCATCACATGATCGCCGCTGGCTGCATGGCAGATGCATTGGCCCGGAGCCAAACTTTCAAACCCGTTGCGGATAAACTCTGTAAAGCTCTTGGCGTGCCTCCTGGTGCGGGCCAAGCTCGCGTGATCGGGTACAAGGTATCGCTGCACGACATCGGCAAGTGTTTTCCCGATTTCCAGATTAGCGGTGGACCGGCACTGGCAGCACCGCTCATCAAGGCGGGATTGCTGTTTCCCAAAGCTCCGGAATGGAAGGACCACGCCGCCGCGGGAGCAGCTTGGTTGTCCCGAGACCGCCGGTCATCATATCTGACGAACGAGCTCGGTTGGTGCCGGGACGCGGCGTGGCTCGTGTCCTCTTGCATACGCGCGCACCATGGCGATTTCATGGCAAGGAACGATCCGGAACCTGATGACCTTCATGCATCGTGGGAACCCCTCAGGCGATCTCTCGTCAGCAAGCTTGATATGATATTCGGTGCACGCGAGTGGAAGCTGGAAGTCGAGCCTCCCGGCATGAGCGTGGCTGGCATGCTGCTCACGGGTTTCATCGTGCTGTCGGATTGGCTGGCTTCCGGTTATATGATTCCGGGGCCCAGTAAGGAGCCCGAGAATTTCCTCGATTGGGCACGGGCGCGCGCCACTTCGATTGCGAACAGCCTTTTCCCAGTTCCAAACACGAGATGGCAAGAGCTGGTTGCGTTCCGGGACGTGTTTCCAGGACCCGGTTTCGAGAAACCGCGTCCCTTGCAGATCTCTTGCGAAGTGGTCGCGGACAAGGAGCCAGGACCATGCCTGGCTATCATCGAGGCTCCCATGGGCGAGGGGAAGACGGAAGCTGCTATTTATTTGGCAACGCGGTGGGCGGCATTATCCGGGCTTACTGGCATGTATTTCGCCTTGCCCACGACCGCCACGAGCAACCAAATGCACGTGCGAGTCGGTAAGTTCCTCGCGGAGCATTCCGATCCCGCGGCGTGCCAAGTCGCGCTCGTTCACGGGATGCGGTGGATGGTGGATCGAGGAACGCCAGCCAAGCTTGGGTCGTTCAAAAACCGGGAACAAGCAGTGTTAGCCCATGAATGGTTTCGCCCGTCCAAGCGGGCGCTGTTGTCGGCATTTGGTGTAGGGACCATTGACCAGTCGTTGATGGCAGCGCTCAAGGTTAAATTTGGCTTCTTGCGGGTCCTCGGGCTCGCGAACAAGGTCTTGATCGTCGACGAGGTTCACGCATACGACGCGTACATGTCCCGTATCCTCACGTTACTGCTCCAATGGGCTGCCGCGCTCGGTATACCCGTTATCTTGCTCTCGGCAACACTCCCGGCTTCCAAAAAAGCGGAATTGCTTGATGCCTATGCTCCCGGTGCGGGAAGGATGCTTCCACCCGGTGCCGACACCTATCCGGTCATAACCCTCGCCGGGCAAAATGGAATCCGGGTGTTTCCCGTGGATGGTTGCGCGCAACACGCGCGCTTGACCCTCGATCTACTTCACGGGATGCTTGGGAACGCGGCAGGGCTCGCAAATCTAGCCGTGGAAGCATCAGCAAAGGCAGGAGGGAAATGCGTATGCGTGATCGTCAACACCGTTCGCGCGGCACAAGATATCTATGGAGAAGTGAAGAAGGCATGCAAGGACACGGACACCAAGATTATGCTCTTTCATGCTCGGTTCCCGGCGCGTCGCCGCCGGAAGATCGAGAAAGAGGTGCTCCGCCTCTTCGGGAAACGCGGGCGTAACCGGCCTAGACGAGCTATCCTCGTCGCCACGCAAGTCGTGGAGCAAAGTCTCGACATCGATTTTGATGAGATGTTCAGCGAGCTAGCACCCGTCGATTTATTACTCCAGCGCGCTGGACGCATGCACCGCCACAGTCGACCTTCTCGCCCGGAGTATGATGTAGCCCGGTTCCACGTGGTCATGCCGTCAAAACATGATTACAAGCTCGGCAAGGGCCAGGTTTACGACGCATACCGCTTGTTGCTAACGTGCGTTGCGCTCGAAGGCCGCGATGTCGTGAACTTGCCGGAAGATATCCGGGCGTTAATCGCCCTCGTTTATCCCCCTCCAGGCACCCCCTTGCCTATGCACGGGCCAGTCCCTTGCGATAAGCTCGAAGCAGCACGGTGCAAACATATCGAGGAAGAAACCACGGATGCCAACGAGGCCGGCGCTTTCTTGATTGCTGGGCCCGATCCCCGGGCCTTCAGCCTCGCCGAGCAAAATCGGGACGTGTTCGATGACGACGAGGGTGAAACGGGGTCGAAATCTTACCTGGCCGCAAAAACCCGCCTGGAACGATACCCTATGGCCCAGGCCATTTTCATCGAGAAAGATGAGGAAGACGTGCTCGTGAACGCTGTATCGAGCGAGATCATGCCAAGCAAAAAGGTACTTCGGGCTTTACTCTTGCGCTCCGCACCCGTTCCGTTATCCTGGGTTTTCGAAGTAACACCTGCAAAGACCTACCGCAAGATAGACGCCATTCCCTGGCTGCGCCACCATACCGTGCTCCTGACCACCGATGGTGCATGGCACGGCATCATTCCAGATGGCACTCGCGTTGCGATCATGAATGATCCCGAGCTCGGACTTTACAAGATCACCAACAATGAACATTCGAGGCTTGATTAAATGACAAATAACGAAATCCATTTCAATTTACTCGACGAGCCATGGATCCGGGTGCTCCGGAGTGATGGGAGCATTGCGGAATGCGGGGTTCTAGAAATCCTCCAGCGAGCGCACGAGCTTGCCGAGGTGTACGATCCAGCACCAATCGTCGAATGCGGGATCTTGCGCTTTCTCGTAGCATTCGTGTCAGATGCCCTTGGCATCACCACGACGAATGACATCAGGCAGCTGCTCAGATCCAGGCAGTTCGACATGGGCAAGATCAACGCATACGCGGGCCCCTTGCACGACCGGTTCGATCTTTTCGATCCCGATCGCCCGTTCTTCCAAGTTCCATTGAACATGGAAAGCAAGTTATCTACCCCGATAGCGACCTCGGATACCAAGAAGGCAAAGGCGAAGAAAATCAAGCTGAAGAGCGTCGCCGTGCTGTTCCAGTACATCCCTTCAGGAACGAACGTAGTGCATTTTTTCCACACGCTCCAGGATGAACACGCCGCGTCTCCAGCATCGTGTGCAAGGGCCTTGTGCACCCTTCCTCCATTCGCACCATCGGGTGGCAGCGGACTCTCCCCGAGCATTAACAGGTCCCCGCCCATTTACGCCTTGATCCAGGGAAAAAACTTGTTTGACACGATCGTGTTGAATTGCTGCGGCGTCCCGATGCCGATGAACACCGGCTCGAAGCCAGTGGCATGGAAGCTTGATGCCCCCGTGATTGCTGAAAAAATGCGGGACGCGTCGACCTTGCAAGGACTCACGTGGCAGCCGCGGAAGGTGCACTTGATCCCTGGCGAGGGTGGGAAATGCTCGTTAACGGGGCTGGAAAGCAATGTGCTTGTCCGGCAAGTCTTGTTCGATGCGGCATGGTCTGCAAAGGAAATCAAGTCGTGGTCGGACCCTCACGTCTCATATGGAAAAGAAAGCGTGAAATCCAAGAAACGATACGCGATCAAGCTGAAGCGG
>JAUQYW010000733.1 GCA_030587525.1 Candidatus Sigynarchaeota archaeon | reverse complement strand
TACGCGACGGCATGATCTTAATTTCGCTGAACATTTTGTTCTTCGTGTTGGTGAACCTTTATTACTATTCTCCCTTGTGGAATCTTGATTTTGTGAATGCGCCCCATTTAAATGTGATTTTTTCTGTTATTTTTTTCAATCATGGTTGGGCGGTAGCCTTGATTTTCTTCATAGATGGTGGCCGAACTTCCACGAGCTTGAGAAGATCTTATTTTTATGCGTTTATTTTGACCGTGGTTGCTGCCATAGCATATCAAATTGCAACATATATTTATGATGCAAGGCGCCTATCCATTTTTTACATTATGCTCTCTTTCGAGCTTTTTTTAACCACGGTGTTCATAGCCGAGTTAATCGAGCAGCGAATTTCAAAAATCGGCACCATCCACTTAGCTTTGACCCATCTAGTCGTATATGACTTCAGGAAAGATGTCAAGGAGTGCGGGATCAGGTTGTTGGACGCAATTGAATCCTATTTTTCCTATGGCGGGATGATGATTGGGAATAAAGAAGAGCTGCTGGATGGCTTTCTCAAGAAAATAGTCTTCCGGGACCAGGAGATGATGATTCAAATCAAGGATTTGATGAAAAAAGAACATTTCGACAAGTTCATCGAGCTAGACGGGAAGCCAAACTTCTTCGCGGTGAGAAATCTCGCAGATCTCAGGGTAAGGAATAGCGATCCGCTTGCATTCCAGTGGTTCACCGCCCTAGCAACGATATTATTCGGGGACATCAAGTTCACACCGAAGACCGCAGCCTTGTTCTTCAAGCGGCATATCCGCGTCATAATCAGCGTCGTATCATCAATGATTTCCTTCTTGCCGGTCGTGGTGCGCTTCATCACATCGTAGGTTCTATCGCCTTACTTCTTTTCTTTCTTTTTGTATAATTATAGACAATGTCTATCTCACGGTAGTTCGACGACGCAGGAATTTTGTCGAACCGACGAAAATTCCCCTTGCACGATATCTTCGTGTATTGAACGCATCTTGAGCTGTCGCACAATCCATCAAAACACTTGGGAATGGCTCTCCATTTCATTCGCGGGAATTCTTGCATGAACTGCTGGAAACCCATCTATATTCAAACGGACATTGTCTAATTATAACGAGGATCAGATTAATCAATTTCATCATCTGCATGTCATTTTCCTCGATAATGACCTAGTTTAGAGTATAAAAAAATCGGTGCAAAAACGAGAACCTCTATTCTATCCCGTATCGATGGTGCTAAGAAAATCGGGATATAGTTACTCCGTCGACTCGTCTTCTACGTCATCGTCCATAAGCTCGCGGTCATCCTCGGTGACGCTAGGGCCACTTTTCGCCTTGGGAATTATGTGCGTCTTGTCCTTGGACCCGTGCTCGATAGTCTGCACGATCGTATATAGTTCCTTGTGTTTCTCGAGGTCGAACGGGGCTTCGTAACCACAGCTCGTGCATTGTAGGACTTTCCCTTTTTTCTTAGTCTTGACCTCCTTAACCAACATTAAATTATCACATCGTGGGCAAAATCGCATATTTGATCGCTTTTTTTGAGTTGGACATTATTATAAGGGAAAAAGAACGTATTAAAGTCCTTCGCATTTTTTTTGAATGTTTTTTATGTCCCGGGGAGCATTTGATTTTAACGGGAAAATTAAATACCGGAGCCATTTCATCATGAAATCACAACAAAATAGACTATTTATCGCCGATATCTTCTTGTCTTGTTTTATTACCATCATAGTGTTCCTTACTGCATTTAGAGACATTTCAAGCCAAGCCAGTGGCTACACCATCACCAATTGGCTGTGGATCAGCGTGGCAATCGTCGCGGGTGGTGCCTGGTGCGTGATATACGGCGCGCGCTTGAAACAAATGCAAGCACGATTGCCATGGCTGCGCAATAGTGCCGTAGCTGCGCTTGGGATCTCGTTCATCGTTCCTCGGTCTTTGCTAGTCGATACCATCGAGGTCGCGCTGGCCATAGCGTGTAGCCAGCTATTGCTCGTCGACATCAACAATCGCTTGAGGAATGGCGGGCAACTCGTGCCTCTCCCCCTCGTTGCCACGATCGTCGCGCTGGTCGTCGGATGCACGTCATTTTGGATAGAGTCTGGCATCTACACGGATAATTCCATTTTCACGAGGTTATGGCTCATCTACTCCGTTCTAGTCTTCTCGGCAGTTGTCATCGTCGCGGCGATCATTGGCAAGAAGTTGGGCACCGGGACACAAGCTCAACCGCCAGCGGCGAGCAGCGCGAGCCCGAATGCACCGCTTGTAAAAGCGCACGAGCATCCAGTTCCGTACACCATCGCGACGATGCTGGCAACGCTTGCTCTCGCGACGTTGCTGGGCATATACCTCGCGGCCAACGACGCGGTCACGCACAACCTCGAGGGCGTGACATCGTATTACTGGCTCATCTTGGTCAACGCGCTGGTTATAGTCGGGCTCGTGGGCGGGACGCTGATCTTTAAAGGGCCTGGGAAATCTGAGCCGCATGCCGCGATCAATCGGAAGAAATGGCTCGTATTTTGGGCAATCGCGGCCATTTCAGTCATTTGGTTCGTGCCATACGTTTGGAAAAGGATCGATTTCAATAACCGAACCGTGCCGTTTAAGATGAACATCAGCGTCCTTATGATAATGCTATACGTGCTACCAGCGATCGGGACGTGGCTGCTGCACTGGCTCGTGAACGTGCAATATACGGGAAAATTGCTCGCACTCGCTTCCATCACGGGAGCCGCGGGTTTACTGCTCGGTTGCACGGGGTATCAGTTTGCCTTCAAGGGAACCGGGCAATACTTGTTGCCCGCTATTGCAGCGGCATGCGTCGTACTGGGTCTTCTCGGGGGGCTCTACCTTGACATTGGCGGCGCCAAACCGCCTGCCAACCTGCCCCGCGATGTCCCTCTGCCGCCGCGCTTCGAGGGCAACTTCACGATATTTGCTCTCGGCGTGTGCATCGGCATCCAGCTGGTCGAGCTGTATTTTTACATCAATCCACAGCCGTTGCAGGCCGAGATCCGCACATTCTTGCTCTTTCCCGTGGGATTCATCGCGGTGGCGGTCCTCGCATCGGTGGGGTCGAAGCGGCGACGACTCAACACGCTGCTCGTGTTGATCCCCGTTTGCATCTTTGCGTTCATCTTCTCATGGTTCATACCGACTGTCCTGTTCATGACGTGCATCATCCCGGGAGAGAATATGGTCGCACACGTCGCATCGATTTTCACGGTTCCCGCGGTCGCTGGATTGTTGTTCTCACAAACCTTGCGATATCGCCTTTCCGCCAAGGATGTTGGTATGTCAATATTCTCCGCCGCGTTTGGTGTCGTCGCGGGCTGGGCAGGATACAATGTAATGCGGTGGAGAGAAGATTTATACCTTCAACTCATCGCGTTCACCATCGTGCTGCTGGGGTTCATCACGTGCTGGTTTCGGGCGAACGAGCGGGACATCGTGCGACCCGTGATTGCAATCACGAAAGGAGGGATTCACCATGGCCAGTAACCAAGCACGGAAACCCAGGCGCGCTGGGGTCGTGTATGCCGCCTTGCTCGCCTGCATGGTGCTCGTGTTCACGATCCCCCCGATTCTCGACGACAAGTCGCGGCAAATTCCCGTGGAAAATCCAGCATACCTCGATTTCAATCTCAGCATCGATGAACGCGTTGATGACTTATACCGGCGACTCACGATCGCGGAGCAGCTATCGTTCCTCACGCAAACATCCCCGCCGATACCCCGGCTGCCATTCCCGGGAACCACCACAGGTATCCCGGGCTTCTTCGCGCAGAACGAGGCACTCCACGGCGTGATGTCGCCCGGGGGCATGACCGTCTACCCGATGTCCGTCGCGCTTGGCGCAGCATTCGACCCAGATTCTATTTATATCATGGGAACGCAGATTTCCGATGAAGCACGGGCAGCTTTCAACATCGTAGGGCGACAACAGGACCCGAACTGGCCATATTGGCCTACTTATCTCGCCTATTATTCCCCGAACATCAACATGGCAAGCGACCCGCGCTGGGGACGCACCCCCGAAACATACGGGGAAGATCCGCTCCTCACGTCGAGGCTGGTCGTCGCTTACGTGGAAGGGATGCAAGGAACGGCGTATGGCGGCGTCCGCAATTATTCCGCTCCGTTAAAGGTCGCCACGACCCCTAAGCACTTCGTTGCAAATCAGGAGGAGAACTGGGATGCAGCGAATGGAACGCATCGGGATCGTTTTTCCCTCACTGCTGAAATCGATGAAAAATGGCTCCGCGAGTACTTTTTCCCTGGCTTCCAAGCTGCAATCCAGGAAGCAAAAGCAGAGAGTATCATGAGTGCCTATAATGCAAT
This sequence comes from Candidatus Sigynarchaeota archaeon, assembly GCA_030587525.1. Taxonomy (GTDB): domain Archaea; phylum Asgardarchaeota; class Lokiarchaeia; order Sigyniarchaeales; family Sigyniarchaeaceae; genus Sigyniarchaeum; species Sigyniarchaeum tengchongense. Next base: position 4,355 of record JAUQYW010000733.1, on the reverse strand, counting down.
TCAGGTTACCGGCATAGATTCGACGGGAATCGCTTGCACGGGGAACCGCTGGCTCCTCACGGACGTGCTTCGCGGCGAGTGGGGCTTCCAGGGTTACGTGACCTCCGATTGTGGCGCGGTGGGTACCATCAATGGAGGACATCACAACGTTGCTACATCACCCGAGGCAGTGGCCACGGCGGTCAACGCGGGCATGGACATGGAATGCGGCGATGATTGCGCGAAATATGGCATGGCAGCGTATGACATGGGCTTGCTCGACCCGGCGGCACTCGAGCGTGCTGTGAAGGCAAATTTGCGGCGCTGGTTCCGCCTAGGTCTATTTGATCCGGTCGAGAATGATCCGTGGCGGGACTTGGATGCCTCGATCATCGCCAACGACACGCATCACGCGCTCGCGCTCCAGCTTGCCGAGGAATCAATCGTGCTACTCAAGAACGCAAACGTGAGTGGCACGCCATTCCTTCCCTTGAATGAATCTGCCATCTCTTCCATCGCGATCACGGGGCCTGGTGCCGACGTGGCAAAGTTCGGCGGCTACAGTGGCTGGCCGGCGCGGGAGGCTATCAGCCCGAAGAAAGGCATCGAGACGTGGGCGACAGCAAACGGCATCTCGTGCAGCTACGTACCGTTCGCGGGCAATACCAGCGATCCTGCTGAAGTTTCTGCTGCGATCTCGGCATCGACGGCAGCGGCGGCGAGCGCGGACGTGTCGGTCATCGTGTGCGGTCTTGGCGGGGAGCTGGAAGAAGAAGGATTCGATCGCCTGATTTACGAGTTGCCGCAATACCAGGAAGATTACCTCGATGCCATGCTCCCCGTGAATCAAAAAACAGTGATCATGGTCAATGGGGGTTCCGCGATCGGTATGCAATCGTGGATTAACCATCCCAACGCCACGTCCGTGCTTATGATCTGGTATCCCGGTGAGGATGGTGGCACGGCTATCGCCAACCTCATTTCTGGGGCGGTCAACCCGAGCGGCCACTTGCCTATGACCTTCTACAAGTCCTTGAACCAGCTGCCGCGGTTCGACGACTACGACATCAGCCATAATCGCACGTACTTGTACCTTCAAGGTGACCCGCAGTACCCGTTCGGGTTCGGGCTCTCGTACACGGGATTCGATTACGCGAATCTCACGTTGAACGCGACCAGCGCCGTCGACGGCGAGACGGTCCTCGTCTCGCTCGATGTCACGAATACGGGATCGATGGCGGGGGACGATGTCGTGCAGATCTACGTGAACAAGACGGGAACGAGCGCGTACGGTCCTCGACCTAACTTGCAACTGCGCGGGTTCAAGCGCGTGTCCATCGGGGTAGGTGCCACGATGCACGTATCCATTCCTATAAGGGTGTCAGATTTTAAAGCTTGGGATTCTGGAGGTGCAAGGTGGATGCTCGAACCCGGCACTTACAACATCATGGCGGCAACTTCGGCCGAGGACATCATCTTGACCACGGCATTTGCAATATCGTGAAAATTGCCAGTACTTTGGTCTTTTATTCCTCTTTTTTTTCGTGCGCTCCGTGCCCCGTGTCTGGCTTGAAAGCCTTCATGAGCACGATGCCAGCGATGACGAGCGCCAGGCCCGCCACGGTCGTTGGGTAGAGCTCGAAGCCTGGAAGCAGCAGCACCTGGAATATAACCGGCAACACCACGTAAGTCGAATTGTATGCCGGGACAAGAACATTCGCCCTCGCTTTCCGGGCAAAGCCCCATTGCGTGATCAAGAACGCAATGGTTCCCAGCACGAATGAAAATGCAAGGGCGACCAGCCCTTGTGCCTCGGCGCTCAACAATCCCTTGAAAAACGGATCCAAGCCCCCGCAACCTCCTGCCACGAGGCCGAAGGCAAACCCGATGATGCTCTTGTGCCATTTCAAGGAAAACACTATGACCACCGCCCCGGCAATGAAGAAGATGAACACCGCCAGAAACGCGTTTAGGATGCTGACCGATGCCATGTTCATGAACGGCCGGTTGATGCTCTCCAGCCCGATGATCAGCGTGCCCGCGATGATCGAGATCGCGCCGCATATTTCGATGCGGTGCGTTTCCTCCTTGAGTACCTTCCGGGAGTAGATGAGGAGGGCGATCAAACCGATGCCAAACATGGACGTGTACATCGACGGCGGGCCAAACAGCCCCGCGAGCAATGCCCACAGCGATGACAAGTTATTGAGCACGAGGCCGACGATGTAAATTGTTGGTTTTTTCAGTTTTTCCTTTGTCGGCCCTTCAATTCGTTCCTTCTTCATTGCCGCGCGAAGCTGATCGAAAATTTCGATGCCTTGGCGCTCCATGGACTTGGCAATGTGGATCAAGACCGTGTTGATGATTCCAAACAAGATAGCGACCGCGGGAATGTATGCAATGTACGCCATGCTATTCAACCAATCATCATGAGCGGGTCTAGAAAAAAAATTGTCATACTTGTCAACATTTTTCGTCAAATATCTTTAAATTGGAAAAATATCTTCATCCAATCGTGAAACCAATTCAAGAAATCAAGAAGGTTTCAATACATGTCTAAGAGAGTCGATGCATGATGGAAGAGCCAGTTTTGAGCATTCGGGATCTTAAGAAAAATTATGGGGACATCCATGCCGTGGATGGCTTAAACTTGGACGTCAAGAAAGGGGAAATATACGGCTTGCTTGGACCCAACGGTGCGGGCAAGAGCACGACTATGAAATGCATCCTGGGTTTGCTCGACATCCACCAAGGGAGCATTTCCGTGCTGGGCAAGGACCCGGTCAAGGAACCGGAAGCGGTCAGGGCGGTCATCGGATATGTGCCAGAGGAACCGCTCATCTACAAGTCGTTGACGCCTGCCGAGTTGTTCGATTTCATAGCCTCAATCCGGCAAATCGATCCGGTCACCGCGACACGACGGGTCCAGGAACTAATGATTTCTCTCGATGCTGTGCAATATTACCATTCAGCAATCATCACCCTCAGCAGGGGCAACCAGCAAAAAATACAGATCATAGCGGCCTTAATGCACGAGCCCGGTTTACTGGTGCTCGATGAACCGATGGCAAACCTGGATGCCAAGTCATGCCGCATCGTGAAAGAATTGCTCCAGATGCATATCGAACACGGGGGGTCGGTGCTGCTCTCGACTCACGTGATGGAACAGGCCAGCGAATTATGCACCCGCATCGGTATCATCCACAAGGGGAAAATCGTCGCGGAAGGCACGCTAGATGAATTGCGCGGGATTGCACACCAGGCGGGTGCTAATCTCGCGAGCATATTTCTGAAGTTCACGGAGCAAGACAAGGCGGTAAAACAGATCGTGGAGCATCTTAGGGCAAATAACGAAAAAAAGGGGATGTGATGTGCCGTGAACAGGAAAAAAGCATGGCAGCTGGCGCGCGTGGTCGGAAACGAGATTTTTATGGAGTCCACGCTTGAAATGGCTGGTTCCCAGCGGGCAAGGATCCTCGAACGTTACGAACGGAACATCGACGAAGCTCGCCGAACCAGCTTCATAACGAAGTTTATGACGTCATTTCTGCTTGCATTCCTTGCCATCGGGCCGGCTATGACGCTGGTTCAAGCCAAGGCGATGCTCGTGAATCCCGTGGCATCCAACACGGTGCTTTTCGTGATTGCCATCTCGCTGGCACTGTATTATGGCATGGCCTTTTTTTTCATCATGTTTTTCAAGATGATAACGCTCGGGTCGTTCATGGCTGGAAACGCGTTCAAGTTCCTAGGAACCTTGCCGCTATCGTACAAGGAGATTGAGCAGATCGCCATGTCCACGTATCTCCGCATAAACTTGTCCGAGATCATAACGATCATAGTTTCGGTGCCGGTCGTCGGCCTCGCCATCACCGGTTCTTTTATGTTCTTCGTTGCAAGCCTTGCAGCATCCATCATGACGATAACGCTCGCCAACTATGCCATGATCAACATCGCGAGCACGATCGCCAAGCACATTTCCCGAGCTGGATCGGCCTCTCGCCTCGTCATCGCGATCCGCTTGTTGACCACAATGGGCTACGTGATCGGTGTCGGGTCGATTTCCATGGTCTTGGTTTTTTCACTGGACTATGTCCAGACCTTGCTTATCACCGGGGTCGTGTCGAGCGACGTGATGAATATCTTGCTGCCGATCATCCCTTTCCCGTTCTCGGGCTCGTATATCTCGGCGTTGTCATTGATGCCCCTCGGCACGGTTGATGCCATACAGATCACGATGATTTTCACCGGCTTTGCGTTCTTCGCCTTGATCGTGTTCGGGATGGCGAGATCGGGCAGGAAAAAGCTGCGCGGTCTATCGAGGATCGAGATCCAGGACTCGAATGTGAAAGCACGCGCCGCCAGCACGGTCGTGG
>JAUQYW010000119.1 GCA_030587525.1 Candidatus Sigynarchaeota archaeon | reverse complement strand
TTCGTAAGAGTACAAACAGGCTACCAAGGATTCACACCATCCAGTCGTGCAGTATGCGAAGCACTTGATAATGTAATGGTCTTATGACTAGATACAAAAACAATTATGTGGCAATGTAACATAATTTTATATATCGGTTATTATTACATGTAATTAGTAATCGTGGGAAATTTGAATGTAATCGATCTTGCAACGGAATATTCAGTTCCATCATGACAGGCTTTGGCATCATTCCGTGTCTCGTGATAACATGTTCCTAGGAAAAAACGATTCAACGCGTGAGAGCAACATGGCTTCTTGGACAGGCGGAGTGGAAACACCACATGCAGAATTGTTGCGAAAAAGGGAGCAGTTAATGAAAGAGGCGCAACAATTCTTCGAGGCGAATGATTTTGAACATTGCTACGATACATTACGCCAGGCATATGATATTTCCACTCAAATAAAAGACAAGGATGCACAAAAGTTTATCAAGGCACGCATGGAAGAGGTCGACAAGCGGCAAAAGAACGATTTCATCGAGAAACTAACGAGCACCTTCCGCAGCGGTAATAAAGGCAAGCGGACGCAAGAAGAGATCATCGAGGGGCTCGCGAGCACGGTCGAGGTTGTCATGAATGGTGCCTTCGCGCTTGAAGACAAGCTCCTTTCGGTAAGCAAGACCTACGAGGAAAAGATTACCCTACTGGAAGAGCGTCTAGGTATGCGTGAGAAGCTTTCAGAAGCCATGGCCGAACAGATCGGCACGCTTACGCAAACGATCAACGAGCTGAAGGATGTCGTGGAACGGCTTAAATCAACAGCGACTGCTCAGCCCGCATCCGCGCCAATGGGCATGCAGCAGCAACCCATAATGGGTATGCAGCAGCAACCCATGATGGGCATGCAGCAGCAAACCATGATGCAACCCAATCCTATTCCACCTTCACAGCAAGGGTTTGTACCTCCACCGGGCATGAGCCCGCAAAAATTATCAGGTCCCCCATCATTGCCACCGGGCTCCCCGCCACCAGGCATGGGCCCTCCCGTTTCCAAGACACCCGTGGAGAAAAAAATGCCTGATAATCCAATGAATTTGCGAGGGTCGCTAATCTCTGAATTGGAAGGCGCACTTGCCAAGCGGCGCAAGGCGATGGACGAGTAACCCGAAAATTACACAGAATTTCCCGTACTTCTCATTTTCCTTTTTATACTATCGCTCGCGTCAACACTTGACGATTTGAAAAATGCGAGAAAAAAACATAGCAATTCATGCAGGTAATATCTTGTTATTTTCGCCCAAAACAAGCTTGGTGCTGCATACCGAGCAAGCACCCTTCATGCGCAACCATTCTTGAAGGTGTAGCACGTGCGATGCGGCGCCGCAGGTGGGACACGACGCGATTTCGTCAAAGATCTCCATAGGTTTGCCACAAATGGCGCATGGTGGCGGTGTGGGATTCAAGTCGATCTCGACGCTGCCACCGGACTTGTTCTTGTCGAAAAAACAGAAAGCTCCCTTCACATTCTCGTTAGAGGGAAACAGGTATTTTTTATTTTCCAGGTAAAGCACGACGCTGCCATCATCCTTGTCGGTTGCCCAGAGCAAGTTTGCACTCATGAGCACGTCGCCTTCTCGAGAAATGACAATTTTCAAGGGATTTTCCTTAATTTTTTCCATGATGTAGGTATCGACAGCGCGCGTGTATTCTAGAGCGCTGTAATCGGCCGAAATTTCCTGGAGCCACTTCTTGGCATTCGTGGTTAATGACTTGCGGACGTTCTTTCCCAATCCCGCGGCTTTTTTTCCCATGGCAGCGATTCACCGGCACCGATTCTATGATTTGCTATAGCGCTGAAAGGTATTAAAATTACGCCGTTCTACTCGAAATTCGGATCCAAGACCATGTCCAGGTGGCACGTCTTGCAGACGTGCGGATCGAACGTGTCGAAATCTTCGGAGATCTTGCATTTCGTGCAAAAGTAAGGGATTTTCATGCGGGTGTCCTTGCATTCCGGGCACTTGACGCCGTGATGTACCCTCCGAAAGATAACCTTGAAATAACCGCCGCATCTCGGGCAGCGGAACAAGATGAGCTTCCGGGCTTTTTTCAAGTCGCGCTCTTCCTGCTTCACTTCATCGGTTATTTCTTCCTCGGGAATGTATTCCGTTGCCTTGAAAACCTTGGCAACGGCGTCGATGATTCCTGGCTTTTTCTTGATCTCGGGTGCTTTTGCCGTCTTATCAGCAAATGGAACCTTTTTTCTTTCTTCAATGGCAGAATGTTCCGATCCATCCGGGAAAACGTTTGGAGCGACTCCAGGAAATTTCACCCCGCATTGCCAACATTTTGCAGCGAATGCCTCACATTGAGATCCGCAATTGCTGCATATCTTGAAGGACACGGATTGATCCGTGAGAAAATCGTAATCCCCCTTCTGACCGATGATATTGACATCACCCGTGCTCGCGGGAACGTTCTTCCCGCCGGGCACGTGACCGCAATTCCAGCACTTGGTGCCGGGCAAGTCCTCGATCTGTGCTTTGCATTTCGGGCACGTGGTGAATTTCATCATGGGATATCACGGTCGGCGCGCGCGGGCAATTCCCGTTAAACATAAACGTACTAACGAGATAAAACTATTACGAACTCTATAAATCTGGGCCAAGTGAGGTCCCGATAGAAATCACGCGTGGTCATGCTTGCACGCCTCGAAGTAGCTGGACAAAGTTTTTTTCCCGAAAAGAACTGAATAACTTGGAATGTTCCCCAAATACGCATTTTTGCCAGAAAGGAAAAATATTCGTGAAATGACCTCCCTATGAAACTCCTCGTTTCGCCAAAGAATATCGAAGAAGCGCGGCAAGCCATAGACGGCGGCACCGATATCGTGGACTGCAAGAATCCAGAGGAAGGCTCCCTGGGCGCGAACTTTCCTTGGATCATCACGGGTATTAAAGAGGCCATCGAAACGTCGGGGAAGAAAGGTGTCCTACTCAGTGCAACCATCGGGGACATGCCAAATTTACCAGGCACTGCATCACTCGCAGCGACGGGCATTGCAACTCTCGGTGTCGATTACGTGAAGGTAGGCGTTTATGGCCCTCGAACGAAAGAACAAGCCCAGAAATTGCTCGATAATATTGTCAAGGCCGTCAAGCGAGTAAATGCTAACACTATGGTTGTCGCAGCGGGCTATGCGGATCATGCAAGAGCACGTGTTTCCCTTCCACCGCTCGAGCTGGTGCCCGTGGCAGCTGCAGCCGGGTGCGAAGTTGTTATGGTAGACACGGCTATTAAGGATGGCAAAGGTTTGCTCGATTTTATGAGCCACGATCAGATCCAGCGATTCTGCGATGCGGGGAAGAAACATGGCATGGCCGTCGCGCTGGCCGGGCGTTTGCAAATGAAAGATATCCCATTCTTGAAAACCACGGGCGTTGACATCATCGGCGTTCGTTCCATGGTTATCCGGGGCGCGGATAGGATTTCAGGTTCGATCGATGCTTTCCTGGTCAAGGAATTGAAGAAGATGCTTGCGTGAAAGGTTCATTATAGCGCGTTGTATTACTCCCGATCATTCACGATGAATTTTTTGAAAGGTGAAACAATCCATGGCAGACAAGACATGGTACGTTCCCGTCGACACGATATATGCATACATCAAGGACACCTTTAAGGCGGTCGGCGTGCCGGAAGCGGATGCCAAGATCATCGCTGACGTGCTCATCGAAGCCGATCTTCGAGGTATCGAATCGCACGGCATCGGACGGTTGTATTATTATTATCAACGCATCAAATCCGGGCAACACAAGACCAAGACCGAGTATAAAATCGTGAAAGAAGGAAAAACGACCGCGGTCATCGATGGCGACCACGGCCAAGGCCACGTGATCGCATACAATGCAATGAAACTCGCGATCACGAAAGCAAAAGAGTACGGCCTGGGTGCGGTCGCGGTGCGAAACTCGACGCATTTTGGTATTTGTGGATATTACACGAAAATGGCGACCGACGAAAACATGATTGGCATCTGT
>JAUQYW010000117.1 GCA_030587525.1 Candidatus Sigynarchaeota archaeon | reverse complement strand
AAAAAGTCGATCAAATCCGTCCACGTGGTAACGGATGATATCATACCCACCTTTTCGACGAGTTGCTTTGCATCGGTGATTGATTGCTTTAACATGTCGGGCAATCGCACGATGCCCGCGGCTCGCGTCATGCGAGTTTTTATTTCATCCATAAAGGGGGCCATAGTGAATCTTCTCGAGGAGGCTTTACTCTTGCCAATATCAATGCTGCCGAATAACCGCCCAAACGCCATTGCAGCGATTTCTTCCAGCTTGCTTGGCGACTGGATATGCATCGGCATACTGGCCGCGTGGAGGGCCGCGCGCAGCCCCCCGACCTGCCCGGCATTCAGCGCTGCACCGCCCGGCCGGTGCTGGCCGTGTGAACCGTTTACCTCCCCCACAGGGTACAATCCCTTGACATCGATCGACTCCCAGTTGCTGTCACCTGCAAAGCCACCATTGCAATGCTGCACGGCCACGTGGATCTGGATTGCCTCGGCAGCAAGGTCAATTCCATGATCCTTGTACACTTGGATAGCAAAGGGATTGAGTTTTGCAAGGCGTTCGATGGGGGTTGCTTGATTGACCTTCGATTTTTCGAGAAATTGGCGTGCCTCGACCGTCAATTCCTTGAACGTGAATTTTTCGCGCGTTAAATCCCACGGATTGACACGAAAGTCCAAAAAGACCATCTTCCCCATATTGACGACTGCATCGTGCACGGCGAGGTCGATGAGCGATGAATGGTTCTCGGCCTGGGGATTACATTTTTCTGGGTTGAACGGCCAGTTGTAGCCCTTCAAGAATGTTTGGTTGGCAACGTCGGCGATGGAGGGGAGCCAGGATCGCAAAACCTCCACGCGATCTCCAGGTTTTTTGCCCTCGACCCAGTATGAGGGTAATACTTGCTGGAACGACCCGCTCAAGTTCCACCGGAACTTCACGGACGCGATGCCATATTGCATAAAGGCCAGGTTTTGCAGCGATGCCCCGGCCTCGATGCCAAGCCCATGCGAGCAATGTTGCTTCTCGGGATACACGGAATCGTGAAACAAGTTTGCAGGGCCGCCAGTCGCGAGAATAACGACCGGCGCATGGATGATCGTGAACGGGATGCTTTTGAACGAATCGATGGTCGCTTGCACGTCTGGAATCTTGCGCAAATCGATGCAAGCAACACCAACGACGCGCTTCTGGCTTGATATCTCGTCAACGAGTAATGCCACCGCGAGGTGCTTATCGAGGACGGGGATGCCGATCCGGGCGACTTCCTTGGCAAGGCAGGCAACCATCTCTCGCGACGTGTAAGGACCAACGGATGTTGCCCGCTGGCGGAAATCATTGTCGGTCTGGTAACCAGGATATAATCCATAATCGTCGCTCGGGAATCGAACGCCTAGCCGAATCAAGTGGAAGAATTCCTCGATTGATCCGGCTGCTTCGGCGAGCGCGATGTCGCCGTGCATGGAGCCCCCGCTGTAAAAGTCACGAGCCATGAGTAGCGGGGAATCGGTACCAATTCCGGATATTGACAGCTTGTAATACGTCTGCTTGTCGGACCCTGAGTTGAAGGATGTCCCGCCGCCCCATTCTTCCGTGATGATGGCGAGCTCCCCCGCCTTGAAGCCATGTTCCGAGAGATGAATGGCCGCGTTCAGACCCGCGGCCCCGGAGCCGATCACGACGGCTCGTGTTTCGATGACGGGGATGCTCTTTTTTTCGCCGTGCACGCTCACGATAACCGAGCCGCGTGCGGGCAAGGATGCCGGCGGCGGGGTCACAAGCGCCGTAGGTGGAACCCCCCGTCAACGTCAAACACGTTTCCGGTAGAATAGGGAAAATGATTTTTCACGATCGCCACGACGGCCTCGGCAACGTCCTCTGGCTGTCCAATACGCTTCACCGGGAGCAGCCCGTCATCGATCATTGCCTGGTATTTCTCCAGCACGGGCTTCGTCATGTCAGTCTCGATGATGCCGGGCCGAATCTCATGGACCGGAATGGCCCCGGCGAGCCTTGTCGCGAACAAGGTCGTGTTCATCGAGATCCCAGCCTTCGAGATGCAATATGCGGCCCGGTTCACCGACGCCGCGTATGCCGAGACGCTGGAAATGTTGATGATGCACGGGTTAAACGCGGGAAACGAACCGGATTCCTTGCATTTCAACATCAATCGGGCAATGGCCTGGGTGAGGAAAAAAGGGCCTTCGAGGTTCACCCGTGTCACCTCGCGATAGTCCTCGACCTCCACATCGAGAATGTCCTTGCGTTCACGCGGTGCCATCGCGGCGTTGTT
>JAUQYW010000106.1 GCA_030587525.1 Candidatus Sigynarchaeota archaeon | reverse complement strand
GGGGTGCCGGGAGCCTCTTGTCCGGGTTGGTCCACAGCACAACCTTCCCCGTGAGAGTCGGATCCTTGACAGGCGGGACTCGAGGCGGAACTTTCCACTCCGGTTCGGTGGCTATCGCAGCAGGATAGGAGGTGATCTTTCCTTCTTTCGATGCATCTGGTGATTTCCGCTGCTCGCACAACGCCACGAACTTTTGCGGGCGAACCACGCGCCCATGCTTGTTCAGGTCCCCATTCTTGAACATAACATCGCCGATTGGATTTCCCGAGAGGTATAATTCTTGCAGCGTGTGTAAGTTTTCCAGGCCGGATATCTCCTTGATTTGATTGTTTCTCAAGTCCAGCACCTTCAACCGTCGCAACTTTGACAAGCCTTCAATTCGCCAGATGTGGTTGTTGGAGAGGATGAGCGATTCCAGGTCTCCCAAGCCCTCAAGGCCTTGCACGTCCGTAATATCGTGGATTCCCTTGTTTGAAAGGTCGAGCCAATTATTCACGACCTCTATCCTCATTCCCTTGAACGCGACGAATCTTGGCAGCGCTTGTCCCCCCGTTCTCCAGTGGTTCACGGCTTGCTCGCGGGCACGTGATTCGAGTGGTACATGTAGATCAAGATGGTCAGGAAGCTATCTTCCAGGCAATAGAGAAAAACATCTTGCGGTTTATTGCAGAGCTTGCATGTTCTGGGATTCTTTCCTGCCGACAAGCTCCACATACTTAATTTCGCTTGGAAGGGAAAGAGCAGCGCTAAACCTTTCCTCGGCACCTCTGTTTCCTTGGAATGCTTGATAAACATGCATCCCCGGCGTTGGAAACCTATCATCTGCTCGAACGCGTGAATGTTCGGTTTTAGAGGTTCGGGATACTTGGCTTGCTTCAATATTGCCAGCAAGAGCGTTTCCGTGTTCTGTGTCTCGCACTCCACCTTTCTCACGATCGCCCGTTCTTTCTGGTTGGATCCATGTGTTACCAGGCACAGCTTTTTTCTCTTGGTTTGGAGCCAATCGGAGAACTCATCGTCTAATCCTTGTGTTTCAGCATCGCACGGCGGGCGCTTGATCGAATCGAAGTAGATCTCGAACGTCAGGTCGGGATTGAGCAAGATGCCGAGCAGGCAAATGGATTGGTTCGAGCCGGCGGTATACGTGTGCACTTCTTCCATGTCGAACGCGATCGCGGGCACGTGCTTGACCTTGAAAAAAGCCTCGAATTCTTCCTTGTATAACTCAATATAGTCATGGATGATCGATGCATAGGTCTTCTTTAATTTTATTGCCACGGCCGGGTCGATCCGGTACCGTACTTTCTCATTCCCGTTTTTTATGGAATTATATAGCGCCTTTACCTCGGCTTGCTCAGCCTTCCATTTTAAAAGGGTCTCCGACGACTCCATAGATTTTTCCTTGCGATCGATTTTGACGTGGATGACAAGGCCATTAATCAACGAATCGATTAATATTCTCCTATGATATTCGAACGCCCAAAGCGTTCCAAGTACCCAGGTGCATTATCCTTCCGTGACCTTGTTCAGAAATTTTGTCGACTCTGGCAGTTCAAACTCGCGATTGACGGGTTTTATATCGATCAATCGGTATCCATGTGATAACGATGAGCGAGACGGAGCGAATCGAGACGACCGGCGATGGCCTGGTCATTGATAAGAGCAAGCAATACAAGACAAACGTGGGCCAATGCGCGCAATGTGGCCATTACAAGACCTGGGAATTCAAGGTGGTGAATTCAAAGACCGGAAAGGGAATGCCGGGACACGTGACCAAGGAAGGTTTCAAGATCGGGGACGGTAACTGCCCATACTGGAACAAGATCGCAGCCATGAACGCCGTGAAGGCGGAAA
>JAUQYW010000729.1 GCA_030587525.1 Candidatus Sigynarchaeota archaeon | reverse complement strand
TCAGAACGCTTGATTTGTACATTCTTCGCCGGTGGGGAAATAAAATCGATAGATATGTTTGCACGGGGTTTGCTTGCCGCCGGTGATCGAAACGGGATCGTCTACATCTTGCACGTCGACGGTTTTTCATCCGGCACTCCTTGTAGATTGTAGATTCAAATATTAAACAATTAAACATATTAATCAGCGAGCGATTTCATCAATTTCGAGATCTTTGCATCGCATTCATCCAGAAAACGTTCTGGTAAACAATCGTGCCTGAGCTCGATAGCATGAACACCCGAACGAAAAACCCGCCGCTACCTTTGCAGGCCTGCGCCATCTCCTTTCGATTGCTCAACGTGCTTATGATCGATCCTCGCGAGCAAGGCTCTTGCAAAATTATTGTATTCCCGTTATTTGATGTTGAGAGATAGTTTCATCTCGACTCTTTCCTCGCGATTTCAGCGCGGAGGTTATCTAACTGTTGCTTGATGGCCTTGGTATCTGCGTGATTCAGACCGAGAGATTTCTCCCTAATGGCGAGTGCTCTGCGGAGGAGTGGTTCGGCCCCGCTAAGGTCGCCCCGGTCATGCAAAAGCGAGGCAAGGTCGGTGAGGGTCGTGGCGACGTGTGGGTCGTCTGGACCGAAGACTTCTTCATCGGCAGCGAGTCCTTCGCGAAGGGTAGGCTCAAGGAGGTCTTTTTCATTAGCGCTAACTGCTCTTAGTAACATCGGTAAAGCAGACATAATCGCACGATCGAGAGCCTCTTGGAGAGGAAGTTTATGGCCCTCCATATTTTCACCCATGAGGAGATGCTGCAAGAACGTACCGACATCCGCGTTCAATCGATTAATTTCGGCTTGAGACGTCCTGGCTTGCTCCCGTGCATCGAGTGCCGCGCGATACAGGCGCGTGGGGTCGGCGTGGTCACCTACTGCGTGCCAGTGATCTTTCCATTCGCTCGTGCGCCCCGCTTGCCTGGCCAACGTGAATAAGTCGAGATCGGCTAACACGGTCGCGAGCCGGGCGAAATCACCTCCGAGGCGTAGTTGATAGGGATATTCTTCGAGCCGACGCGCAATGGGGGCCGTTGAGAAATAGTTTGCAAGTATACATCGTGTTTTCACGATCAATGCTGCATATCGCGTTGTCACTGCATCGCCAAGCTGACGGTGAAAGAAACTTGTGAATTCCCCGCGCTGCACGAAGTAAGCCTTGGCACCTCTTGCCAATCGGGCCCACGTCACCCGCGGTAGCTGAGCACTTGAGGGGCTGTTCAGCAGGTCGAGCAGCTCGGCTTCAGCAAGCCCGTGGCGCGAGCAATAAATTGCTACCATCGCCGTGGCCACGAGGTCACGCCCGTGATCGTTCTCAAGTCGTGCGAGTACCTGGTCGAAGAGGCCGGTTATATCTGCAGCGAGGCTACCGATGAATGGAAGCAATTGGTCGAATTGGCCGAAGACTTTAAGTTCCTCCAGCGCCACCTTGAGATACAAGGGGCTGGCGGTTGCTTCGTGGGCAAGCAATGCGGAAAGCTGTCGTTCGTCGAGCTTGCGCCGCCAGCGGTCGAGCATCTGCACTACGATAGCACGGCGCTCGTCTATATTTAATGGTGCGAGCGTGATTTCGATAGATTGCCGACGATGTAACGACTCCAGGCAATCACCTGCCAGCGTGCTAGCTACGAGCCGAGTGCTCCCGGATAAGCAATCGAGGATCCAGCCGAGCCCGTGCGCCGCGCCGCCGGGCAAGAGTTGGTCGAGCCCGTCGAGCACGATAACGATGCGCGGTCGCTTGGTCGATCCTTCGGCAAGTAGGGTAGATAGGGTCCTCGGCAATTCCATCTCGTCCTCGGGAATTTCTCCTCGGAGTGCTAACTGATACTTAAGCTCCATACAAATGGCTTTAAGGAGCTGATAATGATCGGCGGAACCAGGGCTGGCGCCGATGAAATAAGGGAGAATTAGATGATTTGGATGCGACGCGGCGTACCGTTTGCACCACGCGGCGAGGAATGCCGATTTACCACAGCCGGACTCACCTGTGATGACCACGGGGCGATAGTCGTCCTCCTCGATATGTGCCGTGACATTCTCCATTTCCGCGTCCCGGCCGACATAGACGAGCGTGTGTTCCTCGATGAACTGTTCGTGCAACGATCGCTCTACAGCGACGGGATCTAATGCTTGCTCGCTTTCCGGATACTTGGTATCTATGGCAGTCCAAAGATCATCGAGGATACGGGCGCCAAGATTCTCCAGCCCGACGAGATGGCCTTCAGCAACATCCCAGCAACACGGATAATCTTTCATAACCGGGCGCCCCGTCGCTTCGATCTTGCCCTTGAGCGCGGCGACTTTCCGAGCGGCATCGGATAATTCGCTGGTGAAGTCTTTCCGTTTATCTTCGGGAATGGATTCGATGACACGGGGATCGCGGAAGTAGAAGAAGCAATAGCCGGCCATAGCAGGCTCCCGCAGCACGCAGTGTACGATCTCCAGTGCGGTCAGCGAATGGCCATCATATCCAGCGAGCCAGGGGCGCTCGATTATCGCTTCGCCGGGCAGCTTGGCTGGCACGTATCCGTAGCGCTCGCCAAGTATTGCGATGAAGAACGGCCGAGATTTATCGATTTCGTCGAGGCATATTTCCAGCGCCTTGCCTTGCTCCGCCTCGGCTTCGGTCACACCCCATCGCAAGTCAATATCAACGAGATGCAGTTTCCGCTTTGCGCAGCGCTCACGTAGCTCGGGGAATACCACCCGTACGAGCCAATCCCGCTCGGCGTGCATATCACGGAACGTGCTGCTGATGAACACCCGCACAGTTCGCCACTGTTCGCTCATGGACAATCCTATTCATGCCCGCGGTAATAAAGTTTCCAGCGTCACCAGCATGGCTGGCAATGGGACGAAATAAACACCGCTTTACTCCCCTGGTCGCATCGATTGCTCGCTCATGCCTTCATATGCGATCCAAGCATTTGGTGAACAATACTAGCGCGCCGCGTATCAAATACGTGGAAACCTTGTTATTTAGGAGAGGTTAAATCTTGTCTTTCTTTTCTTTCTCGCCTTTATCCCACGCATCGAATTGCTTATCGAGCATAGCAAGGAAATCGGCACTTTCCTTCTCTTTATCCGAGGTCATGAGATGCGGTGCTATGATGTCGGCCACGAGGGTAGTAACCGATAGCTTGTCACTCGTCGTGGCATCGATCATGCGGTCATATTGCCCTTGGATTTGTGCCTTCAACGTTTCCATAGCTTGAAGCAGGGACTGGTTTGCCTGGTGAATCTTCGACAACTCGGTGCTATCGGCGGCTGTTGATTTCTTCTTCATTTTCCGGCGATTCTTTTCGAGGAACTTATCAAATTCGGATCGTAACTGGTTTAATGATTCCAATGCTCTGGATAGCTTGCCTTGGTTCACCGTGGCAACTATATTATTGTATTTCGATTCATGGTACTTGTATTGGACGAAGAAATTGTTGTACATTATCTGGCTTTCGACGTCCCGCAGCAAAATGCGAAACTTTTCAGCATCTTGCGAGTGTTTTGTCGTCTCGGCGAGGTTCAATCGCGAGGCGATGCTTTCCTTCATAATCGATAATATCGATTGAATTTCCGAGAATTCTTCCTTCGTCTTCGCTGCCTCGAAGGATTGGTACAAGGCATCGTATTCTTGCGAGAATCGCTCACTTCGCACCGCGTAGAGAATATCGCCGACCTCACGCTGCTTCGTGCGAACCTTCTCGGCCGTCGCCGGCACGCCGAGGCGGTTGAACATTTCGACCGCTTTCGTGTATTGTTCCACTTCTGACGACAAATAAGTCTCAGCCTGGCCAAGATCTCGCCGCGTGATCGCTTCTTTCGCGGATTGATGCAGCGCATTAATACTCTTGAGCAAATCTTCGGGCTGATCAAGCTTGGCTCCATGATCTGGCGCCATTGCACTCGATGGAGTCGAGTCTTTCCATAATTTAGCCGGATTTTCCTTCTCCTTCTTTACTTTCTCGAAGCATGTCGGGCAAAACGCAGCCCTCTCGTTGATCTCATTCAATTTGTTACCCGAAAGCCAATAACTCGGGTATTTGATCCGGCAACTTAGATGCATAATCTTTGCATTACATCTATCACAAGTCCAATAAATCTCGCCGAACCTGTGAATTTCCTTTTGGCAGACAACGCAGATCAACATTTCTATTCACTTTGAGTTCCCGAGGATTTAATGTTCCTTTTTTTCCAGCCGGGGCCGTTCCTTAATTCTCGTGTAGATGCACAGCGAGACGATGCTGAGGATGGTAATGCCGCTGCCCCACACGGATGATAGCGAGGGAGACGTGAAGCAGAACACGATGAGCATGATATACACGCCCGCGATGATGGCATAAAAAAGGTGATCCTTGTGGGCGGCGACAAACGCTTGAATCTTCTCGCCCGGGCTTCCTTGGATCGTTCCTGCTCGTGGCGGCGATTCATCGATGCCGTGCACGAATTTTCGCACGCATGCCGGGCACATTGCTTGGAACTTGTAATACTGGGTTTCGGAGATGGTTTCGCCGCACTTTTCACAGTTGTATGCCATAGCTCATTTCGCTTCACTCGTATCGATTTGATAAATCGACCACTCTCCAATTAAAGATAGCAGCTTTAACATGCAGAAATGTTATCCGACTGGCTCATGATCGGCCCGAGCCAAGACATCGGCGCCCTCTTCAGCTCATTCTCTTTCACTGATCTAGATCTACAGTTAATTCGTCAACAAAGTAAGACTCATAATGATACGTGATGTGAAATCTCCTTGGAAAGAGCCGCTTATCAAATGATGGTTTAATTGGCAAGAGCATAGTTCTATTCTTCGATCGTGTCAAATCCGTTTCGATTCTATCCTTGAAAATGAAGAATTGCTCGGCTAAACCGGATCCTTCTAATTCCTTTACATATTGTAGCTTGTCTTCATTGAATATCGTCTCTAGTAAGCTAGTATCAAGCAACGACTCTTTGAAATAAATGGCATCAAGCGTCACGATTTTGGGAGACTTGGCTTCCCTTTCAAAGTTTATCGTGATGCCATCGTGCTCCATTCTTGCAGAAGAAACTTTAATACCCGGGATTTGGAAATCCTTCATTTCGGCGACGTTCAAGGGCTGTTTCAGTTGTTCGCTGATATCCGTGCTTGTATAATAATGATGGCCATACAAAGAGATTTCTTTAGATGATTGGGCATTCAGCGTCAAGGATCTGGCCATTATCGGCAATAACGAATATGTAACATTCGAGACCAATCGGAATGGAGATAAACGATATTTATGCTATTATTAAGGAAATCAGTCGATTAATTCCTTTCCATCGTATCGTTTTTTTTAATCATTTCCTTGAGATATTGCTTTCTCGTTTCGAGTCTCTGCACGTGATTCTCGGCGTATATTTCCAAAAAATTTCGATAGGTGCAGTGTACGCCGATGCCCATCAATTTCAGCGCGAATTCGACCGGGGATTCGTGCTCGGGCTTTTCTGGCAAGTGACCGCCGCCGACCAAGAAAACATACGCTCCCGGTCTTTGTACAAGTACCCGGCCAATATTTTGCGCGTACTGATATTCGAGCAAGGCAAGACCTTGGTCATCCAAGGTTCCAATTGAACCCGGGGAGACGGGAATGAATTCTTGGATAAATGGTCGAAGCATATCGTACAAGGGAGCTTGACATGAATCCTGCAACGTGTCTTCACGGCCATCCTCCTCCTCGATGAAAATCCTGCCGATCCCCGATTCCTTCACCACCCGCACGTAAGTTTCGATCAATGGCGGCACACGTGATGCATCATGCACTTTTTTACCGGTAATACTTTCCATCCACTCGACAATCGCGATATCAAGCGCCTTCATCAAGTGGCTTGCGATGCCGATGCAGAGGAGCTCGTTCTTTTGCGAAAGATCCATTGAAGTCACGTTCTACCTTTATACAAGAATCAAAGAGGCTTCTTTTTCACATTAGGAATTATCCGCAAATATATTTTTTTGATATTCCACACGCAATCTAGGAACAAGGGCTGGAACGTGTTCACGTGACGATTTTAATGCTCGCCTGTCAACGGCTTGTCCCACTCGTCCAGAAATGCAGCCTCGTCCAAGTCCTTTCGGAAAAAGTTGCTCGTTGGGAAAGCAGGATCCGCGTACCCGACGACGATCAGGGCGATGACTTTATGGCTATCAGGAATATTGCATATCTTTCGGGTACGTTCCTTGTCAAATGCACCGACCCAACACGTGCCAAGATTGACGGAAGTGCAATATAGGACAATATTTTGCAAGGCGATCGCGCAATCGACAACGTTCCAGCTCTCGTTTACTTTTTTATCAACAGTACCCACGATGATCAGCGGCGCTTGGGAGATGAATTTCTGAAATCCCTTGCCGATCGCCAGCCGCTTGGCCGCGTTCGTAACAAACACGAAGTTCCACGGTTGCATGTTGCTAGCGGATGGTGCCATTAACCCCGCCTTTGCGATGTTTTCCAATTCAGTGGCCGGCACTTTTTTATCCAGAAAGGCACGTATGGATCGCCGTTTCATGATTGTTTCCATCACGTCCATTGGTTTCACGCTCATTCAATCAATAATAGATGAGATATCTGTCATGAAAATAAACCTTTATTCGTTATAAAACCGCAAACACAAATGGATATTCTTGTGAATGTATTCGTCGAAAATTCACGATGAATACGTGCATTAAGTGGGTGTTTGATGTCGCCGGCAGCAGAAGCTTGTGGATTATTCAATCCACGCGTTCTTTGCTCTTCACCCTTTTTACGTCCTTTGCACGCGCAATGAGAGAAACGCCACCCAGACCGAGGAGGGCGATAGGAACGATGAATAACCACGGGTTTGACTTCGGGCGGAAAGATTCGGGATCCCGGACAAATAGGGCACGCATCTGGGCGATGGCATCGAGCCGTTCGGGAACGATCGTCCCGTTGTCTTGAATATCGGATCGTGTTGGCGCGATCCACCCGCCCTCGTCGAACTCGTTCCACGCGTATATGAGGACAGCTCGTGCCTCTGCGGACTCGGGATTATCCTTGACCCAGAGCATCGACAAGGCGAGTTGTTGGGCGATATCTTGAGCTGTACCCGCTTGAATCCACGAATTGTCCGCGTATAGGTTCTCCCAACCGACATGCGTTTCTTTCCGGGGGCGCGGGTCCCACCCGGTAGTCACGATAGGGATCACTTTCAATCCCTGCCGTCTCCAGTCTTCCCACCTACCCTGTTCCTTGACCATATTTTGTTGGAAAGGGGCGCCGTCTTCCCCCGTGGTCACGTACGCGCTTGCAGCGTCCGCCCCGACCGAGGTGATGATGTCCGGCATGGTCGCATTCCAGCTCAGCAGCACGACGTATGGCGATGGCAGGCCCTCTTCAGTGCATCTTTCCCGCAACCGTTGGATGGTCGTGGCGGTGATATTTTCAACGCTGAAAAAATACACCAGCGGTCGATCGCCCATCACCCTTTGATAATGATCCAGCGTGAACGCGTGGATCAAGCCATCGATATCTTGTTCGGTGTTGAAATGGACGTTTTCGAGAATAGCGCACATGTTAACCTCGTTTCGATAAGCACTGGATTGATGGAGCAGCCGTGCCAATTCCATGCCGGTCCCGTTCCTGTACCAGCAATACGCCCAGTAATCGATGCCGCCGTTCTTGGCAAGGTTGATTTCTCGATCGATGAGATCCTGGCTTGCAACTGGCATCTCCACGCTGCCGTTGCTCGTGATGTTTGCGAAGAACGGCACGCGATGATGATATTTCTCGGGCGCAAGCGTTTGCTCCACCAGATCGGAGATGTTCCAATTCGTGGATTCGGGAGCGGGATTTTCATACCACGCGTCCCACCGGATAGCACCCACGGCAATCTCGGTACCGGATTTTTCAGTTTGCCCGGTTTCCGCGGCGGATGTCGGGGGATAAAACCCAAAGGCCGGAATACAGGATATGCCCAATACCAAGGCAAGAAAGATGAACGTGTGTTTCATTGGGTGATATGTTTCTTTCAACCAAGAAAAATCATCGTGTTTTATTGGGCTCCAGGAAGTCGAGTACTATGCCGTTCTTGTCGATATTGCCAGCTATCTTCACGGACGCGCTGAATAGAGGGCGGGCGTTGCAGCCCACCCCCCTTCCAAGAACCGTGCTGACGGGAATATGACTGGAGAAGCCTCAAGGGGCAAATCATCGAAGCGGTGAAAGCACGGCTCCAGGAAAACGTCTCGAAAGCGATGCCGAAGCACGTGCCGCCGAAAGCATCTAACCGACAAGGCATATTGCCCGCGGATCTCGAATCGGTCATCGACGACGCCGTGATGGCTGGTGACGCGGCGCGGATCAAGCGCCTAATCTACACCATCATAACCGGGTATGCGCTGCTCGTCGAGGAACACGAGGTGGTCGACGCTATCCTTCAGTGGCGGGACACGATTTCTGGCATCGCGTTCAGCAATGACGAGGAAGGCTTGAAAGGCCAAGATATTTAATTTCTTATTTTTTTCGTGATTTAACAAAAAAGGCTGCCAAATAAGAAGATGAATGTGTCTCTCGGCATTTATTGACTAGATGTAATGGAAGCTCTTTCGAATTCGAATGAACGTTTTTAGGGGAAAAACGGATATATCCTTAAAACCCTAGCGTTCATATTCGATCGGTGGTATTGATGGCAGCGACGAGACAAATTAAATTCATGGTAGGTTCCAAGGAAGGTCCTCAAACCCGTGTATTCCAGGCGGTGGGTGCCGACTCTTTTTTCGACGTTGTTGCCGAGGTATGCAAGGAGATGAATCGGGACATTTTGACCATTGAACTTCGCACGCCATCCGGGGGAAAAGTGCTGGCCTCCGATTTTGACAAGACTGTTGATCGAATAGTTACCCAGTTTGGAGCAATCTTCAACATTATTGATTCAGGAAGTTATAAAAAGAATCTCGATAATAATCTCGACATAATCAACTTTCAATCAACCAAGCCCGAAGAACTCTTGGCAAACATCAACAAGCTTCACGTTCTTGCACTCGAGGCAATCGGGAACAAGGATTATGAAGATGCCAAGACCTACCTGGTGGCCGAGCACAGGCAGTATGTAAGTGCCATGAACTCCTTGCAGGCCATGGGTATGGCCGGGATCGTTGAAAAACTCAAGCTGAAGGTCAAAGCCATCGAGTCCATGTTACCCAGCGTTTATGATGCAATATTCGTGTTGAAGTACAATGAATTGCAGCAACAGAGCGAGGCGGCTAAAACTTCCAGGGATTATGAGAGCTTGATGAAATTGCTCTATATGATGAAGGATATCACTGCCGAGCGGCTCGCAGTCGCGCAAGCTGCTTATAACGTGGCTGATATGGCGAAGTTTCAATCGTTAATTCAAGATATAGAGAGCCAGGCCGAATATGCGAGGCTTTTCGTCGAATACAAGAAGTTTGAGGCGGAGTACAATCTCATCGCCGCCACGATCACTCGCGGCAACCTGCAAGATGGCATGATTGCACTCCAAGACTTGCGCAAGCGGTTCGACGTCACCTTCGGAAAGGTGGTCATTAACGGGGTGGCCTATGACACGCTCGCGATCGGTGATTTAATGCAAAAAGTAGATGCGTGGATGAAGGATCCAAAAACAGGTACCGCGGGATCGGCAGAAACGGCAGTGCTGCATCAAAAAAAGATCGAATTTCGCAATGCCATGGCCAATCTTGCCGTGCAAGTCGAACGGCAATACGAGCGGCTGGTTGAATCCATGACCACCGAGCAAATCGTCGTTAAACCGCTCAATGCGGACCTGGTTGCACCGCGGGTCGTGAATGCGGATAGTATCGAGGACCTTGGAAGCGCGATCGAGAACCTTGATCGCCAATTTGCTGCGTGGAACAAGGCCGAAAAAACCAAGGATGGGAAGCTATCGAATTAATTAATTTTAACATATAAAAGAAGTACGATTTCCTATTGCCGAACCCCTCCGTGAACGGGGAATCGTTCTTGAATCGCTTCCCGAAAGCGGTAGAACGATTTGCCACGATACACGGGCTCGCTCGTGGTAGAAGCAGCGATTCACTCGTGGGAAGCCCCAGTCTTTAGATTGTCTTTAGATTGGGATAGTTCACAGCTCTTTTTTTCCGCAAGGTTGGGAGTATGACCGAAAATGGATAGAATAATCGTGGATTCGCTGATTTTCTACTATCAAATGGTTAAGTGTCCATCGGACGAAAGTAGGTTCGTTTAATTACTTTCTATTCCGCCTGGTTTCCAGTTCTTGCTGGGCATCCGTAACTGAGAATTGCCAATGCACGTCCCGGCGATGCATCTCGTCGATCCAATCCCAGAGATTCAAGCCGGCGATTTCTGAGGCCTTCCCGAAAGACACTTTTCCATCTTCATAAGCTTTTATTGCCTTCTCGCGTTCTTGACGTCGCGATCCAAGGCCAAGAAGGACAACAGCAAAGACCTGAGCGTGGGGAGACTTCCGCCAGCAAAAAAGGATAAGGCAATAACTTTGCAACGATACAAGGACGAGGTCATAACCGAAGACGACATGGTCCTCTTGAAAGAAAAGTATTATTGCCTCGTCCACAAGGGCCCGTCGACGGCTACACGTTCATCTGCCCTTCGTGCGGCGCATACTATTGCGTGAAATGCGTCGAAGCGCTCAAGAACATCGAGAACAGGTGCTGGGCATGCCAGAAGCCACTCGACCCATCGCTGAAAGCGATCGAGCCTGCCACGGCAGCGCCGGCCGGCCAGCAAGCGGATAACAAGGCAGATGACGAGCACAAAAAAGGGAAAATAGCCAAGAACGAAGGAAATGAAAGCAATAATCGGGAAAAATGAATAAGCGCGTCTTTTTTTTCTTTTTTCATTCTTTCAACATTTTTTTTACGAATTCTTCATGCTCTTGATTGATAACGAAGATTGGCTCCTCGTTTTCAACAAACTGCTCCTTGATGAGTCCATATTCCACGAGTTTCTTTAATCGTTGAAAAATAGTGGATTGCGCGACAGGAAAAAAAGTTTTAATGTGCTTGAAACTCGCAGCCTTCCCTTTCTCTATTATTTGAAGGATTTCCCTAACACCCGGTTTTCTCATGGCAAAAAACAGTTTTGCATGCTCCGTCGGGACTTCGGATGGAAAATAAACCTGGTTTCCCTCGATCGCGCTCGAACGGATAAAGCCAAACTTTTCGAGGACCGAGAGATGCCACGCTAGGAGATGATTTCCCTTCTGCGTGATTTCACGAATTCCAGAGAAATTAATGCCAGGATTAGCAGTGACGATGTTAAAGAATTCTTTTCGGTTCTCATTGATAAGAACACCGGGTTTCGTGAGCGCCTTTCCATTAAAGAAGAATTTATCTTTGATCATCTTGTCGATCTCCTTGTTGATATCGTTTTTGTCGAAATTCTTGATGGACTTATAGCAATTAAACAACAAATCCGAGAGATCGATGATGTAATGCTTATCAATGTAGGTATTTGCGATTTGGAGGATCCGATCCCGTAGTTCTATCGAGCTTTGATTAGAGGGGATGGCTTGGGAATTTGTCAAATCCCGTTTTACCACCTGATCCTTCTCAACGGGATACGCAACTTCCTTTTCAGGTTTCATATGCTGCCATTGCCTCCTCCTTCCTTGAAAATGGAATTAAGCAGTTTCAATTGTTCATCTGGTGCCAAATCCTTGATTTCCCCGAGAATCTCGTCCTTATCGTTGCTTGGGAGAGACAACCTATTAACATATTCTAAAACTTCTGCGGAAAACACTCGCATTCGCCGGATTGAACCGTCGGTGGCATTCACAGGTTGTTTCGCTTCTATTTCTTCTTGATCGGCGAATTCCGGCTTGATCACGCCGTCCATTGGCACGGCTGGATCAACATATGACTTGATGCCCTTGATTTTTCTCTTCAAGTGGGATCCATTCTTTCGGTTCACGCGCACGCGCTTGTAAGAAAATGTAGAAATCGTGAAAACGCTGCCAAGGGACACGACAATGATGATTATTATAAACCATGAAGAATTCCCATCATTCTCGGGTTCTTTCACGATGATATCATGTGATGCACTTGCATTCATCCCATTATCAAAAAGAACCGTAAGGAATATTTGGTAAGTTCCAGGCTCATCGTACGCGTGAACAGGACTTTCTAGAGTAGATGTTGTTCCATCGCCAAAATCCCATAAATATCCAATTATTAATCCTGTAACGTTCACCGGAACCGAATAGAACGTCAATTCATCATCGATGTGAATATCATCGAAAGAAAGATCAACGCTGATGGTCACAGAAAAGTAATCGAGATCATAGGTGATTTGCACATGGAGGTCATTATTCGAGCCCGTCGCGGTTTCCAGCAACCGGCCCGTGTTATTCTCGTTCCCGCTCGTCATAGCATCGATCTCGACCATCGCGGTCGTCGCGGAAATCCTGACCGTGACCGTGAAGTCCTGGTATGCCGATGAGCCAGCAGATACGACTACCGGTACCGGATCGCTCGTTGTCATGTGCGCATAACTGTTGAAATTCAAAGTGGAATCCACGTTCAAGGCATCGGTGCCGCCCCCGTTATGGTATGTAACACGAACCGTGAAGGTCTCTCCTCGCCAATATGGTGCATTCCCCGTTATATCCAAGACGCTAGTGATGTTGAGCTGCGCTTGTGCTTGGACGGTAACGTGGAGATCGTTCTCGTTTGATAATGCAGAGACAGGTTGCATCGTGAGCTCTTCGATACCCGTGGCGTTACAATCGATCGTGACCGTCGCAGTCGTCGCGGCAACCGAGAAGGTGACAGTGAACTCCTGGTACGCTATTGAACCGGCAGGGACTGTGACAGGAAGCGGATTGCTCGTTGATATGGATAGATACCCATTGAAATAAAGCAATCCGTCAACGTTTTGCGCATCCAATAATCCCGTATTGTTGTACGTGACGCGGATAACGAACATTTCCCCGCCGACATAGGTACCATTCCCTGTCATGTCCTGGATGCTCGTGATGGCAAGACTGGCGTTCTCCTGACCGATTTGCACATGGAGGTCGTTTGCAGCGTCCGTTACGTTCAACAGCACCCGCCCCGTGTATTGTTCATGACCAATTACCGCCGCATCGATCTCGACCATCGCCGTCGTCGCGGACATCCCAACCGCTATGATGAAATCCTGGTACGCTGACGAGCCCGCTGCAACTAATACCGGAACCGGGTTACTCGCCGACAAGTACGCATAGCTGCTGAAACTCAATATCGAATCCGCGTTCAAGACATCGGTTCCACCGTTGTTTTGGTATGTTATTCGAACCGTGAAGGTCTCCCCTCGCCAGTAAGGTGCAGTCGCCGTAGTGTCCAAGACGATAGTGATGTTGAGCTGCGCTTGTGCTTGGACATTAACGTGCAGGTCGTTCTCGTTCGATAAAGCAGAGATTGGCTGCATCGTGAGCTCTTCAATACCCGTGGCATTGCAATCGATCGTGATCGCACCGGTCGTGGCGCCAGCTGAAAGAAGGATCGTGAATTCCTGGTATGCTGTTGAACCGGCGCTGACCAGGACAGGAGCCGGATTGTTCGATGTCATGAACGTATATCCGTTGAAATCGAGAATCCCGTCGACGGATTGCGCTTCTAATTCGCCGCTATTGCTGTACGTGACACGAATGACGAATGTTCCCCCGCCGACGTAGGTGCCATTCCCCGTAAAGTCCTGGATGCTTATGATAGTAAGATTTGCCATATCTTGACCGATCTGCACGTGGAGGTCATTTGCGGAATCAGTAACCGTCGATAGTTCCCGTCCCGTCCCGTTTTCGTTCCCCGTTGTCGTCGCATCAATCTCGACTATTGCAGCCGTCGCGGAAACCCCGATTGTCACAGTGAAGTCCTGGTAGGCCGATGAGCCAGCAGCCAAGACTACCGGCGCTGGATCGCTCGCTGTCATGTGCGCATAACCATTGAAGCTTAAAGTCGAATCCACGTTCAAGGTGTCAATGCCACCGTTATTCTGATATGTTATTCGAATCGTGAAGGTTTCACCTTGCCAATACGGCATCGTCCCTGTCATGTCCACGACGTCGGTGATGCTGAGCTGCGCCTGAGCCTGGACATTCACGTGGAGGTCGTTCGCATTCGATGACACATATAACGTACGCATCGTGAATTGTTCGGTGCCTGTAGTATCGCAGTCGATCGTGACCGCCGCGGTCGTTGCCCCGGCCGAAACGGTGATGGTAAATTCCTGGTATGCTGTTGAGCAAGCGCTGACCAGGACAGGAGCCGGATTGCTCGCGGACAAGAACGTGTACCCATTGAAATTTGACACCCCATCAACGTTCAGTGCATTCCATAATCCCGTGTTCGAGTACATGACCCGGATGACGATTGTTTCCCCACCATAGTAAATACTATGCCCGGTCATGTCCTGGATGCTCGTGATGGCAAGAACTGCGGCTTCTTGGCCGACCTGGACGTGCAAGTCCGTGGATGAGTTCGTCGATGCCATTACTACCCGGAACGTGAATTCCTCGCTGCCAGTTGCCAAGGCATCAATTTCGACCATCGCAGTCGTCGCGGAACCTCCGACCGTGACCGTGAAGTCCTGGTACGCCGATAAGCCTGCTGACACGAGCACCGGCGACGGATTACTGGTTGACATTTGCGAATAGCCATTGAAACTCAACGTCGAGTCCACGTTCAAGGCATTGGTGCCGCCACTGTTCTGGATTGTCACCCGAACAGAGAATGTCTCCCCTCGCCAGTACGGTGCCGTTCCCGTCCTGTCCACCACGCTGGTGATGCCGAGCTGGGCTTGCGCTTGAACGTTCATGTGGAGGTCGTTGTCGTTCGATATCACGGATATTGGTTGCAAGGTGGTCTCTTCGAGACCCGTGGCGATGCAATCGAAAATGACTACTGCAGTTGTCGCGCCCGGCGACACGGTGATGGTGAATTGCTGGTAAGCCGTTGAACCGGCGCTGACCAATATAGATCCTGGATTATCTGACGATATATGCGAATAACCATTATACATGAGCACTCCATCCACGGTCATCGCGTCGAGCGTCCCAGAATTATTGTAATTCACTCGCACGGTATATGCTTGACCACCAACATAAACGGACTGACCGCTCATGTCTTGAATACTGGTAATGGTGAGATTGCTTGAGTCTGCTGAGGCTAAGGGTTTAGATTTCAACCTTGAATATGGTGTGTTATTATCAGTTGTTTGAATTCCTAACGATAATGTAGCAATCGTAAGGCTTAGGAAAGCAATCGCGCAAATCGTGAGATTCGTGGCTCGTAATTTTCTCATGCTTTATTCCTCTCTATTTGCCAATTTTCACAGACGTTTGACTACTTTGACATTCCAATCCTACATATATCGAGTTGGGTCAAGAACGGAATGAACAATGACTACTCACGAGCGCTTAGTTTACTTGAAAATTTGTCGTTAATAAGTTTCATTCCAGAGCTAGGAGCCTGTTTAGCCGTCCATCCTTGTCAGATGTGCGTGAAATCTATGTCAGCTTTGCTGCGTGCAATTTATACAGCCCCGTGCCATGTGGCTCGATTTCAGATGTAAATTTCTTGTCACAAGTGCCCAAATCGCGCTGCGCCCACACGTCTCGAACCGTGAAGGTTCGGCTGACGTTCACGGCTTTTGCAGATATCGTCATTTTGAGCGGCCGGTGCCTCCAAAAATTGAAGAACGCTATGTAAATGTCCCCCGATTCTTGGTCTCTTGCCGTCCACGCAGCCGAACCGATTCGGGTATACAATGCACGGTTTTCCGTGCTATTCCGGTGCATATAAAGCACGTTGGGATTCGTTAAAAGACTCAATGTCGATGGATCATTATCGGGCATGTGTCCCCCGAACATCAGCGGGGATTTGAAGATTACATACAACGTCATCAGCGCTCTCTGCTCCGCAGCCGAAAATGAGCATGAACCCGACCCATGTGTTGATGCGTGAACCCGAATGTGTCCAAATGGCAGCATGTCCGCATCAGGCCAGTGCCCCTCTTGTATAAAGCGCGCCCAACGAGCGCAGAGATAGAACTGGAGGCGCAATTGCCACCAGTTATCCCATACATCGAAGGAAATCCGGAAGAGATTCGCATTTGCCCGCAGGTGCTCGATGCGCTTGATGGGGCTGGGACCCGGAGAGAGGCTGAAGACAATGCGCCGGCCGCTCCGGTCGATCGCTTTACGGTATCCTGCGATCTCTGCCTCGTGATATGGCACCCGGGTTGCATCGTCCAGCTTGATGTAATCCACTCCCCACGCGGCGTATAACTGGAGCAGCGAGTCCAGATATTCCTGCGCACCCGGCTTTGCCATGTCGATACCGTACATGTCGTGATTCCAATGACATCTAGATTCGAGATCGGCAATATCGGCTACATAGAACGTTGAATCGTGGATCGGGCAATTCTGCTGGACAGCCAAGCGGGGGACGCCCCGCATTATATGGATCCCGAATTTCAAGCCCTTGGCATGGATTTCATCGGCCAGCGGTCTGAAGCCCTTCCCATCCGCGGCAGATGGAAACCGATTGGGCGCCGGGAGCAAGCGGCCAAACTCATCCATCGCCATCGCGACCGGTGGACTGGGGTATCCCGTTGCACCGGGATTATACCACGCGATGTCGACCACGATGTATTCCCAGCCAAACCGCACGAGGTGTTCCGCCATATAGTCCGCGTTGGCGCGCACCTCGGTTTCAGTCACCGCCGCCCCGAAACAGTCCCAGCTATTCCAGCCCATCGGGGGCGTGCGTGCCCATGCACCAAAATTCTCATCCATAGTATAAGATGCATCGAGGATGTAGATAAATCGATGACGATTTTTCTTTTTATCTTTAGTAAAAAGAAAAAAGCGAGTAACGCGGAAAAACAAAGGTACTTGATGCAAAAAACAGAGAAAAAAGAACCGGCAGTTACAATCGAACCTACGCCTTCAATTGAACCCGCGCCTCCATTTTTTTTTAGCAAGTAGATGTTAGGTGTTTTTCCCTTCCGACTCTTTTATCTGATTCTTTACCAATCGGACGCTTCTACATTTTCATGATGTTCAACACGCAGTCCAGGAACAAGGGCTGGAACGTGTTCACGTGATACGTCGTGTTCTCGGTGTACCGCGTCGTTCCGCCCTGCCGGATGGCTGCAAACAAGGCGCGGGTGCCATCGTACCCCCATTCGGGCCCTTCGACCACGTACGACCAGCCATTGACCCAGCTGGCCCCGTTGAAGAGACGCACGCTCGTCGCCCCGCCGGCGATCGCCAAGTTTACCTGATCGACGACCGATTCGATCGTGGTCTCGCCGGCGCCGTTGATGTTGCCGATATCAATTCCGACGTGGTTGGGGTGCAAGTGCCGCTGCATCCGCGCGTTCTCATAGACGGATTCATATCCTCCCATCTCTTCCGGCGGGATGTCTCCCCAGTGGTTCGTGTACGCCATCGTGGACACGTAGTCAACCGACTCGTTCGCGATGAGGTCCGCGATCGCGTAGGAGATTAACCCCCCGAGGCGATTCGTGTCGTCGTCGCCGTCGAACGTGTCGCTGGGACCGAACGTCGTGATGCGCGTCTTGACGCCCATGGCCGCGGCGTCGGCCACCAACCGCTCGAACTGCGCCCGCACGGCGGGAAGCTCCCGGGTCCGCTGTGCCAAGCCCCGGATCTCCACGAAGGGAAAAAAGGCATCCATGCCGGTAATGTCCGAGGGCCTGGACCCGTCCTCGATGTCCCAGAGCATGTATTGCACGGTCACGTTGTTATCGACGAGCCAGGACTTGAAAAGCGTCCAGACTCCCTCCCCTGCCTGTCCGGCGAGAAAATCCTCCCAGTGATACCCTTGATACGTCTGGAATATCTCGATCGGCACCCCTTGCTCGTTGGCGTACTTCATGAACTGCACCATCTCCTGCCCTGCCGTCCCGTTCGTCGTGTTGAGCAACCCAACACCGTTGTTCCACCCGAGCGTGAGCGTCACGTTGAACTCCTTGGCGATGTCGACTACGTAATGGTGAGTATAGAAGCCGCTGGTGTAATACATGACCAGGTCGGCTTGCTGGGCTTGCTGGGGCGTGACCGTGAACTCGTGGGTCTGGCAGTTCCACGCCGGGGCAGTCATCAGCAAGGCGCCGGGGCCAGCAAAGAGCGCCAGGATCGCCGTGTATGATGCGACGGTTTTGTATTGACGGCTGGAGAAATGGTCAGAGCTCCACGTCTTGAGCCGCTGCCTCCAGGCCTTGGTCGCTTGCAGTTTCCCCTTCCGGTCTTGCAGCACGACGCGCAGGCCGAAGCCAGTGCCCCACCCGGCGAACCCCCAGATGAGTCGATACCCGGTGAACGCCGCCAGCCACGTCAACCACGTCAAGAACACCAGCAGCGCCACGTTAACGACAAAGAAGCCAATCCGGACCGCTTCGGACTGCAGCAACCCGCGAAACAGGACGGCCAGCCCGCCGATGACGAGCAAGAGAAACCCCGCGGCCATGAAGCCCACCAGCCGCGAGTAAAGGCCGCCGATGACCGCCATTTGGACCGCGAGTGCGAAGAAGACGGACATGAAGGGCAGGGACCAGAGTTCGATGAGCACCGCACGCTTCATGACCGGATCTTCCGTCCCGGGGCGCCCGGGAATTGCACGTTCCAACGCTTCGCGCCATCTCGTGATACCAGATGTAACGCGCAAGAATCCACCGATGGCTATACCCGTCCCGCCAAGAAGCCCCGTGAACGCGATCCCGTATAAAAAAGCACTCCCGTCACTCACCCACGGCATGCTATGTTCCACTGCCCTCGACAGATATATCGAGAACGATGCGAAAAGGAGTATCGACAACGCGATGGCCACGACTCCTCCCGCGAGCAAAATCGGCCCCACGCTTCGCGCCAGCTTTCCTTCCACCATGAACACCAGGTCTCATCCGATGGATAAATCGTTATCCAATCCCACATCCAGAGAAGGATCGGTGGAAGATTTTTAGGTGCAGACTCCGATACAACATATACCCATGAATGAGGGTATAGAGGTGAAGTGGAATGAAATTCATAGCATATTTCGAGCTCAGCGAGAGCATCACGCCGCTGGACATGCTCAAAGGTGCGGAGCTCCTCTCAAAAGCGGCAATAACCTTTGAAGGAACCAAGGTGACGAACTGGATGGTCACGCCTGAAAACTGGGGCATTGCCATGATCGAGAGCAAGTCGGAGGAACATCTCCTCCATTTGTTCAGCCAATGGCGCATCGCAGTTCCAGGGGTGTACAAGGTCGTGAAATGCGCGCCGGCGATGACTGTTGAAGAATACACGCCGAAACTCCTTGATCTCGCCAACAAAATGAAAAAACCTGCGAAATAAGTCGAGGACAGCGTCGGCTAGGGCTTGCTTTTTCGACCGGATCCTATTTTTTTTATTTTTTAACATTTCAAATATTTGATGTCCATCAAGGTCTCGAATTCCTTGATCTTGCCATGCAGTTCAGATTGCATGAAATGCAATCCGATTATCCTTTCAGCGTGCGAAAATAAATAAAAAATGATAGCCGGTATGGAAAGGATCCCGCGTTGCCAAGGTTGCATCTCGCAGTTCCGATCATCCTTTTATAGCATGTCAAGGCTAGAGTTATGCAAGAGCAACGCCCCGTGAACGTTGCAGCACGCCTCTTGCGTTCCCCGATGCGATCACTATGCCCTCCGCCGATCAGAGCCAGCAGCAACCGCGACGCCACGTCACTATCACGTTACGGAAGCATCACGACGTGATCCTGCCCATGCTCGACGAGATTTACGAGCTCGTGCACTGGTACCACGATGTACCACGACCACCGGACAAAGGCGCCAACCGCGCGTGGCGAATGCTCGACGCACTCGGGCCCGTGTTCACCACCGAAATCTGCAATGACGGGAACCGTGAGACCGGGGAATTCACGGTCAGTATTTCCGTATGGAAAGGTAACCGCTGCATTGCAGAGGCACGGAAGGCCATCGGCTCGTTGCTTCCCGACGCAACGATCACGAAGGAATGGGGCTTGGTGTTCACGGACGAGTGGCCTGTGGCCAAGACTTCGACTATCGAATGGGATGCTGAGATCATCCTTGATTCCAAGAGCCATTTGGGCTTCGAAGTTGAACGCGTCGTCAACAAGGATGCAGCATTGCTGACATTCGCCCCTTTCAACCATATTACATGGCATTCAGGGATAGTGCATCTCACGAATCCTACGACGGTGCTATGGCCGAGCACCCTGGCTGGTCTCGATTTGCTCGATGCCATTGCTTTGTGGATCCCGGGCTCGCCATACAGCTTCATCACCGAAAGAACATCGGGAATAAACAAAGAAACTGGCATCTTCGGAGATTTCTGGGAGATATTCAGCAAATATGATATTATGTCCAGAGGTGAAGATCGCGCATGCCGAGTCGTTGCGGCGTTTCTCAACACGTTGAAACGGCTCCCAAAATACCATCCGGCTGGTCGCAATTTCAAGCTGAATGAGCTATTATTTTTTGAGCCATTCGCTCGCAACCAGCAGCTCGTGAACCCACCCGAATTCACCCTGAATCTTGCGGAAACGAATTGCATCAATTTCTCGGTGTTGCTCGCCGCCGTCATCGCACGTTTAGGGGAAGCGACGTCCTTCAAGTCTAAAATTATGTTTTGCATCATGAAGAAGACTGGCACCGGCCACGCGATTCCCATCATATCAGTGCCGGTTAAGGAACCCGGATCGCGAAAAATTTCAAGCATGGACCTCCCGTTCGACATCACGAGCCGTGAGATGTGGAATGAATACGAGACTTTCGATGCAAAAACCGTGAAGCAAAAATTCTTCGTGCCGGCAAGCATGTATCGAGAATTATTCGCAGATTACCGGATCGTCGATATTCAAGAAGTTCAAGGCTGGATCCACGGCATTCGAGGGACATTGCACCCGCGAGATATGCCATTGCCCGATTACATCAAAATTCCTATCACCACCAGTGCCGGGAAAATTCCAGCTCATGATAATTACGATAGTGTGATGCATACAAACGATGTAACGCCGGATTTCTTTCGCA
The DNA here is from genome assembly GCA_030587525.1 of Candidatus Sigynarchaeota archaeon. GTDB lineage: Archaea > Asgardarchaeota > Lokiarchaeia > Sigyniarchaeales > Sigyniarchaeaceae > Sigyniarchaeum > Sigyniarchaeum tengchongense. Next base: position 2,590 of record JAUQYW010000729.1, on the reverse strand, counting down.
TGCTAAAACCTCGTGCAATCCGTGGAATGATATATGATATCGACATTAAAGCCGGATACATCATCCGGGTAGAGGGTCTCGTGCAAGCATTGAAGCAAGCATTATTCGAAAAGAACCGTTGGATCGTATTGACTGGTAGTTCCGGATTCTCGAAAACGACAATGGCCAAGGTTATTGCCTACGACGCTCACCACGGGGGTAAGCACGTCATCTTTGCAAATCATGTGAAGGAGATAGAGGCATTCGTAGCCTCTATATTCGAGGACAGTAACGAATGGCTGCTCGTCATCGATGACTTGCACCGGCTCGATTATGGCACCAGCGCAGAGAAATTGGCAGCATTGGTGCCATTATTAGAGCGGGGGAACGTGCATGTTTTAATCACGTCACGGTTGTCTTTGGAAGGCATCAAGGACAAGTGCAAGCAAAATACGATGCGGGAGTTGGAGACGTGCGAAAAATTATTCGAGATAACTACGAATGGCTATGAAAAACAATTGTTTCAAGCTAAGCACGATTTAATAGCAAAATATATGACCGAACTCGAAACAAGAAAGCGATTACCGCATGATCCGGAGATGGATCGCTATGTGAACAGGGTCTTGGAGCAATTCGGTGCTGATTTCGTGACCATCGGTTATGCCCTTCTAGAGATGGAATATCCATCCCAAATTGTTAAAGAAAGCCAGATTACCGATAATCTTCGGGCATATTTGCATAACCAGGTTGAGGAGATGGCCGGGAAACCCGGCACTTCAGGATCGATGTCCGCAGCAACGATCTTGCGCGTGCTTGTCGGGGCATGTTATGGAGCCATGAATGATGAAACCGTAACCGTTGATCATTTTATCCATTCACAAAAAGGCAGTGATTCGAGGAATGACATCTGGAGAGCATTGAAGGTTGTAACTGGTCACGGGTTGCTGATCGAGGATGACAAAATGCACCTATTCAGCCTCGCCCACGCGCGTGTCGCGCAATGGTATGCAAAGGCACTCCGCCATGATTACCACTCAGATTACGAGGATGTCGCATGGAAAGACATGTGCGCTCTTTCCTGGTTTACCGCATTCGAAAACCGGTTTTTCGATTATTCATCGTTTTTCAAGGATTTCAATCGTTTAGAGAAAGTTTCTTTGTGTAATTGCGGTTTAACGAGTATTCCGGACAATTTAGTGAACATGAAATCCCTTAAATTTCTCGATTTGCACTCCAATCGATTAACGTCAATTCCCGATACGATAGGGGATTTAACAGCCCTTGAATTTCTTGATTTGTCTCATAATCAATTGACCATGCTGCCTAGCACGATCGGGAATATTCAATCTCTCCACACGTTATACTTAAACGAAAATAAATTCTGCGCTCTTCCAGAGTCCATTGGGAACTTGCGATCCTTGGAAAAACTAGCGCTGGAAAATAACAAATTAGAATCACTTCCAGATTCGATTGGTAACTTGATTAAACTCAAAGTGCTCAACTTACAAGAAAACATGCTAATTCTAGTTCCGGAATCATTAGGAAACCTGGAGAAGCTCGAAAACATTCATTTGTGGCGTAATCGGATTAGCAAAATCCCTGAAGGATGGGGAAAATTGCCGAAACTCGTCGAACTCATCATGTTTTCGAATCAACTGACTTCCCTTCCCAAGGACATGAGCGCACTCACGTCCCTTAAAAAACTCGATCTTGGCGATAACCAGCTGAGCACGATTCCAGACACGATTGGATTCTTGCGATCGCTCGAATTTCTTAGTTTGGGCTTTAACCATTTATGCCAGGTGCCACCTTCTATTGGAAAATTGGTAGCACTCGAATACCTCAATTTGGGTTGCAACGAGATAATTTCATTACCAGATAGCATCGGAGACTTGATGGCACTTCAATCGATGGATTTGGTAAACAATAAATTGACCGCTCTCCCTGATTCGATAGGCCGTTTAAGGAAACTGGAATTTCTCAACGTGGATAACAACGAGCTCAACTCGATTCCCGATTCAATCGGAGATCTTTGCTTTCTCAAGGAACTCTGGCTAAATAGAAATCAGATAAAATCTATCCCGGGTTCAATAGGAAAGGATGAATCCCTCAAAATACTTGAACTGGGCGATAATCAACTCACTTCTATCCCCGGCAGCATCGTGAATCTTGGCGCTCTTGAATTATTGGGTTTAAAGGGTAATCCCACGCCGGCATTTCCAAATCTTAGCGCTGAGATGCTCGAGAAAATCAATAAGGGTAAAGAAATCATCCATTGGGATGGAAAAAACGAATGGTGAATGACATTGGTGCTCAAAATCGTTATGGTTCGCCATGGTGAATCAATTTTTAACTCTGAAAATCGTTTCTCAGGTTGGACGGAAACGGAACTCTCCGAAATGGGCATCCGTGAAGCGCGGGATACAGGCAAGTTGTTAAAAAAGAATGGTTTTACATTTGACATTGTCTTCACGTCGTTATACAAACGCGCGATTCGTACAGCGAATATTATACTAGAAGAAATGGATTTAATGTGGATTCCTGTACACAAATCGTGGCATTTAAACCAGAAACATTATGGAATTTTGCAGGGCCTGACGAAAGCGGAGGC
>JAUQYW010000086.1 GCA_030587525.1 Candidatus Sigynarchaeota archaeon | reverse complement strand
GGCCTTAAGTCGGCTTGATACCGGGATGTGACGAACTATTTTGGTCTCATCCTAGCGTTCCACCCATTCAATATCACGTGCTCGAAAATGACAGGTTAGAATAGCACCGTATTGTAGGCTCTACTCTAAGACTGACAAGATGGAAAGTGGATCGAAAAGATGTCAGTTTAAAGTATTACCTACATTGTAAGCAGTAATTTGTCTCGTGTCAGTTTAGAGTAGAGTTTACTGACAAAGTTCGAGTATTACCTACATACCATCACGTGGTATTATGGAAAGATCCGATGTATTTGCGATTATCCGCTATCGCCGCAGCGTGCGCGAGTATGACCCACGGCCAATCGAGGATTGGAAGCTCGATCTCATCTTGGAATCTGCCAGGCTTGCACCGTCATCGACGAACAGCCAGCCTTGGCGCATCATCGTCGTGAAGGATGCGGCATTAAAGACAACGCTTAGCGATGCAACACCTGCGAGCATCAATCGCCACCCGTGGTTCGAGAAAGCCCCGGTGATCCTTGTGCTGTGTACGGTCAAATCCGGGACACAAAAATTCGCCCAGTTTCTCGGAAAGAATTATCAACTCGTTGACATGGGCATTGTTGGCGAGCATATCGTTTTAACGGCAGCCGAACTTGGTCTCGGCACGTGCTGGGTCGGTTGGGTACATAAAAGTCATATTAAAAAAGTGCTAAGCATCCCGACCAATTGGGAAGTCGCTTGCATCATTCCCGTCGGTTACCCAAAAGGCGAGAGCATTCCAAGGGAGAAAGTCTACGAGAAATTCTCGACGGTCGCGCCCCGGCAGCTAGAAGGCGAGGCCGGCATCGGAAACACGCCCGCGAATAAGCGGCGCTCGATCGACGAGATCATCTTTCATGAAAAGGTAAAAAAATAGTGTTACAATTGTTCAAGTTCATTTCAGCGATTCGAGAAATGCTTCAACACGTGTCTTCAACTGCCCAGTATCTTCGCCCGCGTAGTCCGTGTTGATCGAGAGCACCTTGATGCCGGCCTTCTTCAATTCTTTTTCGATTGTCATGGCCTCGTACTGGTACGGGTCGCAGAATGTGAGCGTGTAGAGAATGACGCCGTCAGCCTTGTATTCCTTGGCAAGGCGCTTGATGTCCTCCATGCGTGCATCGTTCGGGCTGAAACAGGCACAGTTGATGCTAAGGTACCGGTCAGCAAGGCGTTCTAGCAGCTCACCGGTGGTGTTTCCTCTGATCTCGTAAGTCGATTCGAAATACCGGGTGCCCGTGCAGGTTTCCTCGCACACCACGACGGCACCGCTCGTTTCGATGATGTCGTGGAGCTTCCAGTTGGGAATGGCTTGCGGGGTGCCGGAAAGCAAGATGCGTTTCGTACCCTTGGGAACCACGCCCTCGCCTTTTATGACACGTTGTTCGCATTCCTCTGCCAGTTTTCCGATCATCTCGATCTCCCGATCGGGATCGTCGTAAAATGTGATCTGGGAGACGAGCAATGCATCCTTGCCCGATATCGCGGGTGGATTAGCCTTCCGCGTCTCGTAAAGCCGTTTGAGCTGGGCGCGCTTCTTGGAAATTTTTATCATTGCGGTTTTCAAGTTCTCCGTGGTGAGTTTCTTTCCCGAGGCTTTTTCAAGCGCCTTGACGAGATCATTGAGCTCGGTAATGAAATGAGCCCGGGCTTGCCTGCGCTTCTTGAGCTGCGGGGTCTCCATGACATACACTTTCTTGTGGTTAGCAAGAATTTCCCATGCTTTCTTTTTACCATCGCAGGTCGTTTCACCGATGAGAATGTCGGCAATGGCATAGTAGGGGCAAATCTTACCGAGGCCAAAACCCAGTGCTGATTTAATAAGTGCACACGTGTTCGTTGGCAAGATTCCTTCAACTGCAAAATTCGAGAAATTCGTGCCACCGCACAAGCCGATATTCACGCCGTTCAATGCGAGAATGATCTCGTCAGGCACGTACAAGCAGAATGAGCCGACGATCACCTTTCCATCTGCTTTTGCTTGCACGAGCTCCTTCACGCGAATCCCGTGGATGTCGCCCACGACAAACTCGAAAAAGCCCATATTCTGAGGTCTATTTTTCTGCGGGACCATGTACACGGATTTATAGATGTCGGGCAGGACCCCGAGCAATTGGTCGTGCTTGGCAAGGTCAAGACCGAGGTTTTTCCACATCTGGTGCCAATCTGTTGCTGCCATAATCATCCAACTATTTAATAAACTTATAGATCGATTGAAATATCTAATGATTAAATATTTTTCGGATTTCGGGTTGCACCATCATGTGCAGTTAGAAACTCCAAAATGTTTATAACGAAGTGATCTCAAATTTTTCGTGCAACGAGGTGATTTCAAATGAAATATGGAGCTCGAAACAAGATCCATGCAAAGGTTACATCCATCAAGAAAGGCGACATTATGTCATTGGTCAAGTGCGAGGTACTCGTGCCCGCGGAGATGGCTTCCGTCATCACGACCGAGTCACTTGACGATCTAAACTTGAAAGTTGGCGACAAGATAATGCTCGTCGTCAAAGCAATCAGCGTGCTCCCGGTCAAAGAATGAAGTATTTTATTATTTTTTTATTGATCGACGATTTCCAGGGTTTATCCACCCATTATGATAGGCAGACAAACCACGACATCGCCCTCTTTCACGATCGTGTCGATGCCGTCCATGTAACGTATATCAACGCCGTTCACCATCATGACCAGCGCCGGGCTCAAGCCTCTAGGATGGTTAAAAATTCGTTCTGTACCTTTGTTTCCATAGCGTTGATGCAGCGCGGCAAGCACAGTAGCGATCGAGCTTCCCTCCGGCAATTCCAACTCGACCCGCCTCTCGTTCGTGAAGCTGGAGAGTGCGGAAAGGAACTCGACTGCGATTTTTTCCATGTCCATCATTGCTCGGTCGTTTTTTTATGCTCGATGTATACTTGCACATCCACAATAGTTAATCTAATCCTTATAATCAAGAATTCCATGGCGACTTGATGATATTTAGTGCAATACTTGGGTTTAAATGGAAAAATTTATTCTGTGCATTGCTTATTCTTGAATGATGGCAAGACCGAGTTTTAGATGTTCACGCCTGATCACGATTGTCTTGGCATTCGTCATCGTTTGCGCTGCCACGGACATTTCGACGACGCGAGGTGCGACGATGCACCTCGACGAGATCTGGATCCGGGACCCGAACATCATGTACCACGACGGCTTGTATTACATGACCGGCACCACGGCTGGGGATGGATTTCTCGGCTATGTGTCGTCAGATCTCGAGCATTGGGACCCTATCGGCCACATTTATACCCGCAACGCTTCGAGCACGTGGGCATTGCAAGATTTTTGGGCCCCCGAGCAAGTCTACAAGAACGGAAAGTTTTACTTGTTCTTCTCAGGGAAGACGAGCACGACGAACAGGTCGACCGGCGTTGCCGTGGCAACGAGCCCTGTCGGTCCCTATGTCGATCTTATGCTCGCCCCGCTAACGCCTGCCGAGTGGATGTGCCTCGACGGCCATCTCTTTCGGGACGATAATGGCTCGGAATACTTCATATACTCGTACGAGTGGGTCGATTTCCCGTCAGGAATTGGCGAGTTCTGGATCCAGCCTATCGCGCCGAATTTCACCACGTTGATTGGCGAGAAAACCTTGTTATTCAGGGGTAAGGATGCAACCTGGTCTGGTGGCATCACGGACGGGCCATCCATGCTTAAGTTGAATGGCACATATTACTTGTTTTGGTCCAGCATCAACCATGGATATAACTGCGGCTATGCGAGCTCCCGGCAAGTGCTCGGCCCCTACGAGCAATCAATAAACCCAACCATTACAGGTGACGGCGGGCACTCGACCTGGTTCCGCCGGGGCGGTGACGGGGAGCTGCTCATCACATACCACCAGCCGAATCATGGCGACGGCATCCGTGCCCACATAGATCGTCTATGCTTCGTGGCTGGTCAATGGCACTTGTGCAAGGATCTTGGCTCGGCGATCGATGCGTGGCCGAGCATCATCCCCCTGGCGTTGATTGGCATCGCCAGCGTCGTTCTGTTTCGTCGCACGAGCCGGCCACCACGCAAATAGTGGTCTCGTTATCGGGATCAGCCTTGAGGAACCTTCGGCTCGAAAAGAAGGTGGAGAATCGGTAACAAGCTCCGATACCATTTTCGTTCCACGCGATCCATGGGCGCGAAGCTCATTCCCTTTTGGAGCAATCGGGCATAGAACTGCTCGGCTCGTGCCTTGAACGACGCGTAATCCTTGCTTGCCCTTGGTGTCCAGCCAGTCTCCGCGACGGCAAGCAAGCGCGGGAACAATTGCCAGTACATGCGGCGCGTGTTCCGCACCCATTCCGTCCACAACGGCACTTCGATGCCGAGAATGTTCTTGTGTTGCGATTCTGGCAAGTTTTTGGGCACCGGGTCGTACTCGTACACCATCTTCAGCGGCAAGAGCACGTAATCGTGATCGATGTAAACGTTGAAGAAGGGCGACATCACGAATTGCCGTCCCTTGGCGAGATGCGGCATGATCCTCTTCGTGCGCCCGGTCCAGAACTGCACGATGGCGTCGGGTGCAAGGTCCGCGGCGAGGACCTCGTTCCAGCCCATCAAGGTTCGGCCTCGGTCTTGCAGCATCCGGGCGACGCGGTTCGTGAAGAAGGTTTGCAGCTCGCGGGCCTTGCCGAGATTCTCTGCCTTCATTCGTGCCTTGCAATCAGGACATTTCTTCCACGATAACGTTGAAGTCTCGTCGCCACCGATGTGAATGATCTTCGACGGGAAAATGTCGATGATCTCGTCGAGAACGTCTTGCAAGAACGTGAACGTGCGTTCCTTGCCGATACAATAAACACCTTTCATCGTTGCGAATTTCGTGAAAACCTCGAATGGCCCGCCGGTACAGCTCAGCTCGGGATAGGACGCGAGGGCTGCTGTGCTGTGACCCGGCGTGTCGATCTCTGGCACGACCGTGATGCAGCGATCCTGGGCATATGCAACGATTTCCCGCGCTTCGTCTTGCGTGTAATGCCCTTCGTGCGGCTTCCCTTCCATTTTCGGGCTGATGTACCCGCCAACTTGCGAATCCTTTCGCTTCGAGCCGATCTCGATGAGCTTCGGGTACTTCTTGATCTCGATACGCCAGCCCTGGTCATCCGTGAGGTGCCAGTGAAACACGTTCATCTTCAAGCACGCCAGCACGTCGAGCAACCTCAGAATCGTGTCCTTGCCAAAGAAGTGCCGAGCGGTATCCAGCATAAAGCCACGCCATGGGAATCGCGGGTAATCGTGGATCTCCACGCAAGGGAGGTTCCACGCGTCAGCTCGCGTGACCGGGACTGTTGTTTCGATGGACGGGTCGAGGAGCTGGCGCAGTGTTTGCACCCCGTAAAATGCACCTTGTGGCTTGGACGCGGCGATTTGCACGTAGTCGGGTGTGATGGCGAGATTATATGCTTCGGGACCTTCGGTGACCCGGACTGTGTCTTGGACGATAGCGATCGACCTGCGGTCTGGAGCGTTACCCGCAGTTTCCTCTATCGTAATGTCAAATGATGAATTATCATGCAATAAGTTCTTGAGCATTGTGGCGGCGTGCAAGAGAGGCTCGGCAACGAGTATCCGCGTGGTTTTATCCACCGAGAAGCTGCCTTGAGACAAAGAAAGTTTCACGGGTGCTGGGATGATGCTTGGAGAGGCTTCCATAGTTCATTTCGCCATGATATGTATCTTGTTGATAAATCGAATGGTCCTCGCGATCTGTGCTATGTCGGGATACACGGGAATGTTGAGTTCCCTCAGGCTACGCTTGAGTCCTTGCCGGATCGCGTCGTAGCCAATGTCCTCGATAATGGCCACGACTGGCTTGTCGTGTTGCTGCTTGATCCTGCGCAGCATCGCGGGAAGTGCGACATCTAGTGGATCCCCACGCATTTGCGCTGCGATATAAATCGGCACGATCTCGAAAATAACACCATCGATGGCGGGATCGTTCAGCACCGCGTGCAATATCGCTTCGAGCTTGTCAACATCGTAGATGAACGATCCGACGTCCACGGGATTGTTGAGGCTCGTGCCGCTTGCGCTCAAGATGTGTGCCAGCGATTCCTTGATCGTGATTGAGAACTCGGGAAGCCGGATATCGTGGCTTGCAAGCACGTCCGAGCAGACCACGCCGTATCCACCTGACAGGGTGAGCAAGCACGCGTTCTTGATTGGCTTCTGGCCTATCATAGCCACAAATTTTCCAACGCCGAGGATGTCCTCGAACGTATCTACGAGCATAACGCCGGCTTGGTGCATGGCTGCTTCCCAGATCGCGACATCGCCAGCCAGCGTAGCCGTGTGGCTTTTTACCGCCTTGGAACCGACGGCTGTCTTCCCGCCCTTGACCACGATTACGGGTTTCTTGCAACCTTGCAAGATCTTAACGAGCTGGGTGCCTCTACCTGGGGGAAGCCCTTCAAGATAGACGACGATGATGCTTGTTTCGGGGTCGTCCTTGAAGTAATTTATTACGTCGATCGCATTGATATCGGCAGCATTTCCGATGGAGAACCCCTTTGAAATCGGCATTCCTTCGCTAGTGAGGCCGTGGATCATTAAATTGCACAATCCTCCCGATTGGGCCATGACGCCCACGCTACCATGATCAAGCGGAAGAGATACACGCCATCGGATGCCCAGTCTCGGGTAATACAAGCCCATACCGTTTGGGCCGATGATGCGAATGGTCTTGGCTTCCGACACGGCTCGAAGCAATTCGATCTGGAGCTGTCTGCCTTCCTCGGTTCCAGCATCGTTGAATCCCGCCGAGAAAATGGCCGCCAGCTTGACTCCTTTTTTCCCGCAATCCTTGATAACTTCCACCACGTGTTCCCGCGGTATTTCGATGAACACGAAATCCACGGGCTCGTTGCTGGGAATATCAGAGACGCGTTCGTAAACATCAACGTCGGGAAACTCGTCGATCTTCTCCGCGCCGGGTTTAATGGCGTATAGCCGGCCCTTGAAGCTGTCGTGAAAGGTTCTCAAGAAAAAATAATTGCGCTTCTTCGAAGCACCAATGACCGCTATCGATTTTATACTTGGGAGAAAGGACAAATCCTTCGTTGAAGGGTCAGACATCACATTCCGCCGTGTGGTTTGTTTGTCTCTTGCATCATACAACACTTTTGAGGTTCAAGAATGAAACCATCGCTTGTTTCGGAACAAGTATTGTGAATAACATGTTAAAAGAGGTACATTTTTAAGGATATTTTTGGTATTCAAAGATGGTTTTGTAGTATTTGGCTTAAAAAACCGAAAAACGAAGCATGGATGAAGCCTATGTCAACGGAAGAAGTATCAATACGCTGGTATCGTGCGGATGATTATGCGCACGTAGAGGAGCTGGTCCGACACCTGGCGAGATTGTTCGGGGACCCGTTCGATGCACGCTGGTTCAAGATGTACATGGAAAAGCGGCTCATGGACCCTGTACCTGGATGCTATGTCGCTGTAAAGGGGGAAGATGTGATTGGAAGCATATTTTGTGACATTTTACGTGACCCGACGGGCTCGCAGTATGGATATATCAGCAACATCATGATCAAGCAGGATTCACGTAGTAAAGGGATCGGTGAAAAGCTGTTAAAAACGGCGATACAATATCTTACTATCGTCGGCGTTCCCCGTGTTTGGGGTAACGTTCTCGATACGAACGAAGCTATGGTACACTTGTTTGAAAAAAATGGGTTCAGCAAAAAGTTCGCCACCTTTGAATATTGCCCACCGCCCATGGGTATCTAAACGTGGGCGTTTTATTTGTCCAGAACTTGAAACATCTTCCCAAAAAGGGAAATCCTTTTTGTCTATCTTCCTTTTTCATTAAAAATCCTCTCTTGGAAAGGTAAATGGTGGCACGGTTCGGAGGGTTTTTTTAGAAATGCCATACCTGCAAGTAAATAGATTTGATGCGGGATGCTCCCGCTTTCGTGAAAAAATTGCTATGTCCCCGATCTTGGCGTAAATTTTAGAGATTGCCTCGTTTTTTCACGTGAATGAAAATCAAATCAAGATTATCAAGGATGGCTCGTATAAGCTCGTGAAATTGGCCAAGGTTTCATATGCATTCTCGATTTATTGCAACATTTCCAGCACGATAAAGGTTAAAAGCACGTGTTACTATCAAGTTGTTGTTATAGATAACCGATCTTGAGCCACGTGTGGATGGCCTTGAAACCATAGACAAGGCTTGAAAAGGTGATGATCAATGGATGAGCAAATAGAAAGAGACGAGAATGATGTCGCTTGCGAGATCGTGGTTACCGGCGACCTTCTTGTCATGAAACGGCTGCACGTGACCGCCGGTCGTTGCTGCGATGGCAACACAGACGAGAAGATCACGAGCAAGTACTGGGGCGATTGAATAGCCTCTTATTTTTCTTTATTCCCTTCTTGAACCGTGAGTTCCGCTGTGGTTTACCGTTCGGTTTGATAAATGGCATGAAATGGGCTTCTCTTCATTGGTGCGATCAATCCATCGCCTTCCGGCCTCGATTTTTCGCAGGAAAGCTCACCTGGCGGCGTCTTCTTTCGCCAGGAAGCCCATTTCATTCGTATCTTGTTGATGATGCCGTTGATGACTCATGCCATGATGATCCCGACGACTTCAGCCTATATTAACAGATTGTATTGCGGTATTAGAAATGTGGAACCACCGGTTAAACCATTTTAAAGCCTTATTCGTGATGGTACGCAAAAATTAATAGTGAAAAACATGTACAGAATTACAACCATCATCAAAGGTTGAAAAAAATGAAGACAAGCCAAATTGCAGCAATGATTGGGATCGGGTTGGCATGGTTGGCGATCTTCGGGGCATCGAATGGCTCGGCGGCAACGACGCAATGGTTTCCCGCGGACAAAACCTCCATTGAATACACATTATCAAGTTATTTAACCTGGAACAATGGAACCGCAGATAAAAGTACCAGTTTTACCATTTACAACGCCACTCCGTACATCTTGTTTTGCCCTACGAAATTGGACCAGGTCACCGCCCATATTCCTTCATGGACGATAATTAAATCGGGCGCGACAGTAAAAATGCGGCACGTTTATGCGGATGCAAATTCCACCACGCTCTACCGGAGCACGATCTTTCTCGTCGACAATCTCACCTTCGCGAATAATGATTGGATGGGAATGTTGCTCGCACAGTCAAGTATCTCCTATACTTGGGTTACTATGCGATCATATGTAAATCAAACCTACCAGAAATCCAATTTTGTTGTTCCTATTCTTTATGACACGATGGATTACTTCGATAACTCGGTTGGGCCCGGTATGATTACAACAGATGATTTTAGCATTATAGCAATGACAAGCGATCGCATTATAGCTTTACAAATGGCGGGTGCCGACACGAATTTGACCTACGTGGCGGAAATGAATGGCAAGATCACGTCTTATTCACATGTATCCAAGTTTGGATTGAGTTCCGTGCCAAATCTACACTGCTCGACGTTTATCCTTGAAACACCTCCGATAATGGGCTCTGGCATCCCGGGTTTTCCGGTGGAGTGGATACTCATGATCTCGAGTGCCGGCATCATTTTCCTTGTCATGATGGCACGCAAGCGAAAAACCCTGTGAATTTTTCTTGATTTTTTTCATGAAGTTTTAGCTACATCTCAGTCGATTTTGTCAGGATGGTGTCTCTAAAATATAATGAAGAATTGATCCAGAAAATTGACTAACTGAGATGAGATTAAAATTGACTAACTGAGATGAGATTAAAACCTCCTGTTCCCCAGGCCGCATCATGCTAACCTATACCTAGAACCTAGAAATTACAATAAAAACACACGATTATGCAATACCGGAATTCCTCTCGTCTCCATGATGGAAAAAACACGAACAGAATCTTACACGGTAAAAAATAGCTATTGAATCTCAAAAAAATAAAGATTAAAAGTATATTTATGAAACCTTCTCTTTTTTTGCATCGAAGGTTGGATCAGCTCGTTGTTTTTTCTTGATAGCGATCTTCTGCAATTTTCCTTGCTTGGCCATAATTCCAAGAACAATGCCGGCACTGCAACCCGCAATGATGCAGATCACCACGATGGTGGTTGTCGGGTCCCCATTTGGTGAAGGATTCGCCGGCGGAAGGGCAACGGTGACGTTTTCCACGTTTGACCTGGTGCCATTGCCTGAAGAATTTCCTGCCACGATGGTGTAATAATAGGTCCCATTTGCGAGAATCGTGTCGACATATTCGGACATGTTAGTGCTGGAAACGGCCGAAATATTCTCGACTGTTGTGATTGGTGTGCTGGATTGATACACATAATATATGGTTGCACCAGGCACGGTATTCCAGTTCAAATGGATGATTCCATCCACATCAATAACGGGTAAGATGTGTTCAAGTACTGGTGCCGCAGGAACGACAAGAATGTTGAACTGGTATGATCGAGTTGCGATATTCCCTATCGAATCAGTTGCATAGACATTTAGCCTGTGAAGACCAGGGGTTGCAAGCACGGGCACGTCAAATGGTGCGACGATCGTTGCATTTGTCCCGCCATCCCAATTGCGAATCACGGTCGCATTGTTTGCATCAACAACATCAAGATGAATGATAGCCGTGGATCTGACGACGGATGCATTCGCGGGTGAGTTCAAGGTGATAACCGGCGCCGTTCCATCGACAATAAACCGGTATTGTATGCTTGCCAAGTTGCCAGCCTCATCACGCGCATGGATTTGCAGGGTGTAAATGCCATCCGTGGCCGGTAAAGTGAGGTTGAACGGGCTGTTTAATGATTGATTCGAACCGTGATTCCAGCTGTACTGCACAAATCCGATAGGATTGCTGTCCGTGATGGAGAGATTAATTCCAGCACCGGGTAGGTGATTTGTGTTATTTTGAGGCGAGAGCAGCATGATTATTGGAGCTGTATTATCCGTGATAAATTGAAAAGACAAGTTTTCCGTATTGTTGTAATCACTCGCGTAAACGGACAAGTTGTGAATTCCTTCAGCACCCGGTATCGTGACGCTGTATGGATATGAAAGTGACATGTTCGCAGCAGCATCCCAATTGTATAACACCCCTGTCAATTCAATATCATCCCAGATGGACAATTCGATCGAGTAGCCAGTTTTATACGAGCCCAGATAAACGGCATTCATCACGAATATCACTGGTGGATTAGAATCAAAGATCGATATGGAATGTGAGGTAGACGGCATAGATTCCCCCGTCGTGTTCGTCGCAGTTACTGCATACCAGTATGTGGCGAACCACACGCTGTAATCGCTGAAAGAGCGCAAACTTCCCGTATAAAGTATCGTGGCCTGAGCAAGGTTTGCACCAGTAATAGGGGAAGTTAATCGATATAGCGTGTAAGTTGTGGCCCCGCTCACGGAGCTCCAAGAAAGCTCGATTTGCAAAGAATTAGTAGGCGATGTCGTGAGGATTGTTAATACAGGAGCCGGGGGTAATGATTCGACCGTGATCCATGGCGAATTGGATGGTTGAGAAATTCCCGAATCGTTTCTCGCGATAATTGCATAATAAAACACACCACCACTTGGCACGATATCTGAATCTGTCAACAAGGAAGTCGTTATTATGGAATATGCAGCAGCAATATTCGCTTGGGAAATGGCTGTCAATGCCCGATAAATGGTATAATTGCTTGCACCTGGAACCGCAACCCACGAGAGCGAGATGTTATGGCTCAAGCTCGGGGAAAGAGTGTCGATGGTCAAGCTCGGCGTGGCAAGGCTCTCTTGGACGATGATTGATGGGGAATTGGAAGGCAACGAACTTCCCGATGCATTTATCGCCACGATGGCATAATAATACGTGCCTAGCCACGGCACGTGGTCAGTGAATGAAATTTGGGTCGTGTTCGTGCAAAGCGATGCCGCTTTCAGATTCTGGGCGGAAATAGCCGTTGAATGCCGATACACCAGGTATCGATCTGCATTCGTGACCGTTGTCCAGGAGAGTTCGATGGTAGTGCTGTGCACGGGCGATGACGTCGTGATGGTGAGAACGGGGATGGCAGGGGAATTATCGACGGGGTTACAGGCTAACGGGTAGTTATCTTGCCCAGTGCCGATCGTGTATGGAATGCTCCAGACAGCACCATCGTTGGTTGCAGTCGGGTAACGGGAGGAATAGTCCCCCCATAAATTGCCACGGCTGTTCATATCCCACTTGATGTTAGCCGAGCTCGTGCATACTGCTTGAACAGCGTTACCGATGAAGACATTTTCAACGATGACGTTTCCTATCGTGAAATCGATGTTGATGCCGTTTTGAGTGTTGTTCACGATTTGATTTTTAGTGATCGTGTTGTTGTCGCTGTGACTTGAAAGGAATATTCCGGAAATTGAGTTGTTTGTTATCATGTTCCCTGATATCGTGTTATAGGTGCAATATGTATCTATGACAATCCCGTTGGTGCTCGAGTTTGACACGAGATTGCCTGCAATGACGTTATAATTCGAGTACGTGGTCACCTGAATATTGTAATTATACATGGTGTTAAGGGTGACGCTGTTGTTCAAGACGTGGTTTCCGTTTGAATACCATACCCGGATGGTGTTAGATCGCAACTTATTGAAAGAGATGGTGTTGTTATTCGCGAAGGTCAATTGAATTCCTACCTGATTGTCGTTCATCGTGTTGTTAATTGCGGTATTCCAATACGAAAAGTCCATCTTGATTCCAGCGGCCAGGTTTGAAGCAATGTTGTGAATAATGTCTGTGTCATTGGAGTAATCGATGTAAATACCCGGAGAGACTCCGTGCGACAAGTGATTTTCCGAAACCGTGATGTTGAACGATCACAACACGTGGATGCAAGACTCGTGGAGGATATTGGTAATGGTGTTGAACGTGATCGTGACATTTTTCGACCATGCGACCAGGGCACCTCCGGAACCCCCATCCACATCGAGCCCAGTTATGACTGAATCGTTGCAATTGGCGATGAGCACTTGTCCCGCCCCCACGAAATCGGATCCTTTCAATCCGGTCGTATTGCTATAATAATAGATCGGTTTCCCGTTCACGGTATTCGTTGGCGCTATGGAATGGGATGTAGTTGCGATGCGGGTGCTTCCACTGAGAGCAATTCCGCACGAGATCATGGGGTTGTTCGATAAAACGGCGCGAAGGGAATCGCTAATCGCGATACCGTCATAATAGGTGCTAAATATGGTATTCGTTTCGCATATTACATCATTCGAGGAAATTATCGCGATACCCTCCAGATTATTCAAGACGGTATTATTTGAAATGGTGTTGTTTGGTGATGCATTCAACTTCATTCCCATCCAGTTATTCGATGCATTATTGTTCTGGATCGTGATGTTGGTACAATGATCAAGAGAGATGCCATAGTAAGCGTTATTCAACACTCTATTGCCCGTGACATTCACGTTCGTGCAATAATCAAGCCTCAATCCTGCATCCGAGCCGGAACCCGCGCGAGTCAGTGTGCAATTTTGGATCAATGCAAACGCGTTCGTGTTTCCCATCGAGATCGCTGAACCAGAATTTCCTGCATCGATCACTCGGTTTTCAATCACGTAAGGAGCTTGTAGGGATCCATTGCCCCGGGTTGCGACCATGGCGAGTTCCGTGTTCCCGTTGATGGTTAGCTTGGGATCCGAGGCATGGATTCCGTTGAGAAACCCACTTTGCCCACCATGATTTTGGCCGCTATGCTGCATTGTTGAGGTGGTCAAACAAAAAACCACCATGAACGCGACGATGGTAATTAGTTTACCAGGAATATTTCGAATGATATGATTTTCTCTGTCCATACCAATTCACCAGATTTCATTTGTTTCGAACTAGATTGCTCTATTTTCGGCAAAATTGTTAACAGGAACGTACTACCAAATTTTTAATGAATACCGTATCAAAATGATTCGTCTTTCTCAAATAGGCATTCATTTAAAATGATGAACTTGCATCTGCGAATTAATCAAAAGGAATTAAGTTGCTGCAATTAAAGTATATGTTCAATTGCATTTTAACACGCCCGAGATATTACCCAATTTGACGGGATCGCATATTCTCAATCTTATGTACCGTACCATGATTGTGGTGGAATATCACTTGATATTGATGTCCTCGGTGGGTCGTTTCGGTCGCTTCCTTGATGGGAGTAAGGTTTTCATTTTTTTGAAAGTCAAAAAAGGAATCTCGTGGCAAAGAAACGGTATTTCACGATTAATAGATTCATAAAAAAGCCCCGTAAAACTATATTCTTTCAATATGAAACTCGGTTTTAACAGCGATCATTACCTCGCGGAACAATCGCAATACATCATCGACCGATCAAAAAAATTCGGCACGCGGCTCTACATCGAATTCGGCGGCAAGCTCATCTACGACTACCATGCCGCCAGGGTTCTTCCCGGCTTCGATCCTAACGCGAAGATCAAGTTGCTCCAGATTCTCAAGGAAAAGACGGACATCATCATCTGCGTATTTGCCGGGGACATAGAACGACGAAAGATGCGCGCAGATTTCGGGATAACCTATGATGCTGACGTGCTGAAACTCGTCGATGATTTGCGCGAATGGGGCCTCGATCCAATAGCTGTTTGCATAACGCGATTCGATAACCAGCCCCTTGTCAAGCAATTCATGGACAAGCTCACGCGCCGTGGGATGCGGGTCTTCACGCACCGGGCGATCAAGGGGTATCCAACGGATGTCGACTTGATCGTGAGCGACGAGGGATATGGCTCGAACCCGTTCATCGAGGTAACGAAACCCATCGTGGTCGTGACCGCCCCGGGCCCGAACAGCGGCAAGATGGCAACGTGCTTGTCGCAACTCTACCACGAGCATAAGCGTGGCGTGAAGGCCGGGTATGCAAAATTTGAAACCTTTCCAATTTGGAATCTCCCGCTCAAGCATCCTGTCAACGTCGCGTATGAATCCGCGACGGCCGATCTCCTCGATTTTAACCAGATCGACCCGTTTCACCTCGAAGCCTACAACCAGGTCGCTATCAATTACAACAGGGATGTCGAGGCGTTTCCCGTCTTGCGAAAAATTCTCGAAAGGATCATGGGCGCCGAGATGCCGTACAAGTCTCCGACGGACATGGGCGTGAACCGGGCGGGATTTGCCATCGAAGATGATGCGATCTGCCAAGCAGCTGCCAAGCAAGAACTGATCCGGCGATACTTGCGATATTCTTGCGAATATGCCGTGGGCGCCGCGTCGAGCAAGACCGTGGAACGTGCCGAGCTACTCATGAAGGAGTTGAACCTCGTGCCTGAAGACCGCAGCGTCGTGGTTCCTGCACGGCGGGCTGCAGAGGACGCAAAGCGCAAGAACAAGGGAGAAGACGGCATTTTCTGCGGTGCTGCGCTCGAGCTCAAGGACGAGGATGGCACCATCATCACGGGCAAGAACTCGCCGCTGATGCACGCTTCCTCCGCTGTCGTGCTCAATGCCATCAAGCGCCTCGCGGGCCTTCCTGACAAGATCGATCTGATATCCAAGAATGTCATCGAATCCATTGGCAAGTTGAAGAAAGATGTTTTCGACATGAAAAACATCAGTTTGAATTTAGAAGAATGTCTCATCGCGCTCAGTATCAGCGCCCCGACAAACCCGACTGCACAATTTGCCATGGAGAAGCTGAAAGAGCTGAAGGGGGCCGAGATGCACATGACGCATATGCCGACGCCCGGTGACGAGGCAGGATTGCGCCGGCTCGGCGTGAACTTGACCACCGACCCGAATTTTGCGAGCAAGCATCTCTTCGTCGGTTGATGGAACCCGTTTTATTTTTAAAATTCATAAGTTTAAATATCGCCCCGGACCACCTAGAATCAGCCATTCTTTTACGTTTCGCAAGAAAAGAGGGAAAAAACAAGGACATCAGAACTCTTGAATGGCATTTTTCGTGAGCAAAATATAGTGGTGAATGAATCGTGGACCTGAAAAATTTCAAGGCATTATGGGATAAAGAAGGAAAAACCCCCGAGGGCGCTGTCAAGTGCTTGTTAATCGCAGTACTTGAGACAATCAAGGAAAAAAATCCCGAAGGAAAGAAGATGTGGGGGATGGTTCTCCCGAAGGACGATCTTGATGCGAATGGCGAGGTAGGCACTGCTCAAAAATCCGCGATGCAAAATTTCGGGAGAATCGTGAAAGGCACGGATTTCCCCGGTGCCATTGCCGCGTCGTATCTCGGTGGTTCTCCCGATAACAACTACAAGTATTCCTACGACAATAAAATCGTCGTGGATACGAAGCAAACAAAGCGTGCCGAAAAGGAGTGCAAGCTCTTCATCAAGAGCGGTGGTAAGGACATGTCATCCCCCGTCCAGGTTAAGAAGAATGCGGAAGGATACTGGAAAATCTTCGAGTATTCATCGCTCTACACGGGCGTGAAGCCGATCAAGGGCGACTTCTAAACTTTTTATTCTTTTCTACTGGATTGATTTTTCGATTCAGCGAATTGCATCTCGTAGAGCTTGCGATAGAGTCCTTCTTGTTTCATCAATTCCACGTGATTTCCCTTCTGTACGATCCTTCCATTCTCCAAGACAACAATGATGTCACTGTTCACGATCGTGGAAAATCGATGGGCGATGATGATGCTTGTGCGATTGGCAAGCAATTTCTCCAGCGATCGCTGGATGAGCACTTCGGAATAAGCATCGACCGATGACGTCGCCTCGTCCAGGATCAAGATGGGTGGGTCGGCAAGGATGGTGCGGGCAAACGCGATGAGCTGGCGCTGGCCGATGGACAAGATCGCTCCGCGCTCACCAACTTGTGTCTGGTATCCTTTTCTTAAACTGGTGATGAACTCATGCGCCCCGACCTTCTTTGCAGCTTCGATAACCTCATCATCTGATGCATCAAGCCTGCCGTATCGGATATTATCTAATATCGTCGTTGCGAACAAGAAATTGTCTTGCAAGACCAGCCCGATATTCTTCCGCAGCGATTTCATTGCATATTCGCGAACATCGCCATCGTCAATTCGAATGCTACCATCCTTGACATCGTAGAACCGCGGGATGAGAGAGACCAAGGTGGTTTTGCCCGCACCCGTCGGCCCGACGATCGCGAGCCGCTCTTTTGCCTTGATTTCGAGCTCGATATCCCGCAATACATCAGTTTTACCATACGCGAACGACACGTGGTCGAAGGTTATCTTGCCCGAGACTTTTTCAATTTGCCGGGGCCTAGCCGGGTCGTGCATGTCGGGCTGGACCGAGAGCAGGCGCAAGACCCGGCCCGCGCCAACGACTGCATTCTGGACATCGCTGAGAAACTGGGAAAGTGTCCCGAGTGGGCCGAGATACATCATTTGATACATTATAAAGGCAAAGATCAAGCCCACGTTCGAGCTTGCAATATAACCGTTGAAAAACAAGTAGCCCCCGATAAGCACGACGGCACCGATGCTGACGAAACTGATCGCATTAAAAACAGCCGGCATGGCGCTCCACAGAGGGGCAGCCTTCTGGTGCGCATCGCGCTCCGCCCTGACCGCGATTTCGTACTTGTCCATCACGGCCTTCTCGCTCTTAAAGCTCTTGATGGTCCGGAAACCGTCGATGCTTTCTTGGGTCTGTCCCGTTACCGTGGAAACAGTTTTTCGGATTATCGTATAATATTGGCGAGATTTGCCGGAAAAAAAGAGTAAGAAAAACATGTTAACGGGCGTGATAGCCAGCGGGAGGATGCTCATGACCGGGGAGAGGGAGATCATGAAAAAAATGCTACCGAAGAGCTGGAAGAGGTTCACTATGACCGTGATAAGGCCGATGCTGATCAAGTTGTTGATGGTTTCCACGTCGTTCGTGACATAGCTGATGATCTTCCCTGTCTTCGTCGTATGAAAATAGGTGAACGAGAGCTTTTGCAAGTGTTGGAACATCTTGTTCCGCACGTTGTACATAGCTTGGATGCCGATATACGTCATGGCATACGAATTAACTATCGAGATAACCGCTTCCAAGGCCGCAAAGATGGCAAGCCACACGATGAATCCCAAGATGTTCTCGAACTGTGATCCAGCTGAGATGAGGTTCACGCTTTCTTGAACAAGCAACGGCGAGACCATGGCGACGAGGGATCCGACAATCGCGAGGATGATGATGAGTACGAAGATGGCCCGGTTCTGCTCCACGAGGCCAAAAAGCTTCTTGATGGTCGTGAATGGCCCGAACTCGGGCTTCTCCTTCTTCTGCTCTGGTTCTTCCATTTACTCAAGCCTCCGTTCCTTCACAGGTGAGTATGTGATGGTGTTGTACAAGCTCGCGTACAATCCTTTCAATGCGATGAGTTGCTGGTGCGTGCCTTCCTCCGCAATTTGTCCTTTATCAAGCATGTAGATGTAATCGGCATTGCGAACCGTGGAGAGCCGCTGCGTGATGATAAACGTGGTGCACGTGCTGAAAATTCGCTTTAAATTGAAAAGGATCTCGTATTCCGTGTCGACGTCGACCGAGCTCGTGGCATCATCGAGAATGAGGATCCTTGGCTTTCTCAAGATTGCCCGTGCGAGCGTGAGTCGCTGTTTTTGACCGCCAGAGACCGTCGTGCCGCGCTCGCCCACGATCGTGCTGAATTTTTCTGGCAATGACTCGATGAAATCGAGGATACCTGCGATTTTGCAAGCCTCGATCACGTCATCCATCTGGTACTCCTTCAAGCCATGCGTGAGGTTATCAAGGACGGATTGCTGGAACAAGAAATTTTCTTGGGCGACGATGCCAACCTGCTGACGGTACGAATCGAGGTAAACATCGCGGATATCATACATGTGGTCGAGGATGACGGCTCCACCGGTAACATCATAAAATCTCTCAAGCAGATTGATGATGGTGGATTTTCCACTGCCCGTGGCACCGAGCAAAGCGACCGTCTTGCCCGCGGGAACGTCGAAACTCACGTTCTTGATCACTGGATGGGCGGGGTCATAACCAAAGGTGACGTTCTTGAACGAGACATCGCCACGCAAGGATGGAAGCAGGATAGCATCTTTCTTCTCGACAATGTCGATGTTCAACTCCAACACGTGGCGGATGCGGTCGTACGCGGCCTGGATGCGCCCGTACTCGCCTGCCATCCACGTGATGAATTGCACGGGCTCGACGAGAAGGTTCAAGGCAGGGATGAATGCGAATAGCTGGTCCAGCGTCATCGCGGTTCCCACCGTTCCGCTAAGGAGCAAGAATCCACCTATGCCCAGAACAGATGTCCAGCCAAGCCGAATGATCATATGGATGATGGGATTGTAGGCGCTCGCCATTTTTCCGGCACTCTTTGAATCATCGGCATATTCCTTGTTGATGGAACTGAATTGGGTATATTCTACATCTTCATTCGCAAAGGCACGTACCAGGTGCACGCCGCTGATGTTCTCTTGCAATCTCGCTGTGAGATCGCCCAGTCTTTCACGCTGATCGAAAGTGACCGGATGTATTCGTTTGTAATACAGAAACATAGCGATGGCGAGGAATGGTAAGATAGGCGTCAAGAATAGCAAGAGCCGGGGATTGATGAATAACATAATGAGGACCAAGCCTACGAGCTGGACCACGTTTCGCGTGAAATACGGGATGTTGAACGCCAAGAATTGCTTGACCTGGTTGATATCAGCGGTCATGACAGAAACCAGGTCACCACTCTGCTCGTTATCGATGAACTTGTAGGAATGATCGAGGATCTTTCCGAGAACCTTCAACCGTAGATTGTAGACAATGCGATTCGCGACGTATTGGTTCAAATAGGCGAGACGAAAGAACATGATGAGGCCTTCGGCCACGAACGCGAGCACTAGCCACCAAAACGCGGCAGCCAAGCCCGTTTCCGAATGTGCGATGACTTGCGCGACCATGGTCTGCAAGATGACAGGGAACTGAAGATGGAAGCTCACTTGCACGATCGAGAGCAAGATGCTCTCGACCGATCGCTTCCACTGGGGGCGCAAGATGCTCGCGAGTTCCCGCAAGCTGGTTCTCCGTTCGGGAACCGAAGGGTTCGGCTCGGTCATATAGTGTGAAGCAATGAGGGAACCGCTTGAAAATATTGCGTGGGAGCGATCATCCATTTTCAGATGATCTTTTTATATAGGCACGCATCGAACATCGACACAGAATAACCACAATAAAAGGTAAATCCATCGTGTACAAGTTTCCCCTTTCTGTAACCGACACGTGCCCGCATTGCGGCCGCCGCCTCGGTCTCACGCGCAAGCTCGTCAAGTGCGCGTATAGCGGTGAAGTCGTTTGCACGAAATGCATCGTGGGCGGGCGATTCTCGGATTCTGTCTGGGATAAGATCCCAAAGGAATACCAGCAAAAATTTAGAGTATACGATACCTTGACGTTCGTTGCGATCATCACCGCAGGACTTTGGCTGATGGAGGCTGCATTCTGGACCAATCCCGGATGGGATTTAAGCGACTTGATGGTTGCCCTCGTCCAGTTGCTCGTCACTGCAGCATTCCTCATCTTTGGCTTGGCCCTCGTTTTCACATCCCTTAGACTGCCACCACTGGGAACGTGGCTATTCTACTGGTGGATCGCAAAGCCCGCGAACAAGAAAGCGGTCGAGGATGCTGTGAACGCGCTTGGCTTGGGCAAATATGTTCCGGCGAGCAACATTTTCACGATTAAGACCCGGTTTTTCGCGTTCATGAAACGCACGCGTTACAAGATAGTTCACTTCACGTCAATCGGATGCAACGCGGCGATCATCCCGCTGCACTTGATCATCCGCCCGAATGCAGCGCTCTCCGGGACGTATTTCTCTGCTATCGCTGGTGTGATCCTGATAGCTGCCATCATCACGACACTTTTTACGACCATCATCACCGCGGGCTTTTATTGCAACAAAACCGCGGAAAACCGGAAGCAAAGAACCATCCTGGAATTGCTGTCGTGGTTATATGCCTTGTGCCTTCCCCTCGTGTATTTAATGTTCCCGCTTTACCTCGTGGCAAGCACAGGATTCATCGATGAGATACCGAAGTTCATGGCTCCCGTGTTTTTCTCGCTAACTACTATTTCAACCTATGTCCAGCCCATAATCGGGATTGTACTTAACGTTTATTTACTCGTCAAGGCAAAGCCGGATTTTGAACGAAAAAATTACACATTCAATAGCCGTCTTTCAAGCAAGGAGAAAGTACTACGGGGCTTCAGCAATTTCGCGGTGCTCATAGTCATTGGTATCTTGCTTATGTTACTATTTTTTACATTCTCCTTGCTCGTTGGAGATTTCTTTTGGTTTTTTGCCATGTTGTCGAGCACGGGCTTTCTATTCGGTGCGGTTTTGCCTGTCGTCTTCGCCGTGCTCAAGCTCGCCCGGCGTAGACCCCGTAGACCGAACCAGCCATATTGGACGCTGGTGAAAATTAGTGCTATTATGCTTGCCGTTTTCACGATTCCCGCGCTTGTGACCGATACATGGACGAGAGCGAACCTTGACATGCAATTCGCCGAGACATTCGGCGCGGATTGGAGAGACCAGATTCCCGCGGGAGATGCAGCGATGATGCACCAAGTTCCATTTTCATGGTTCGATGCACTGTACGGCCATAATGTCCCGATCAATGTACGCTTCACGATACCTTATTGCCAAGATTCCCCGAGGTACGTCACGTATCCGGGAGGGGTAAAGACCAACGGCACGTATAAGGTGATCAGCATCGTGGACACGTTCGTTTTCGATGCATACCTCCCCCAGGGGATCGAGTTTGGCGATAGTAGTTCCAAGCTACCCGTGATAATCTGGTTCCATGGCGTCGGCATGGACATCGGGATCGGCAACATGAATTACACCTCGCAATATCTGGCAAATGAGGGGTATCTCGTGTGCGATGTCGAGTTCGGGCGTGTGGATTGGCGGGGTAACGGATCGGGAATAACCGAAACTAGCCCGAATGCTCGCGACCAGCGGAGAGGATACGACTACCCAGACACTGTTCAACACGTAGGGAACCTGACCCGGTTCTTGAAGGCGAACGAGGATTTCTACCATGCAGATTTGAATTCCGTGTATTTCGGTGGCAGGAGCTTAGGTGCCTGGGCGGCAACGATCTGCGCTTACGGGTACAATGCGAGCTGGATGGGTACGAATTTCACGACGATGAAAGCCAGCGGATGTCTCGCTGGTTATGGGGCTCACGGGATTCCTGGTGCTGGTGAAAGCAACATCTTCTTCGGATCGGATCCCCCCTACATCCGGGGTGCAAGCGACCCAGATAGCTCGGAGTACAATCCCGAATGGGGCTGGTATGATCCACTGAAACTGGCGGATTCCACGAAAAACGGCGGCGCAAAGCTATGTCCATCATTCATCTTTCACGGGACGAATGATGACTACGTTCCTGCAGGATGGTCGAGGCAGTTGGACGCGACCTTGAAAAAAAGTGGTTACATATCGATTGCGGGTTATTATCCTCTCGGCGCCCATGGATTCGATGGGATGTATTGGACTCAATATCCCCAAAATATTCATTATTACCTGGAACGGTTCTTGGCTCTAACGCATTAAAGCAGTTAATTTCGACATTTTCTTCTATTATTTCCATTTTCATATCTTTCTTTCCAGAATCATCTCGTGAGGCCTGAGTTTTCCGAGAAATGAGCATTAAGATGTCATATTATTAGAAATGATGGTGAAACTGAGTTTTGAACTAAACTTGATGAAGCTTTTTATCGACATCGCGGGAGGGTTTAGCCGGTGACGAACCGTGGCTCTAGAATCCGACCAGATGGCATGGGACGTGGTTATGCTCGTTCTGCAAATCGTGCTCGAAGGGATTATCCTCGCTATGGTCTTGAATAAATGGAATGATCTCGCCGAGCGGCGCAAGGAATCGAGAAAGCTGCGGAGCTTGATGGCGAAATTTTCCGAGTTGCTGCAGCAGCAAAAGATGGTGGACTTGTATTATTACATCAAGTTGATATCGGCTGAGGATCAAAAGAGCATCCAAACCGTACTGTTGATGGATCTCCAGAAGACTCCGCAATCGGATAGCATGGGTGTCAGGGATGTTTTGACCCTGGAGAATAACCTTTTCAAGCTCCGCCTGGATCCGAAATGGGAATCCCACCTACACACGAAAGGGACCGCGTTCTACAACTTTTCAAAGCCGCAAGAGAATGCCGAGTTTTTCCCGGCTTTCTTGGCCTACGTGAAGGAAAAGGTCGAAGCAGAAGGAATCAAATTGGGAAGATGATGCATTAATCTGAGATTTCTTTTTTATATTTCATCACTGTGGATTTTTTCCACCGCCTTCTTCTCCCCTTCATCAAATGATTCCGCAAGATCGCGTTTGATGAATCGTAACACGAGGAAATAAATGGGTATCAAGGATAATTCCACGAAAATCGAGAACGTGAACGGTGCCGTGCTGGAGACCGTGTCCCAGAGGAGTCCACCAATAGTAGGCCCGAAAATGGCACCCAGATTACCCATGAACGACTTCACCCCAAATATCTTCCCCCGGTGTTTCAACGATACGCGGCTCATGAGATTCTCGACGATTAGGCCACTCGTGAGCGCAAACGACTGATCAAACACTTGAAGGGATGCAAAAACGAAGACGTTGTTTGCGAGAATCGTGATCAGCGTCACGAGGGCACCGCACGTGCAAATAATGGTCATTCCGACGAAAGGATTCACGCGATCGGCATATTTTCCGAACCTCGGCGCGAGGAACAATGAAATCAGCTGGCCCGGGATAAGGGCGAGGAGGGCGAGGTTCTCGTCCGGTTCAATGTTCACCAGCAAGTAGACCCTGAAGAATGGTTTCGCGCAAGATTGGTTCGTCTCGGTTAAGAACACCGCGAGGCACAAGAGGGCAAACCCTATCAGTAGATATCGGGAGACCTCGGTTTTTTTGTGATCCTTCGATCCCACGTTGCCTTCCATGTTACCTTTTTGCTCGTCGCATTCAAGCTTGGGATCGAGCACGAGATGCTCGTCCACGTGCCGATAAAACGAGATGCCTGCGGTGGTGTTTGCGATCCCGAAAACGATCAAGGACGATGATGGTAAAAAGACATTCCCCGGCGCGTAGGTGTTGGCAAGGATAAAAATCACGACGCTGAATGTCGTTCCGATCAAGATGCCGGTTCCTTGCGCGAACCTGCGCTTTCCGAATGCATAGGATCTGCATCGCTTGTTCGATTTCTGGGCGATGATCGTTGATATGGGGACCCAAAAAAAGGTAACCATAAATCCAAGCGAGAATTCGGCGACCACCAGGCCCCAATACGAGGCGAAGATGACCGAAATATACATCAAAACGTAAGCAAAAGCCCGCCCGTTAGCCCCAAAAAGCACGAGCTTCGGTTTTGAGATTCTATCCGTGAGCCAGCCTGCGATTGGCGCCGAGCACACGTCACCAAGGGTTTGTATGGAAAATACGAGTCCCAAACCTAGGCCGTTAATGTGCAATTGCTGCGAAATGACAAAAGGAATGAAAAAATCCAGGAACAAGAAGCCCAGGCAATTCCATTTGATGATCGACATCACAGAATCAAAATCCTTGGTGAATTCCTGCTGGCCGGGGCGAAATGTTTCCGTGGGTGTCACTCCAATTGCGAGACTTCGGATCGCGGGTGTTGACAATCGGGCATTATCAAGAGCAAGGATCTTAAATCAACCGGGAATTATCAAGAGCAAGGATCCGAAAAGGTGTCTATCTATGATCGCGAACCTCCACCTTCACAGCGTGTTTTCCGACGGGACGCAATGGCCGGAAGAGATCGTCGTTCGTGCCAAGCATGCGGGATACCAGGTGATTGCATTGACCGATCACGATACCATGCAGGGCACCGCCGATTTCACGAGTGCATGCAAGCACCACGGCATCGCAAGCGTGCCCGGCGTCGAGATAGATTGCATTGCTCCAGAGTTTTCATTCGACAAGGAGATGCTCGGGTATTTTCCCCGGGGAAAATTTACCCACACGATCGAGTTTACCGAACACATCCGGGAGGATCGAATGCGCAAGATCCACCAGTATCTCGATCAGTCCCGTGACATCGTATTCAAGGCTCATCCCCGGAGTGCCGAGCTAACGTACACGGAGCTCGTCACATTCAAGCTTGGTTTCTGCAATGACCACGTGAGCACGCTCCCCTTTTCGTGGAACAAGTCGAACTTCTACTACTTCTTGTGCTCCAAGAAAATCCTCGATGAAAAGGATGTTTCAAGCAAATCAAGTGCCAACGAAGATTCATACAAGGTTTTCAAGAAGAAGTATTTCATGCCAGATCTCCTGGGCGATCCCGTGAAAGAAAAAAAGCAATCCCTTGACGAGGTGGTGGCAATCATGTTGAAAGATGGCGGGTTTCCGATTCTCCCGCATTATGGGCACCTTTATGACGATGACATCAATAAAATCAAGAAAAACGAGGATAACCTGCTAAAGTTCCTTCGCCATTGCAGGGACATCGGCGTTTGGGGTGTCGAGCAGTATTATTACGGCTCCAGCAGCTCTACCTCTGCCATTAACGATTTACTCGTCAAGATTTGCAAGAAATATGACTTGGGATTCGGGTTCACGTTCGGCTCTGATTGCCACGGCCGGGGCCATGAAACTTGCACCCTCGAATTGTTTTCCGGTGATTTCCCCGGATTCCCGGGAACCAGCAAGGCGAAGCTTTAATCACCAGGTTTTTCTTCATTTCGGGTCATGCGATTCAATTTTCGTTTCGAGGGGAGCTCTTCATCCGTATCATCAAAATACTTGCCACCCAACGATGTCGGCTCTTCATCATCGCCCCACTTTTTTGACTTGTCATCATCCACGAAGCCAAAGACTTCATGGGAATGCGCGCTTTTTTCTTCAAGTTCTTCTGCCACGCGGTCATTACCATTTCGTGGTTCGTTAACCGGAAATCGAACCTCGGGAATCACGGCAGGCTGCATCTCGTCTAGCACGGCTTTCACTTGGGGATAGATGGCCAGGATCATGTCATCCGCGTAATGCACGCCGTCGTGCCAACCCTGCTCGATGCAAATGGAGCGTGATGTCTCGAACAACTCAAGGGCACGGCGAAAGTCCCCCCGGGAAAGGCAAGCTTTTGCTTCTTCCACGGTTCGCCAGTTGATATCACCAGCAGTTTTCGCATCCATGATCAACACTTGTCCTCTTATCGGTTTAGAATGCTTTTCCTTTGATTAAATGAATTTTCACCAAGGTTACCATCCAAACAATGCAATATAGTTTTTTCCCTTTCTTTCCATTGCCTTCTTATTGCTTGAGGTAGACCTTGGATCATATGATCAAGGATCAATTGCTTGCTGGGCTTGGCCGCACCTTCGACACGCACGAGCATTTCGGCTATTTTTCCGAGTATTCGCCCTCGAACAGCACGCTGACATTGAAGGACGTCATCAACGGCTCTTATATGGCGACTGGGAACGTGCCCGCCGATGATTACGACGCGATCTGCACGAACCTCGCCCATCTTGTCGGTTCCAGCAGGTTCGAGTCGCTGCGGGGTGCCTTTCGTCATTTATACGATGTCGACATGTACCCGCTATCGCCGGCGAAGATGAGGGCCATCGATGAGAAGATCCGTGCCGGGACCGGCGCCTCCAACCATCCATTCACTATGTTGAAGGAACACGGGAACGTGGACAAGATCCTCATGGATATCCCGTCGGACAAGCGTGTTCGATGGGAGCATCCGGACGCGATGTTCACGATTCGCCTGGACGAGGAAATATTCCCGTTCATAGCCGACAGGCCCGGCATATACCGCGTCTCGAAAGCTGTAACGAAGGTCGAGTCCTTCGCCAAGGCACGAGGCATGGCGCTCGGCACGCTGGAAGCGTTCGACGACGCGGTCGAGCAATACTTGGCGTCGTTGCGGCCCATCACGACAGCGGTGAAGATCGGGACCGCTTACCAGCGCACGAATCACTTCTTGCTCGAGGAGAACGACGACGGGGCCATCGCGGGCATCTACAAGAAAATCGCGGCGAAGGAAGGGCGGGTCACGGAGCACGAGATGCGACGCTGGGGCAATTACGTGGCAACGCACTTGCTTGGGTTTGCCCAGGTGGAAAAAATGCCCGTGCAAGTGCACACGGGGCTCGCGAGCATGGCTGAAACAAGCCCAATGGAGCTGCTCGATATTATGGAGATGTTCAGTGCGGTCACGTTCGATTTATTCCACGGGGGCTACCCGTTTCACCATTGCGTGCCAGGCGTGCTGGACAAGCGGTCGAATGCCCGCGTTGACTTGTGCTGGATGCCTGTCCTGTCGGAATCAGCGACGGTTGAGTTGCTCACGGGCTTGATCGAGATGGGGCACGCGGGAAAGGTGCTCGCGTATGGAGGTGATTGCCAGTGCCCGCACGGGTCGCTCGGGGCGCTGTTGCTGGCCAAGGAGCTGCTCGCCGGCGTGCTTGCCCGATTCATCGATAAGAAACGGCTCACGTTTGAGGATGCACTTGCCATGGGTGATGCCATGCTGTGGGCCACGCCAGCCTCCGTGTTTCTCAAGTGAATGCAGCATAAATATTATATCTCATGGTATTTTTCGTCGTCCGCACCAAAATTTTGCTGACCGGTTCTGGTGGGGATGCATTCATAGTTAACCGTGTGGATATGTGATGACAGCAGCTACTGCATCACATTTCGCAATCGAGGTGCGCAGGACAATGAGGCGAACAACCCTCGGCTCACGAGGAACTTCAACCGGGTTAATGACCAATCACCGGTTATCAACGTTGCTTTTTATCGTGGCGATCGGCATCATCATCATTTCGCTTTCGACTGTAGTTTCAAATCAACAAGACAAGGATGAAATCCCGGAGATTGATAACCCGGCATTGCGTGCATCGGGCGCGAACATCCAGATTTCGAGTTTTACATCGGACCGGAGCGTGTACGTCGCAGGCATGACGATGCAACTCAGCGTGACCGTGCAAAACACGGGCGACGTCGCTGCCACCAATGTCATGGTCTCGGTCTCGTTTGGTGGGTATAGCGGTTTACCACCATCCGCATCATCTGGACCATATTATATTCCTTCGGGATCATCTAGCACCGCGATGATAATGACCGGAATTTTCGCATCGGGCGGGACAGCAAACGTGACGCTCACGGCTTCCGCGTCCGGCCAGGAAGCCGGGACCGGGTATCCCGTGTTGGCTCCTACGCGATCGTTAACTGTGCGGATCCAGGCACAGGCGAGCATATCGATCACGGGCTTAGTGGCTTCTCCTTCGGGACCATACGTTAGCACCATGACATTTTTCTTGAATGTGACCTTCACGAACACGGGTGGCACCGCCGCGACGGTCGACGCGACCATGGACGATGGCACCTACTCGGGATTGACCTGGAGCAACCCTGTTGCCGTGAACGTCAATGCGCTGGGCACGGCAACGCAATTATTCATAGTGAACGTGCTTTCAGACGCTGCGACTAACGCTTCCGTGGATATTCATATGACCTGGAGCGGCAATGAGGCGATTTCAAACAGGGCGATGACCGGCGACATACCCGTGGACCAGATGCTCGTAGCGATCCAGCCACGGGCGGGTGTCTCGATTACGAGCCTTGAGATTTCTCCTCCGGGACCATACCTTGGCGGCCAAACTTTCTCGTTGATCGTGACCTTCTCGAACACGGGTGGCACAGCAGCGACGGTCGATGGGACGTGCAGTGCACTGAGCTATACTTATTTGACATTCAATAATCCGGCAGCGGTGGTGGTGAACGCGGGCGAGATGAGCATGCAAGTGTTCATTGGGAGCATTGCAACGGATGCGACGACGAACATGTCTGTGGATATCCACGTGACGTGGAGCGGTACAGAGGCGATCTCGGGCCGCGCGATCAGCGGCGATACGCCGGTGGACTCGATTTTGATCTCGGTCGGATGCGGCTCCCGCGGCATCACGAGCCTTGCTGTGGCACCTAGCAGCCCGTTCGTGGCCGGTACGAGCTTCACGCTCACTGTCACGTTCAACAATGAGATGGGCTATGGTGCAACGATGGATGCAATGCTGGATGATGGAACTTATACAGGCTTGTCATGGAATAACCCGGTAGCGATGCATGTAAGCGCGGGAGGCACCGCCACCCAGCAATTCACGGTGACCATCGCGGCTGGAGCGGCGACGAACGCATCGGTCGACATCCATGTGACGTGGAGCGGTTACGAGGATATCACGATGCGAGCGATCAACGGCGACACGCCGATAGACCAGGTCCTCGTTGGAGTCCTAACACCAGCATGTATCTCTGTTACCAGCATCGTGACCACATCCGGAAACGGTACATACGTTGCGGGTGGGTGGTTTACGGTGAATGTGATCTATAGCAACACAGGCGGGATGGCGGCGACGGTCGATGGCATGCTGACTTTCGGTGGTTATGGCGGCATAGCGGGACAAACGAATCCAGCGGCGGTGATGGTTGTGGCGAGCGGCACGAGTATTCAAGTATATAACGTGACGATCAGCGAGTCGGCGATGACGTCGGCGGTGATGGTGTCGTGCGACTGGACGGCAACAGAGGCGATCTCGGGCCGGTCATTCTACGGTTCCGGCGGGAGTTTGCAATTGAATATCAGGGCGCACGCAATGCTTGCCGTGTCGAATGTGATTGATCTCACCGGTACGCAGCCTTATGCGCACGGCGAGAGTTTTGTGCTGCGCTTCGTCGTGCAAAACACGGGAGACGTAAAGATCAACACGATGAATGTTTACATGACGTTTGGTGTTGCGGTACCGGGAAGTTTCACGACGAACGTGAGTAGTTACAACAGCTCGTTGGCGGCGGGATCGACGCAGAATTTTGACTTCTTCATAAACATCTTATATGGTTCTGATGGAATGATCGATTTCACGGGCAATGCATGTGGTTTGGAAGAATACTCGGGATCGGTCCTAATAGCGAGCAGAATTTATGCACTTGAGATCGGTGGTGGATGTAGTATTGTTGATAGAATCATCGATTTAAACGGCGTGGATCAACATTACACGCGCACGTCATTAATGCTGTTGCGCGTGAGGCTCACTAATTTCCAAAGTCTTGACTTCGTAAACGGAACTGTCACGTTTACCTTTAATGCTACCGGCTACGTGACGACTCCGGCGAGTGTCTTCATCACGAATTTTCTTGCATACACGATTCGGAACGTAAATTTCAACGTGTCCATAACGGGAAATGCGCCGTATGGACATGTCCTGATCGATGCTAACTTCGCTGGTAGAACCAGCGGTGGTGCTGTTATGGTCGACAACGGCGCCGGTATGCCCCTTCGGATCTTGAACCGGTGTCCCGCGGTCTTGAACATAACATCGATCCAGTACCGTTCTGGAACGGGCACCTACGTGCAAGGCACCACGTTCATCGTCCGGGTCAATTTGGCCAACACCGGGCAGCTCGATGCAATAATGGATTCGATCGTTGTTGATTTCAACGGCGCCTCAGGCCTATCGGCAACTGCCCTTGGAACGCCCGTGATGGTGCTAGCACGTGGTTCTGCCTATACCGAGCTCACCATAACTCTCGAGCAAGCAGCAACACTGGGACCGGTCACCATCGACGCGACCACAGCCGGCACGGAGGAAATCACGGGCAATTCCCGATCTGCGACGTCCGGTGCCAACGACCTGGATATCGTGGTGCAATCGTGTGCACCTATGATTTCGATAATGAAACTCGACACCCGCGAAAATTATTCGCAGGGAGAGGCACTTGCTATCTTGGTTACCATCTCAGCAGACATCTATCCCTACACCATTGGAAATGGCACATTATCGATCGAGTTCAATCGTACAACCGGTTTCACGGCAAACACGACGTACACGGGCATCACTATGCCAGCGAGGTCATCGACGGATTTTTATTTCATCGTGCGCATTGCCGGTAATGCGCCGACGGGAGCGGTTACTATAGCTGCGCATTTCACGGGCATAAACAACGCTTCGCAACCCCTCGATATCATCTCTGGGCCGTTATCTATCTATGTTCAAGCTGAGGAAAATGTGACAGTAATATCTGTTACTAGCATCGTATGCATTAATGGTGATCGACCATATCGTGCGAATTCTTCGTTTACTATACAAATAACATATCATAATATGGACGGGAGTCGATCCGTCGCGGTGGTCGATGGCTCGGTGAATTTCGGGAATTACAACGGCATTGCATCAATCAGCGATCCAGCCGCGGTTCTTGTCCATCCGGGTTGCTCAATAACGCAAACATTCACGATCACGATACGACCATCTGCCGAGAATGCATATTTTGCTATTTATTTTAACTGGACGGCGGTAGAATTGCTTTCTAATAGAACCTTCAGCAATTCAAGCAGCATATCTCTCGATATCCAAGTCATTGCGCTCCAGCCCCCGATAGCGGCGTTCACCTTTGTTTCAAGCAGGTTGCAGATTAATGAGTTGGTGTATATCACGGATTTATCCCATGACCCGGATGGCGAGGTTTGTTCCTGGTTTTGGAATTTCGGCGATGGCACCAACTCCACGATGCAAAATGCCACCCATACATATGTCGAGCCCGGTGAATACACGATCACGCTGGTCGTCCATGATGATGATGGCCTCACCAGTACTTTCGTGGGGAAAATAACCGTGGTCGCGATCATGTCGCGACAAGGCGTGGTAACGATCACGTCGCTGCTCGGTGTATTCCTGATCGGGGGTGCGGTGATTGCATCTCGTCTGAAGAAGAAAAAAACCAAGCGTGACTGGGTCGAGGCTTGATAATGAACGTTCACTTCGATGCTTGATCCTGAACGTTATGATCCCCCTTGTACTTGATCGCGATGTTAGCTTCCTTCAAGGTGAGAAGCTCCCGCGCCTCGGCGATGGCTTCGTCGGCCTCGAGTGCATATTTGTTGAACATCGGGCTCTTTTTGCACACTTTCTCGGTCAACACGTACATGGGCCACACGAACCACTTGCTCGGGCCGCTCATGCGGGCGGCATTCTTGAAATCACGCAAGCTGTTCGTGTCCCATGCACCGAGCAACGCCGTGAGCGGCAAGTACCCGAAGAGTAGCAATAGTAGGAGGACACCGAGCGCGATGCCGATGGCAGGATAGAAGCCGAGCGCTGCATCGATCGGGTTGAATATGAAAAACAGCATCGCGAGGAGCGCTCCGAACATGATCATGCCCGACATGACCGGGGCGGCCATGGTCTGCCACCAGGCCACCTTGATCTTCACGACTTTCCTGTGCGTGAAGAGATACGACAATATCGTCTTGTACATGATGGCCGGGTACTCGCCGCACGGGATGATCCAGACGAGCGCGGCCAGTCCATATTTCGCGGGCAATTGGAGCCACACGATCCATAGCAAGTTGAAGAAGATCTTGAGCATTTCTTCCGAGCCCCTGAGCCACATCAGGAAGGTGGGATGGTTCGTGCCGAGCTGGATGGAATCCGCGAAGCTCGTGTAGGGCTGCTGGAAGTTGCGGATGAGGGTCGAGAAGAAGAATGGAAGTGCCGGGAGGTAATTGACCATGTTGAAGGCGACGAAGAACTTGTTCAAGACCAGGTACACGGTGAGGATCGACGGGAGGAATAACATTTGGAATATTACTATATATCTCAGCGATTGTGCGAAATAATATTGCGTGAGTTTTTTCTTCCCGTTCAAGAAGGCTTCGGCGATGAGGGGGGTCGGTGCGCTCACGCCGCCCCAGTTGACAAAGCCACTGATGCCGCTCGCGAGGCCGCACAAGCTCGAAAACGTCGCGTATTGCGGGATGAAGATGATGTTGATCCAGAGGATTACCTGGCCCGTGAACACGCCGATGAGGCTCCACGCACCGGTCTTGATGCCGAAGGTCACGCATTCCTTGATCATTGCCCAATCGAATCCCACGCGAAAGCAATCCCTTGCCCGGATACCATCTTTTATCATAGCCTTCGTGAAAAACCAAGCCGATAACCACATTGCAAAAAAGTCGTCGATGTACACGCCGATGCACGCGCCGATGGCGATGCCCATGATCTCGCCGATCGCGGGCGTGTTCATGCCCCAGATGCGCCCGAGGAACACGAAGGTCAATTCTGTGAGGCGCTGGAAGCCCTCGCCACATATGAAACCGAGGATGGCGGTCCTGTTGTATTGTTGCAATGACCCGAGGACACCACCGAACACGCCAAGATAACCCGGGTATTGATACGTGGCAACGATGAGCATGAGCCAAATACCATAGGAAAGGGTCGTCTGCGGGACAATGAAAATTGCATATATCGACACAACAGTTGTTTGCATCAAGCCTGTCCAACATTGGTACCAAATAAAATATTGTATGTAGTGTAGCATCTTCTGCGGGTTTTTTATACGAGCTTCGGCGATAAAACGATCCATCGTCATGTGCGTACCGAGGTCCATGACCGTGAAGAAGAGCCCGAAGATTCCGCCCGTGACGTTGCGATATCCATTCGACTCCGGGTACGGGTAAAAAATATTCACGATAACCCCGCTGATGAAAAGACCGATTATCATGCTGATCAGCGAAAAAATGAGGTTATAATAGAAGCCCGCTAGAGGCCGGTGAAACCCTATTTTGTCCCACAGCTCATTGACGCTCTTTGTTGAATCTTCTTTCGAAGCGTGAAAATCGAAGGATTTTTCATCAGCCATAGATCTTATTCTACTACTACAGTTATTATTTTTCTACTAATCTCCAAATGGAAGAAATGAGGATCACGAATCGAAGGAACATCCTACATTATATTCAGTCTTTCATCTTTCTTGGATCATTCCTTGGTAGGTTCAGCAATTATGAAAGAGGTCAAGAACCGTGAATTGGTTCAAAGCAAATTTAGAACCACAATAGCCAATGGCAACAATCTGGAAAAAATGCTTTTGCGGAAGCTCTACTGGATTGGTTTCGTTCACGTTCATACACGCGATCGCTTCCAGAGCTCAATGCGCTTCGCAATCTTTGCAGCGCGTTCCTTGTTTTGTTCCTTTCCCCTCATCGAGCGTTCTTGCGCCCCGCGCTCGAGCAGTACTTGCTTTTCAGCAAAGATAGCCCCGGCAACTATGCCCGCAATGCTGAAACCCAGGGGCAAGTAAAAGTGTGTTCGGAGATTGTTCTGATTCAGCCAGAGCCTGGTGAATAGCGTCATATCATAGATTATAATGCTTACTTGCTCCACCCGGTTTGTCGGGACGTGGAATGCTTCGATCTCGATGGAAATGTTGTGCATCAAGGTAGGATCGAAGCCCTGGATGTTATAATACGCGTCTGCATGGCTTCCTTGTACCGCATTACGCAATTCGCAATCTATCGATCCATTGTCATATGCGTCGATGCGCTTCACCAACATCCCGCTTTGATAGATTGCCCATGTCATGTTGACGATTGCTATTTCGTCGCAATTAGTGATTGCCTCGCAATGGATCGAGACCCGCAGATCGTCACCTTGTATATCCGGAAACGTGTAATTAAGCCATTGGTGTAATGGTTGCATCACGATAACCTGGTTGTCAACCAGATACGCCGGCGATCCTGCCCGGGCGATCTCTTGCTCGGTATGGATAGCCCCCGCGACCGATATTCCTGCGACCACGGATAAGAGCACGAACGTGGCCTTTATTTGGGCCCGTTTCTGCGGTGACTTGAGGCTTCTCGTGTTCCCGAAATCATAATAATCCATCACGAGCCCCGCGGGAAGGACGAGCATCTCGATACCGGGCAAGATGATAAAGAAATCCCACCACGGCAAGCCAGGATAGTCATGAAAGACGAAAAAAACCGGGATGACCGTCGCAGCTAGCATTATCATTACGCTCGCAATGGCCAGCCGGCCGAACCACGATTTCCCGTATCCTGGATACCAATTCTCTTGTCCTTTCACGTTCGATCACCGGGTCCTCCTTGGATGCCGAGGAATGTTTCCAGGGCTTTCTTGAGCCTGTCCACAGGCTCGTCGGGCAGATCGCAGAGCTTGAACGCATGCCGGTCCGAGAAGTGGATGAACAAGGTATCGTGCGCCGGGCTTTGCTTATACCTTGGATGATGTTCAAGCGAGAGACCCGTTATCGACCCGATCTTGCTCGCCACGACGATAGATTGCGTGTCGCGCACATACTCACGGAGGATGAACACCTCGCCGTTCGGCTTGTCAGCGAAGAAGATGGTCACCATGGCATATCGCCGCAATATATACCATATCATGAACACCGCGAGTGAAACCATGATGATGCATGTGTATATGAGGAGTCCCTGGTCATTCGATGGCGGGATCACGAGCAACGCGAGAAAAAGCAAAGGAATACCCATGACGAGTAGCATGATCGGTAATGCCCACGCATTCGTGCTAACGCTGGTGCCCGCCTCGACGATGAGGCGGGTCTCGGAACGCTCGATGAGATGGATCTTGTGGTCGTTCTTGAGCCAGTCTACTATCCTCGCGATAATCACCGATCACTCCATGCATATCTAGGACATTAAAAGCAGCGCATCTGTTTTTGCGGCGTCCATCGCGGCTGGTTCCTAGGGGCGATCCAGAGAAGCTCAAAGCGTCTCACCCGGATGTGGGGGAAAGGGATAAAAAAAGGATTACAAATACCGACTGCGTAGATCAGATTACAAACGCCACCGCAGAATCTTACTTTTTTGGATGTTTTATTGCTGGAGGTTCTTTGTTCTTCAAGTCCGCTGGTTCCCTGCGACCTTCTTTGGTGGCCCGAGGGTTTGTTCCAGCTTGGCTATTCTACGTTTTAATCGCCACCAACCAAGCACGAACACCACAATTACGATGGCCATCGATACTAATAGGATTGCCGTGACAGGATCAGGCAATATAGTCACGAGAACCGAATCTGACAGTCCCGCCACGCCTTGGTCGTCGGTGTATTCAATGGTATACGTGAACTGTCCCATCGTCATGCGGTTAATAGGGATTTCTACGGAGACTGAATCCGTCCATGATGTCCAATCTATCACCGTATAACGCGTGCCCATCGTGTCAGTAGCGATAACACGGTATTCTCCCGGTCCTTGGTCGTCTGTCAGGATCCAAGCGATCGTGCTCATGCCAGAAGTAGAGGTGATTATATCATCTGGATGATTTACAGCGGGGGGACTATTTGACACCCGCTGGGCATAGATGTCGTAATTACTACTGCTCCGATAATCTTGCCAGACAATGATAGCACCGCCAGTTCCGTCGCTCGCGACCTGGGGCATTCGTTGTGTGTTCGCAGCAGAACACACGGTGAAACCCCACCCGAGGATTCCTGTAGATTCGACTCGCCGTGCGAAAACGTCAGAACTCCCGTTCCACGTTATGATTGCACCGCAGTTGCCGTCGCTCGCGATTTGCGGATATTTTAATCCGAAAGATTGAAGGGAGACGGGAATCCCATTTGACGCCCACTGGCGGGTTCCCCCTGCATTAACTCGCTGTGCATAGATGGCAGGATAAAATCCTCTTTCATCGTTCCATGCAATAATTGCGCCACCATTTCCATCGCTGATGAGTTGTGCGTTAGTCTGCTCGTCCGCATCACCGCAGATCGTGTACCCGTCGGCAATCCACCGGAGAACCCCTGAACCATCGACACGTTCAGCGTAGATGTTGCTGTCTCCCGCTCTCGTATCTTGCCAGCTCACGATCGCGCCACCGTTGCCATCACTCACGATGTGGTGACCGCTTTTATCGCTTGATGACATGCAGATAGTACTGGGCATCACCCATTGAAGGGTTCCTGCAGAGTCGATGTGCTGGGCGTAGAGTTCATAATCCCCGATTCCGGGATCTTTTTCAAAGGAAATTATCGCGCCTCCGTTTCCATCGCTCGCAAGTTGAGGATTGCGTATATACTGCATGAAATCGGTGGTTTCGATTAAAACGCCATTGCTTGTCCACAGGCTGTCCCCATCGGCAT
This sequence comes from Candidatus Sigynarchaeota archaeon, assembly GCA_030587525.1. GTDB lineage: Archaea > Asgardarchaeota > Lokiarchaeia > Sigyniarchaeales > Sigyniarchaeaceae > Sigyniarchaeum > Sigyniarchaeum tengchongense. Next base: position 1,321 of record JAUQYW010000086.1, on the reverse strand, counting down.
TAATCCGCTGAGCGTAGATAGCTGCGTTAGAATTTGCCCAAACAATGATTGCGCCACCATTTCCATCACTCACCAGTTGCGGATTAATTTGAGAAAACGAAGTTGTGCAGACGCTAACTCCGTTGGCACCCCATAAGGTGGTTCCCGTTGAGTTAACGCGTTGGGCGTATATATCATCCTCCGAAGCTCCCGGCCGCTCGTCTTGCCAAGTAATAATCACGCCCCCGGATCCATCGCTCACTAATTGCGGGGCAAATTGATTCGCTGCATAATTACAGATGACGATCCCGTTGTTATACCATTGGGTTGTGCCTGTGGAGTTAACATGTTGGGCATAAATGTCCAAATTACCATTTCTGCCATCAACCCATGTAATGATTGCGCCACCATTCATATCGCCGATGATCTGACAATCTCTTTGTTCAAGAGCTGCAGTACAAATGGCAATTCCGTTGTCCGTCCATTCGAGATTCTGAGAGGCAACAGGTATATTTCCTTGAATTTCCCCATTTCCTTCAATTCTGCACTCATAGGTTTCTTGCTCGCTTATTACCAATAATAATGGGAGGATAGCCCCGATCAAGAGGAAGAAAGCGAGAAAAGGGATTATCTTTTGTGATTTTATCGAATGAATAAATTCGGTCAAAATTTTGTGCATAATTTCGCCTTGTTATGATTTAATGAAAGATTCAATGGTTTATTGGAAAGAACTTGATTTGGTGCGCTCCTTTCTTCGCAATGACCTCATTTCATACCCCCATGGAGAAAAAAAAGGGCATTTTATTATCTATAGTATTTCTTTGCTGCCTTGAAAAATATTTTTCTTCTTATCCCTTGTTAGAGTATGTTTTTTCCCACCCAGCACTTCATTATTTCACGTATTTAAACTTTCAAAGCAAATAAGAACGCATGGATGAAGGGAATCTCAACGCACGAGAGCCATCACGCGAGCAATCCACGGAAAATGTTAATGACCTCTGGAACAAGGTGGGTTTTCACAAGCCTATAGCAGGATTTTACTATAATCTCTTGTTCACGTTAATCAGCTTGTTACTTGGCATCTTTTTAACGGGCGTCTTCGTGAACATTTTCTACCCGTACCCGGAATCAAATGGATACCGCAACCTCACGGGCGGTATCTTCGGGCTATTTTTCACGGTCATGGACCTCGGCACGCACATGACCATGGATCGCTTCATCGCGGAAGCCCGGATCAAGAATCCTAAGAACATGTTATTATATATCCAATGGTTCATCTGGTATCAGGCCTTTACGGGCCTTATGCAGACGACAGTCGTTTCTTTCTATGCGATCTTCATCG
>JAUQYW010000069.1 GCA_030587525.1 Candidatus Sigynarchaeota archaeon | reverse complement strand
ATATCTTGCCGGCTCAAGGCATACAAATCTACACGACTGATTTTGACAAGATCACCAAGAGCCAGGCAATCAGGGTTAGTCGTCATACTGCCCCGAATAGGTTCGTTCGATTCAAGTTCACGAACGGACGGCACGTCATTATCACGCCGGAGCATCCGGTTTTCGTTTACAGGGATGGAAGCATAAAAACCATTCCCGCGTCGGAATGCAAGGAGGATGATTTCATCCCCGCGGCTGCATTTCTTCCGAACTCGAGTGTTCCCGTCGAGCTCGCTTGTAGTAAAGGACCTGTTGATCCGCGAGCTAAGCATCTACAATTCCCTAGCGTGATCTCCCCTGGCTTGGCAAGAATCCTAGGATACCTTATATCGGAAGGATATTCCTATGTTGGATCTACGGTTGAGGTCGGGTTCTCCAACATGGATGAAGCTCTGCTTAATGATTTTCAACGGCTGATGCTTGCCGAATTCCATTTCTCGCCTTCCATCAACAAGAGAAGTGATGGGTTAATCACCCTTCGCTACTTATCTATCGAGCTGCATAAATGGATGGGGCTAAATTTTCCTGAATTGATGGTCAAAGCGAGGGAGAAGCGCATCCCGGCAAAAATCATGGGGAGCAGTCAGGCAATCGCCAGGGAATTTCTTGCAAGTGCCTTCAAGGGTGATGGTGGCATTGAGTCCACATCGCTGTGCTATCGAACTGCCTCCGAAAATTTAAGCCATGATTACCAGGACCTTCTATTAAAACTCCATATTCAATCACGCATCGTCCACGACACTTTTAACGACTCGTACAAAGTGTATATACGCGGGCAATCGTTGAAAGCATTCCTCGATAAGGTGATCGAACAAGATGACCCGCGATATAAAGATTTCAAAGAGTTGATCCAGCCAGGTCAGGAAACCAACCGGCACCATGATGTATTCCCCGCAAGCGTTGCAAGGGAGCTAATTTCCTTGAAAAAGGAACTCGGCCTAGCATACAACGGATCTTTCAACATGCACTTGCAAAAAAACCACGGGATCACCAGGGACGTGTTCGAGAAAGAAGTTGGCTTGCTCGTGTCGCAGATCAAGTCGATTCGACATTTAGTGGATAACGAACCCGATTTCAAGAAGTTGTGGGAGTCTAGTGGCTATTCGATGGCTAAGATCTCGAAAATTTCGGGCGTCAGCCAAAATGTGGTTAAATATCTCACGCTCAGAGGGTATCCCAAAGATCAGCGGACCGATCTCGTAACTCGCATCAAGAGAGCTATTAGCGAGCATGTTCAACTAATGGCGGATCGAGTGGCAAAGCTCGAGAGAATGCGGGATGCCGAAATCTTGTGGGATCGGATCAAGGAGATCGACGTGCTCGAGAATTCAGGAGATATTTTTACCCCTTATGTTTATGATATAACGGTTGAGCCCTCGCACACGTTCGTGGCTCAAGGTATCATCCTTCACAATTCGATCAGCATATCGAAGGCCGGGATCGTCGCGAACTTGAATTCCAGGACCTCGATCATCGCCGCGGCGAACCCGAAGCTCGGCCGGTACGATGACAACTTGACCATTTCCGAGAACATCAACCTCCAACCTACCATCTTGTCACGGTTCGATCTCATCTTCATCATAAAGGACAAGCCCAACGAAAAGAACGACGCGCAGATCGCCGACCACATCTTGAAGCTCCACATGCCCCCGGACAAGCTTGCACCAGGAGACGAGGCAATCGAAGCGCCCATCGATCATGTATTGCTCAAGAAGTACATCAGGTATGCAAGGAAGGAATGCGAGCCCCAGATGAATGCAGACGCCTCGCAAAAGATAAAGGAATTCTACGTCAAGCTGCGAAAGGCAGCAGAAGGGGACAAGGAGGCCCCCATCCCGATCGTGGCGCGCACGCTGGAGGGCTTGATCAGGCTCAGCGAATCGCACGCGAAGATGGCACTGCGTAAGGAAGTGCTCGTGCAGGACGTGGAAGCTGTCGTCGACTTGCAAGAGAAAAGCATGAAGCAAGTCTCGTGGGATCAAGAACGTCAGCAATTCGATGTCGATGGCCTCCAGCTCGGGAAGAGCCACTCGAAGCGCGAGCGCATGAGTAAACTCTACAGCATCATCAAGAACCTCCAAGAGGAGGGAAAGGATGAGCCTGTGGATCTGGATACCATCAAGGAGCGTGCGAGATTTGCCCCGTTGAACTGCAAAGAGGAAGAAGTCGACCAGCTCATCGAGCAATTAAAGAAGGACGCCATGGTCGTCGAGAAGAAGAATGGGAAATTCCTCGTCGTGAAGGATGCAAAGTAAATGCTCCCGGAGTATTCATTCAACAAGCGAAGCCAGCATGTCGCGTGCGAGCTTGATCGCCTGCTTCTTATCGAGAGACAGCGCAATCTGCCCCGCCGTGATGATCAGCTGGGTGCCCGCTTTTTGTACCGATATTTCGCCTGAATCTTGGAGGCCGGCATTCTCGACTGGTTTTGCCGCCAGGATGATGCTCGAACGGTCTTGATCAAGTGGTGGCTTGACTCCAAGCGAGCCGCCAGTCGTGCCTTTTTTCACGGATCGCTCCGCATTTCCTTTCGCGATGCCTGCCCAGTACGGGCAATTTCCGTCTCCAACCTTGAACCCGTCTTCCGTGACGTGTCCTGGCATCATCTTTCCCGTCTTTGCATTTTGCACGCGGAACTCCCACGTCTTGAAAAAACCGCATCTCTCGCACTGCCCGCCGTTTACCGTATATTTACGTGATCGGTCGACCGTGGTCGGCGAGCAAATCTGGTTTGTTTCGTTCATAGTGGATCCTTTTTGATCCGATCGAATCCCTATAAACTCCACGCGATCACTTGCTGCAGGCATCCATTCAATAACCTAGGGGAGACGTCATTTTTTGAAAATTGCATTTTCCCACGCGGTCACCAGGTCGCGAACGTGCTTGATGATGATCTGTTCTTCCTGGCTCAAGCTCTTGAAGAGGGTCGACGTCGGGAGTGATAAAGAGTTCAGCAATTGTTTCATGCGTATGTCGAAAAAACTTAAAAACCGGGATCGCATCTGTTTCGCCATTTTATCGGAAACCATGCCTTTTTCGGTCAATTTCTCAGCAGAATCAAGCCAATCAAGAATCTTGTTGTAAAAATAACCTGAAATTGGTACCAGGGTCTTTTCAGAGTTCGGTTGCAATATATCATCCATCCTCTCGTCCCGGTGAACGACGACAAAACCCTTGTCCTTCAGCACCTTCATCAACCACACCGGAATCGTGAGGTCCGTTTCCTTGGAATATGGCCCAAATTTTACTGGCTTGTTATCATTAAATTTTATCATCATTTCGGGAATGTCTTCGACAACGACGACCTTGATTTTTTCAAGGCCGTACTTGAATTCCACGCGGTGCAGCATATCATCGAAGGATTCGAGTATCTCGTCGGGCACAGTAACCACAAAAAAAACGCTTTACGTAGAAAACCGTATCGGTGACCTTACTTAAATGTTGGCAACAACTCCTTGATAACGGTTGTTTTTCACCATCACCCGTATATAGAATGAAAAGAAAGTGGTGGACAGGGGGAGAATTGAACTCCCGATCGCCTGCACCCCAAGCAGGAATCATACCAATCTAATCGTCGTTCTGAAGGAATCGACGAAGCTAGACCACCTGTCCACGCTTTTTTTTCGAGATTCCTACCATCACGCTGAAATTGATGGTTTAATATGTGCTGCATGGGAGCACGCTCGGCGCGTGTATATATATGAATTCCAAAAATTAAATCATGCCTTTATTCATCGCCGTTCGGAATAACTTATTAAATTCCTTAAAATAAGTCTTATTTAGATTGGATTACCGGTTCATGTGAAATGTCCAAAGTAACGAGCCCGGACTCCAAGGTTGACGGAGGAAGAAGCAGTGACAAAACAAGACGCCGAGAACAACCAGAAGAGCGCCAAGGTTGCATATTTTTCAATGGAGATTGCGCTTGAAGGAGATGTGCCGACATATAGCGGAGGTTTAGGCGTGCTTGCCGGAGACACGATTCGATCGGCGGCAGATCTCCAGCTTCCGCTCGTAGGAATCACGCTGACCTATAACGCAGGTTATTTCTATCAAATGATCGCACCAGACGGGCGCCAAGTCGAACGTGACATAAGGTGGGATTTTTCATCAGATTTCGAGAAGGTTGACGTGAAGATCAAGCTTGACTTGCAAGACAAGTCCTTGACCGTCGGCGCCTGGCGATACGATGCCATCGGCCGCAGCGGTCACGTTGTTCCCGTGTACTTGCTGGATACAGATTTGCCGGAAAATGAACCGTGGCAAAGAAATCTCACGCGAGTCCTCTATGATGCAAGCCCGTTCCAGCGAATAGTCCAAGAAATGATATTAGGAATTTGCGGCGTTCGCATGTTGAAAAAACTTGGCTATAACGAGATCAACACCTTTCACATGAACGAGGGCCATGCAGCGTTCTTGATCTTCGAGTTGTTCGACCAATATAAGAAGATGGAGGAAGTGAAGAAGCGTTGCGTGTTCACGACGCACACGCCCGTCCGTGCTGGCCATGACCAGTTCGAGTACAGCCTCGTCCAGGACGTCTTCAGGGACAGGCTACCAGCCAATGCGAGGGATCTCGCCGGCAAGGATTTGTGCAACATGACGCAACTCGCGCTCAACGGTAGCCGGTATGCCAATGCCGTGGCCGAGAAACACGGCGAGATCAGCCGCCGGATGTTTCCGGAGTATGATATCGACCACATCACGAACGGCATTCACATGAGTTTCTGGCTCTCCCCTTACATGCATTCCTTGTTTGACAACGAACTCGGGACGGCTTGGCACCACGATTACCACAGCCTCGAAGGAGCGCTCGACCTCAACAGCACCGAGGTTTGGCGAGCCCACCAGAAATCGAAGTATGACTTGCTCGATTATGAAAAAAGCCACTCGTGGGTGCTACTTGACGAGAAAATGCTGACGATCGGGTATGCCAGGAGAATCACGGAATACAAGCGACCCTTGTTGCTCTTCTCGGATCTCGAACGGTTCGCCAAGATCTCGGCCGGCAAAGCACAATTCATCTTTGCAGGCAAGTGCCATCCCGCGGACAATCAAGCCAAGTCATTCATCAAGAACATCAATGATTTCAGCGATTACCTTTGGAATTCTTACAAGGTTCGGGTCGTGTTCCTTGGCAACTACGACATGGACCTTTCAAAGTTGATGGTGAGCGGGGTCGATGTCTGGCTCAACAATCCAAGAAGGTACCGGGAAGCCAGCGGCACGAGCGGCATGAAGGCCGCGTTGAACGGCGTGCTCAACTTCTCGGTGCTCGATGGCTGGTGGATCGAAGGGTACAAGATGGACCCGAAAGCGGGTTGGGCAATAGGTCCGGGAACCGACGACCCCGACGCGGAAAAGAAGGACGATGCTTCGGATGCCGACGATTTGTACACGAAACTGCAAGACGAAATCATCCCGATCTACCGCAAGAATTTGGATGATTGGCGCGAGCGCATGAAACACGCGATCCGGCTCGTCAGTTTCTTCAACACGCACCGCATGGTCGAGCAGTACGCGGAAAAGGCGTACAAGCTCCAGAAACAGCCGTTGTGGAAGAGTTTGCTTTAAACGCTTGAAAGAACGAGACAAGATGGTGATACCGCTTGGCGAAAAGCCCGAGGCTCCTTCTCCCTTTTATTTTAATCGTCGGATTGATGTCCCTCTATTATTACTTGATGTACATCGAGAATTATCCGGAATATAATGTGGGAGATCTTGTGCTTTTTGCTGGTATCGATTTCATCCTGTCTTTCTTCTTCGGTCTCGGCATATTTGGCCTTTGTGGCATCATATCAGCAGTCGCATTTTTTTACATCCATCACTTGTTCACCGGGAAACTGCAGCAATCACAAAAATACGTTATCATCAAGACGAATTACAAAATAACCGCCGGAACAATCATCAAGCGGGCTTTCTTGCTCTATTGTATGGCCATTTCGCTTACGCTAACAACCCTCCAGTTTATAAGTGTCTTGGCACCAGATTTGTTACCGGACCCGGAGATAGACCCCGATCTATTCGAACTTAATTTCGAGCTTTATTACACGACCTTTGTATTCATCTATTCAGGCGCGATCAGCTTCATTCTTATACCGGTTTGGTATTTCGATGACTTGAATGTCATGTTCTTCGCTGAATCCGAAGGAGTGCGTTATATCTACCCGTTCGGGAATGCAGTGCTCCCGCCATTAAAGGGATTCGGTGGCCCGAGCATTGTATTATCGTATCTCATCTTTATCCTGACTAAGCTTGGAACAGGGGTCTTGATCACTTTGTTATTAGATCCGGTATTGACTCTCTTCATGCCGGTCATAATGCTGATCGGTTTCGAGACCGTAAGTGCCGGCGGCAAAAATGTCTTGAAAAAATGGCTCATGAAACAAGATATCAAGGAATATGACGAGATGCAAATTAATCTCTCCAAGGCTTCAAAAGACGCCAAGACTTGAAGGGAATTCTCTTTCACTTAAAACCCCCATTTTTACCTTCTTCCTTCCACTACCATCTTACCATCGTAATCACAACCTTTGGTATACGAAATCCCTACAACCTTCATAACAAGAATCGCCGGAGTCATCAATGATGGCAAGCAACTCCAAGCTCCAAACCTTCGAACCAGTTGTTTTCAACAAGAGCTCCGAGCGCATGGCGGAACTCCACGACAACTCGGTTGACCTGGTCGTCACGTCGCCGCCGTATGGACAAATCAAGGATTACGGCACGTGCGACCAGATCGGTTTCGGGGCAGGATTCGACGAATATTTTACCCGTCTCGGCAACGTGTGGGCCGAGTGCCATCGCGTGCTTGCACCGCAGTGCCGCATGGCCATTAACGTGGGGGATCAATACTTGCGGGCGAAAGACTATGGACGATATCGAGTACTGCCTATCGGTGCCACGATCATCGACCAGTGCACGCGCATCGGGTTCGATTACCTTGGCGACATCATCTGGAAAAAAATCAGCACGACGAACACGACAGGCGGTTGCTCGCTCATGGGATCCTTGTTCTACCCGAGAAATGGCCTCGTGACGTATGATTACGAGCACATCCTCGTGTTCAAAAAGATTCAAGGAAAAGAAAAGGATATTTCCCGGGAGATCAAGGAACTTTCCAAGATTTCCATGGACGAGTGGAAATGCTGGTTCACGGGGCATTGGACGATACCCGGCATCCAGCAGAAGGAGCATGTCGCCATGTTCCCGGATGAATTACCATACCGTTTGATCCGCATGTTCTCCTTTGTCGGCGATATGGTGCTGGATCCCTTCGCGGGTTCCGGCACGACCTTGAAAGTGGCACGTGCATTGTGCAGGAAGAGCACGGGTTACGAAATCAACCCGGAGTATATCAAGATCTTGGAAAATAAGGTCAAAGAACCGTTCAATTCACGGAATTTTTTTGAAATAATCAAGAAGATTTTTCAGCAAACGGATGATCTCGTGAAGCTCGATGCCGAGTTTTCAACCCAGAAATCCATCACGTGCATCATCCACGCCAGCTCGCAAAAACGGGTGACCGTCGATCTGTGGAAAATCCCCGAGGGAATGACCAAGGACGGGGTCAAAGCTTTGATCGATGACAAGCTCGGGGAAAACAACATGCAGAATTTTCTTTCGGGAAGCAAGTCATGGAACCAGGTGGCGCGGCACGTTGCCGTTATCGACACGAGTGGAATCGAAGAACCCGTCTTAAAATCCATCAACGAATATCTGAAAGAAAAATGCGAAAACAAGATCGTCATCGTGGATTACAACTCGTTCCCGGCCGATGCATTCAAGGTTTCTCGGCTGTTCGATGAAAGCCAGAACGATTTATTCGCGAAACGAAGGCCGGGCACGAAAACCACGCTTGATGGCTTCGTTCCGGCCAAAAAACAAGGCTAGACGAGAATCTACAAGAATCCAGAGTGATGAACGTGACACCGAAATTCAACATCGTGCTGCTCACGATCGATGCATTGCGTTACGATCACTGTGGATTCAACGGATACAACCGTGACGTCTCCCCCCAGCTCGATAAGATTGCTAAGAAAGCAATCGTGTTCGACAATGTCTTTTCGACGGGACCTTGCACGCCGCCTGCTTTCTGCTCCATGTTCACGGCGACCCTCCCGTTCGACAAGGGTGGTTATTCCCCGCTCCCCAAGCAGAAGATAACCATCGCCGAAGTCCTTCGGACCATGGGATACCAGACAGCGGGATTCACGTCAAACCCGCAAAACAGCCATTATTTTGGTTACGACAGGGGATTCATGAAATTCTACGACTCCATGATCACGAGCACGAAAAACCCGTTGAACAAGAGAATACTCACCTATTTCGAGGGCAGCGGCGAAAAATCGAATGCGTTGTATAACCGGCTCCAAAACCTCAAAGTCCCCAAGGTCTTGCAAGCCTCGCTGAAAAAATTGTTCTATCGCGTGTTTCTTGGCAGGAGCATCATCTATTACGTGCCAGCGAGGTGGATCACGCGGCGCGCGTTGAAGTGGCTGTGGTACCACTACTCCCAGGAGAAGAAAGACGCCGCGCCATTCTTCTTGTGGGTCCATTACATGGACACGCACGATCCCTTCATCCCGAAATGGAGGAACCTCGTGAAAATCAACCCGAAGTTCCCGCGGCACGCGTTTGATTACGTGAAAAAATATCCAGAGTACACGGACGTGTTGAAACAAAACAACAGGAAAAAGCACCTCATCGATCTCTACGATGCCGAGTTCCGCGCGGAAGATGAGCGGATTGGATTCCTCGTGCGGGTTTTCAAGCGTCGCGGCATCTATGATCAAACCGTTTTCATCGTCACCGCGGATCATGGCGAGGAATTCAACGATCACGGGGATTATGGGCACCGGGCTCACTTGTACAACGAGCTCACCCACGTCCCATTCATGATCTTCGGTGGCCCCGCGGAACGAAACGAGCTCCCGGGCTTGAACCCAGGCACGAGGGTTTCAACCTTGCTGTCGCTCATGCAACTCGCTCCTACGATGCTGGAAATCCTTAGCATCCCGAAAACATCCTCGTTCGACGCGCCCAGCATCCTGGATTCCTTGAAAAACAAGGATTTGACCACTTCAGCAGGCATCATACTCAATGCTACCGAGACCGGCAAAAAGAGCGTCATTGCATGTACCTACCACAAGGGTATCGTCACCCGGTTCAACCAGGTCAAGGACCGGACGATCAAGAAAATGATTTCGATGCAAGACACGAGATGGAAGTATATATTCGACGCCGAAACGATGCGAGAAGAATTGTATGACCTGCAAGAAGATCCACGCGAAAAACGCAATATTGCTAGCGATCACGAGGTAATACTGCACGTTTTCCGCGAGACTTGTGCTCAGCATTTAAAAAGCACGGGATCTGCAAGGACAAAGAAGATACCAGAGGAAACAGGTGAACGCGCGAAGATCCTTGCCGCCCTGCAAAAAGTCAAGAAAAACTTGTGAAGAACAGACCCTATTTCTTTCCTGCTGGTTTTTGATATTTCTTGTGCGATTGCTGCGATTTCTGGTAATGGGTCTGTTTTTCCTTCTGTTCTTCCTTCTCTTTTTTCTTTTTCTTCACAGCTATGAGATATTTTGCGAATTTTGCGACGAGTTTGGCCTTTTCAACCTTTTGATTCGCTTGATCTTGTTGCTTGACGAGCAAGCGTCCCGGATTCTCGTCCCACCACGATGATGGATGTTTTGCCTCCGGGTCGACTTCGTAGACGAGCTTGAGGATATCCGCGATGAGTTTCAGCTCCTCGACCATCGGACGCTGGACAGCCAGGTTCTTGGGCACGCGACGACCCATGCGCCTCGATCGCTTCACGTCGAAATAGCAGGGATAGATCGAGATTTGGTGTTTGTTTCGCATAGAGGTCAGGTCCATCATATGTGATGATTAAGGTATCAAGATAACCGCACGCAAAAAAATTTATCCGCTAAGGACGATTTCTAAAAATCCATAAAAGGTGGAAAAAAAATGGAGGGATTGTATCGGCCTATAAAGAAAGATCTTTCGAGGCTAGCGCAGACGTGCGCTGAAGCGTTTATCGATTACCCGCTTCATGCCTACGCGGTTCCTGAAAGAACCGAGAGAGAAAAGCTGCTTCCCTCATATTTCAAGGTGATGGTTCGTTACGGCTTCAAGTTCGGGGACATGTACGCCACCTCCGAAAACCTTGAAGGCGTTGCCATCTATATCCATCCCGAGTCGGGGCCAATAACAACATGGCGCTGGGTGCAATGTGGTATGCTTGGTTTTATGCACGAGTGCGGTTCTGCAGCGATGAAAAGATATAATCAGGCCATAGCTCCTATTGAGATGCTCAAGAAGAAACATGCTCCACCACCGTTTACCTACCTGGGATATCTCGCCGTTGAACCTCGATCGCAAAATAGAGGCTATGCGAGCAAGCTCGTCAAGCCAATGCTGGACCACCTCGCCGAGAAGAAAATGGCTTGCTATCTAGAGACCTTCAAACCCAAGAACGAGGAATTTTACAATCGCTTGGGATTCAAGACGGTTGAAAAGTTTCCCTTGCCGGGCACGGATCTCACCGTGATCTCGTTATTGTGGCAACCATCGGAGAAATGATCACTTGAACTGCCATGGATCCCCGGAGCAGCGGGATTACATGATATATTGGCGCAAGCATTGCTAACTTTCCATCCGTGACTTGTATCACGTCACGGTGCCCGGATTTTTTTTTCCAAAAAAGATTTATCCGTTGCTGATGAATAACACCATAAACACCAACGATCCCGGTCGCAATCTATGGGCGTTCCTGAAAAAACTGTCCACGACATCATCATCGGTGATGTAATTGAAACGCTCGCCCAAGAGAAATATAAATGAAGATTTATGATGAATCGCTAGATAATTATAATCGAACCGTGGTACTATGCCGACCGACAAGAAGGAAAGCCATTACGAACTAGTATTTGGAGATGTTATCGAGCTTTTACCTAAATATAATGAAAAATTTAACCTCATCGTGGCAGACCCTCCGTTTGGGTTGGAATTTGATAAAAGCAGCCACGAATATGGATCAGATGATTATGTCCTTTATGAGGACAAGTTCTCGGACAAGGAATATGAAGATTTCTCATATAACTGGATCTCTGCATGTTATGATGCACTCGCAAAAGATGGCGCTTTATATGTTATCAGTGGCTGGACGAGAATCAGCGAGATACTAGACGCTGTGAAACGAACGAAATTTCACCTGATTAATCATATTATCTGGTTTTTTGGATGGGGCGTGTTTGCTCGAAAGCGATATGTTACAAGTCATTATCACATCTTATTCCTCGTAAAAGATAAAAATAATTACTGCTTTGTCCCTCAGTTTTCTAATCCAAACACGAAGCGAAAAGGCGAGAAATATGAGGAGGATGTCTGGTATTGGCCAGAATATAATCGTGGAAACGATCCAGACCGCGTAAAGGCCCACCCTTGCCAGTTGCCTCTCGTTCTCCTGGAGAAGATCGTGAAAATCTCGTCAAAACCGGGAGATTGGGTTGGTGATGTCTTCTCAGGAAGCGGTGGGACGATTCTCGCATGTCGTCGACTTGGCCGGAATGTGATCGGGTTCGAGAAAAACAAGGAATATGAAGCTGTTATCAAGCAAAAAGCTAAGTTCGGCGAAGTAATAGTTCCAAAATCTGAAAATGAAGCAAAGAAGACCACGCTCACTTCTTTTTTAAACAATTAGGAATAATACATCAAGTTTCAATTCACCTGAGCAACAAGGAATATAAGGAAATCATCGAAGAAAAAGCAAGCACGCGGGATGTCTAGCAAAAAGATTCGAAATAAGCTAGCAACTTCTTCCCGCCTTCCTCGATCGTGCCCGTGTTCTCGACGACGAAGTCCGCGCCGGGAAATTCGTCGCCCGTCTCCTTGGCACGCTGGATCCGCTCCTGGATTTGCGAGTCATTTTCGCGGCCTCGCTCTTGCAAGCGCTTCACGACGAGGTCCACGGGCACCTTGACGAAGATGACCTTGAGATCCGGGAATCGTTTTCGTGCATCATCGACGATCTGGCGGCTCACGTTCACGATCACGAGATGCCCTTTCTTGATATCCTTGAGAATATCCTTTTTCACGCCGTAATTGAGCTTGTAACTTATCCACTTGAATAAGAATGGGCTTTTTTTGTCCATCTTCGTAAATTCTGCATCGGTAACCGAGATGAATTTTTCCGTCTCCGGGGATTCTGGCCGCGTGATGAAACGCTGGGCAACGAGTAATTTTTGCTTGGGATTCTTCCAGTTAGTCACGGCATAGTTCAGCAACGAATCTTTACCCGAAGCACTGTTCCCAACGATGAAAAAAAGTCGACCAGGTGTCATGAAATCGCACGTTTGTTCCGAGTAATTGTAAAAAGAAAGGACGGGTCCTTCAATTAAGTTTTTCCCTTGCCCTTGGATTTCTTCAGTTGCTCGGCAGGTGCATGTCCATGGTCCGCTGCGCACTCGGTACGGATGATCATGATATTCGAGCATACGTTGTTCGCGATGCCCGAACTCACCGAGCCCAGAACAGCCCGGGAAAGCGCGTTGTGAACGCCTCCTGCCCCGACGATGACCAGATCGACGCCCTTGCTGCTAACCAGTTCCTTTGCTGCATCAACGGGTGTGTTATTTTCGACAAGAAAAGTCTCGCAAGTAAGCCCGGCGGATTCAATCTTCTTCTTCGCGTCGGCCAGAAGACGTTCTGCGATGGTTTTATGACTCTGATAAATCTGGTCCTCTGTTTTTTCGTCTAACGCGTACGCGTCTATGCTCGTGCTCAAGAATGGTATGGGATACGTCCGCGCTGTGCGATAATAATGCTGGATTGCATTGAAAACCAGCACGGAAGCGAGCTTCGCTTGATCGAGCTTTGCGAGCTCTATCGCTTTATCGAGCGCCGCCATGGAATAGCTGGATCCATCGAATGCAATTAATATCTTTGTAAACATGAGTACTTCATCTCGCAGCAAATATCATTGCCTTCATTAATAAACCTTCTTCCAGCAAGAAAAAGAAAAGAACGTTCAGAGCACTTTCAAAATCTCGTCTTCCTGGTACCCTTTCATCGGGATCTTCGCGCCTGATTGCATGAAATAGATGCCTTCCTTCTTGCCGACGACGGAACCGATGACCGCGGCATCCATCTTGATGTTGCGAATCGCCCGAACGATCTTGATGGTCTCCTCGGGGGGGGCAATAATGACCATGGCACCCGACGCGAGCAAGAAGAGCGGATCGAGGCCGAACGCGTCGCAAATTTGCTTGGTTTCGGGATACACCTTGATGCGCTCCTGGTATAGCTTGAATCCATTACCAGTCAGCTCTGACAGCTCGTTCAACGCGTTGCCGAGACCGCCCTCGGTGGGATCATGCATAGCGTGGATTTTTCCCGCCCGGAACGCGGCAATAGCAGGCACTGAAGCATTGATCCCGGGATTGCGCAAGTATTCCTTGCACCTGGTGATGAACGCCTGGTCGAATCCTTTTGACTTGAGCAAGTCAATTTTCTCGTTCGCGATCAACCCCGTCGCCTCGATGGCGATTCCTTTCAAGAGAATGATGTCGTCACCATCCGCAACCTTGTCAGGCGTGATGAGATGCTCTTTCTCGACCTCGCCCTTCTTCACCTCCGTGGTGAGTGGCTGCTTCAAGACCTCTCCCATCATGTTTCCGATGGCGACCGGCTTTTTAACGACGGGCGTGATCTCCGTGTGGCCCCCGATGATCGAGATGCCGAGCTCCTCGCAGGTTTTCTTGATGTCGAAGAACACGCGCTCTATATCATCCTTCGACGAGCCTTCTGGAAACAAAAGCGTGGACTGGAACCACCGCGGCACAGCACCCTTCGTGGCAACGTCGTTCGCGTTCACGTTGACGACGTAATATCCGAGATTCTCGACAGCCATCGTGATGGGGTCGGTCTTCGATACCATGCAATACGTGCCCATGTCGATGACCGCCGCGTCGTCGCCGAGAGCCGGGGCGTTGCGGACGCGAGGGTCGTTTTTCGCGTTCGTGTACTTGTAGAGAAAATCACGCAATAAATCGGGTGGCAATTTGCCATTTTTCAATTTCATGGTGCATCGATCCATTATCCTTTAATCTGGTTTTACTATTTTGTTCCAACAGTAATAAAAATTACGCGTTTACGGGGAACTGCAAGGTGCCTAGCTTAACTCACGGTTGGGGTGCGAAAAAAAGGAAGAAATGAAATTAATCGGTCTTCTTCTTGAAATTTCGAGTTTCGCTTTTCAACATGTCCCTGATAGCCATGCGAATCGCTTCGCTGCGATTCGGGTAGAGATCTCGGTCGATGAGCGTGTCTATGCCGTCTAGATATCCGGCGGGTAAATGTACGGGGATTATCTTCATGATCTTCAGTCCATATCAATAAATATGTGGTTTGATGAAATGTTGCACCGCCACTTATTGAAACCCGCGTAACACGGGAGTATGGTATTATGGAGATATCATTCTCCTTTAGCAGTCGATCCTTTTTTTATAATTGAAACCTTCCTTGACGGGATGCAACCCCGATCAACGCGATGCACTTGGGCAGAAACCAATGACTTGATGCGTAGATACCACGATACCGAGTGGGGGCGGCCGCTCCACGACGACACGCGCCATTTCGAATATCTTATGCTTGACGGCGCGCAAGCCGGACTCAGCTGGAACACCATCTTGCAAAAACGGGAATATTATCGCACCGCGTTCGACGACTTCGATTGGAATAAAATAAAGGATTATGACGATGTCAAGGTTGCCCAGCTGTTGTGTAACCCGGGACTCGTGCGCAACAAACTCAAGATCGCGTCTGTAGTCACCAACGCCCGCGCCTTCGCGAGGATCCGGGAAGGATTCGGGACCTTCGATCGATACATCTGGTCATTCGTCGAGGGCAACCCTATCGTGAACGAATGGACCGACATGACGTCAATACCCGCCAGAACACCGTTATCCGATCGTGTCAGCAAAGATCTCAAGCAGCGCGGGTTCACATTCGTCGGATCGACCATCATCTACGCGTATATGCAAGGGGCGGGCCTCATCAACGATCATCTCGTCTCGTGTCCTTCCTGGATGGAATGTAAGGCGAGCACGGCACCGCACAGCGCCTTGAAGTCGAGAAATAAATCTTAATCCTAGAACCGGATACCATTCGGAAAGGATTCACCATAATCCACGTTGCATACACGGCTATGGATATCGAAAATTGGTAGCTTCAAATGCCTGTAATTATGAAAAACGCGACGACGGCCGCGAATGCGATAAAGATACCGGCGAGAAAACCATAAAATCCTAAGGTCTGAGAAACCATATGCGCGTCCAGGGAATCTTGACTAAATTCAATGCGCCCGCGGAAGAAGCGGTACAAGAACACGTTGATGAAAATCGTGGCCCCGCCCGCGATGGCAAGATCGATGCCAATGAGCATAAGGAACGCGTCGTACGGGTCCCCGAAATATATAAAGAAAAAGAAGCCTTGGCCGAGCAATGCAAAGCCGAGAATGATGTTGTGGCCTATTCTCAACAGCATCTCGATGCCGACAACGCCGGTGACAAGGAAGATGCCGCTAATGATAGCAAGCGCGGCACTCACCCGCGGTGCATTCTGGAACGTGATCCATCCCCTTGCCACAGCAGCTGAGAAGATCATGAAGATGGCGCTCGCCACGATAAACAATACCCCCACGATGATGAAAAACTTCTTATTTACTAGGAATTGCAATTTTTACACCAATTTCTTGAGTTTTGTAAGAAAGAACAAGTAATTGATGAATTCAATCGATTTTTATGGCGCGCATCAGCTCGGCAGTTTTTTCCGGTAATGTCGAGTTGATCCAGGCACCCGTGCCGAGCTCGACACCCGCCGCAAATTTTGACATAGTGGGTGCACGCAGCGGCGGGTAGAATTCGACGTGGAAATGGTAATAATTGAAATTCTCGTTAATCGTCGGCTTCTGGTGGATGGCCATAACGAACGCGAATTCCACGCCGGGATAAAACCGGTCATATCGCTGGTTGAGATCCTTCAAGATGGCGGCAAAATCCCGCGCCATGGCATCATCGAAATCCGCGAAGCTTTGGATGTGCTTTTTGGGGTACAGATGTACCTCGTGCGGCCACATCGCGAAAAATGGCGCCACCTCGATGAAATTGTCGTTTTCCTTGATGACACGGACGCCATCGAGCTTGTCATCCTTGATGATATCGCACAGCAAGCAGCGCTTGTGCTCGCCCTTGTATTCCTTGAATGAATCAAGCTCAAGCTTGACATAAAGTGGGATCCACGAAAACGCGTACATTTGCCCGTGCGGGTGCGCCAATGATACGCCGATCAAGGAGCCGCGGTTCTCGAACTGGTAAATGTACTGGATGCCGGGCATCTTCCCAACTTCGATGTACCGTTCCTTCAACATCTTGACCAGCTTGGTGATATGATCGACCGGCAGTTCGCCGAGTTTCTGCTCGTGGTTGGGGGAATAGAGGATCAATTCCTGGTGGCCAATAGCCGGGGCGATTTTGTATGGACTGCCAGGTCGCAAGGTCGTGAAAACATTCTTGTTGTCGATATCAAGCCCGGAATAACGATTCGGGAGCACCTTGACATCAAACGTCTCGGGCACCTCGGGAGCACCGACGCAAAACGGGCATTTTTTTTGTTCCGTTCCTGGGACCTGCCCGGCTTTTTTCTGTGCCTCGGCAAGCTTGGCGTCCTTCACGTCGACAGGCCGGTTCTGCCTCGCGGGAGCCATGATGATCCATTTCTTGAAGAACGGGTTCCATCGCAGCTCGTTCTGGCTTTGTTGCTGCCCTGACATGCCGTTACACCTTACCAATAAAGCCTATCGCACATCTTGAAATACTCGTTGAGTGAAAGGATCGATTTCTCGTCCAATTTTTTAACATTCTTGAGGGTTTCTATCGCCGTGACGACTGAATTCACGAGCTCCATATTCGTGAGTACGGGAATGCCGTATTCCACGGCTTTACGCCGGATCTGGTATTCGTCCTCCAGCATCTGCACCAATTTTTCCTCGGTGATGGTCATGGGGATGTTGATAACCAACGTGATGGTCCCGTTGAGTAAGCAGTCGATCAAGTTTGGCTGGCGGTGAGGTTCGCTGATCTTGTACACGGTCGTGACCTTTATGTCCTCGTCGAGGAAGGCTTGTGCCGTGTGCTCCGTGGCGAAAATCCTGAAACCCATCGCTTCGAGCCGCTTCGCGATGGGAACGAGTTGTTGCTTGAGCTCGTGGCCACCGACGGTGATCAAGACGACCTTTCCTTTTCCATCAGGGCGCCGGCTATCGAGCGGGATGTCGAATTCAGCCGCGATCAAGGATTTCAAGAGAGCCTCCTCGAAGGACATGCCGAGGCAAGCGACCTCGCCCGTGGACACCATCTCGACGCCGAGAATCGGGTCGGCCCCGCTTAATCGCATGAAAGAGAACTGGGGCACCTTGACACCGTAATAGTTGAAGTGGGGAATATGATCGATCTCGTCGCCGAGGATCGGGCGCAATTTCTCGCCAAGCAGCACGTGGGCGGCAAGCTTCATCAAGTTGATCCCCCGGACCTTAGAAACGAAAGGCATCGACCGGGAACTTCGTAAATTACATTCGATGACGAACACGTCATCGCCGTCGACGATGTATTGGATGTTGAACGGCCCCCTGATCTGTAAGCTGCTGGAGATCTTCTTGGTGTTGTCCACGATCTTCTTGATCGCTTCGTCGGAGATTGAAATGGTCGGGATCGCCGTGTCCGCATCTCCCGAATGCACGCCGGCATTTTCCACGTGCTCCATGATGGCCCCGATGAACACGTCGGTCCCGTCGGCAACCGCATCGATCTCCACTTCGCGGGCGTTCTCGATGAACTTCGAGATGACGATCGACGTGTTCGGATCGGTGACATTGACAGCCAATTCGAGATAAGCCCGCAATTGCCGCTCATTGTAGGCTACCCGCATAGCGGCACCTGAAAGGACGTAGGAAGGGCGAACCAGGATGGGATAGCCGACTTCGGTTGCGAACTTGATCGATTCCTCCACCGAGAACAGCCGTTTCCAGCCGGGTTGCAAGATGCCAAGATGATCGAGCAGCGCGGAAAACTTTTCACGGTCCTCGGCCCGGTCGATGTTCTTTCCCTCGGTGCCCAGGATCTTGATGCCGGGGAGGCGATATTTCTGGTTGACCTCGACGAGCCGTGGTGCCAGGCTGTTGGAGATCTGGCCACCGACCGACACGACGATGCCGTACGGGCTTTCCTTCTCGATGATGTCGAGCACCCGTTCCAGCGAGAGTTCCTCGAAATAAAGCTTGTCGGACTCGTTGTAATCCGTCGACACAGTCTCGGGATTGTAGTTGAGCATGATGACCTCGTCGATGCCTTGCTTTTTGAGTGCCCAGGCCATATTCACGGATCCCCAATCGAATTCCACGCTGCTACCGATGCGATACACGCCACTCCCGAGCACGATTATTTTCTTGCCGTTCGGATTGGCGAGCTTGAAATCGATGTCGTCCTCGGAACCACAATAGGTCACGTACAAGTAATTGGTGCTCGCGGGAAACTCGGCCGCAAGCGTGTCGATTTGTTTAACGTAAGGGATGATACCAGCGCGGATCCTTTCGCGCCGCATAGTGAGCTCGTCGGTTTTTAAGCAAATCGCAACCTGCTTGTCGGAAAAACCGAGTATCTTGGCTTTCTTGATTATAGGGGCCTTGATCTCGAGGGGATCCGTGATTGATAGCTTGCGGAGCTCCCGCTCCATATCGATAATGTTCTTGATTTTGTAGAGGAACCAACGCTCTATCTTGGAAAGGTTGTAGAGCTCGTCCGTCGAGAAGCCGCGCTTGTAGGCTTCCGCGAGCCAATAGAGCCGGTTATCGCATGGATGGGCGATCTCGTCCCTGAGCTCGGCGTCGGATATCTTGGCAAGTGGTTTGTTGCAGACAAGCCCGTTCTTGCCGTTATCGAGCATGCGGACGGCTTTTTGCAGGACTTCCTCGAACGTACGCCCGATGGCCATCACTTCGCCCACGGACTTCATCTGGGTGCCAATCTTGCGGCTCACGCGCTGAAACTTCTCCATATTCCACCGGGGTAACTTGAGCACCAAATAATCGAGCGCGGGCTCGAAGCACGCCGTGGTTTTTTTTGTGACCTGGTTGATAAGCTCGGGCAGCATGTAGCCGATGGACATCTTTGCCGCGATGTAGGCCAAGGGATATCCCGTTGCTTTACTGGCCAAAGCCGATGATCGCGAGAGGCGCGGGTTGATCTCGATGACGCGGAATTCCTCGGACGTGGGATGCAGCGAATACTGGATGTTGCACTCGCCGATGATACCAATGCCGCGGATGATGTTGATGGCCGCCGTTCGCAAGATCTGGACTTCCCTGTTGTTCATTGACTGGCTTGGGGCGACCACGATGCTCTCGCCGGTGTGGATACCGACCGGATCGAAATTTTCCATATTGCAGACGGATATGCAGTTATTATCGTAATCACGACAGATCTCGTACTCGATCTCGCGCCAGCCCGTCATATCTTGCTCGATGAGGACTTGCTTGATCATAGATGCCTTGAGGCCGCGGTTGACGATCTCGACGAGTTCCTTCTCGTCGTTCGCGACGCCCGAGCCCTTGCCGCCGAGCGTGTATCCGACCCTTACCATGACCGGGTATCTGATGCGATTCGCGATCTTGATAGCATCCTCGACCGTGTTAGCACTCCCGCTTTCCGCGATCTTCGCGCCGGCCTTGTGCATAGCCTCGCGGAACAGTTCCCGGTCTTCGGTGATATCGATGGCCGAGATCGGCGTGCCGATGACCTTGCAATTATATTTTTCAAACACGCCCGCCTTGTCCAGGTTTACGCCGACGTTCAAGGAATTTTGCCCACCGAACCCGAGCAAGATTGCATCGGGACGCTCTTTCTTGATGACCTCTTCGACGTATTCCTCTGTGAGCGGCAGGAGATAGATTGTGTTCGCAAGGCCGGGATCCGTCTGGATCGTGGCGATGTTCGGGTTTATGAGAACGACCTCGATTCCTTCCTCCTTCACGGCCTTAACGGCTTGCGAACCGGAGTAGTCAAACTCGCCGGCTTGACCGATCTTGATGGCTCCGGATCCAAGGATCAAGCATTTTTTTATCCAATCGAAGACGGGCATGTTGCATTCCTCACATACGTCGGGCGATGATTATGATTTGATGAAAAAACGGTAATTAGTAACAATGATGAAATGCACGTGGAAAACAGAATGGGATGATACAATGACGTTGAATCAAGGAGATGCTCGGTGTAAGAAGTGGCCGTCATCGGTCTAATTCATCGTTGTTTCTTCTTTCTAATACACCTAGAGTTAAAAAAATTAAGGTTTGAATCCCGTTTATTAACCTTTTAATCTTTAAATTACCCGATTTTGCATTTACATGATAATTTTGACCCGATTACGATATAATATACACCCAGCCTTTCAAAAAATATATACACGAATTTTTTTTTCCTTGAATAATCAATCTTGTATTATTTTCACTTAAAAAATATTCTATTCAAAAATATCCGAAAAAAAGATATACATACAACATTTCTTTATGAAAAAAACGTTCTCACGGATATAAATAAGCCGTTTTTAATTTGCTCACGTTTCATCAGACCAATTAGAACCAATATATTAAAGGATTAATCCCCGACCTTCTAAAACTTGAAAAACTTGTTTAACTTGTAATACTAAAATCCAATCTTGATGCTACCATGGTCAGAGAAGCATTCCTCGCACTCAAAAATGGCATGATTTTCAAGGGACAAGGGTTCGGGGCCAGCAGGGAGGCCTCGGGCGAGGTGGTTTTCAACACGTCGTTTGCGAACTATCCCGATAGCCTCACTGACCCGAGTTACAATGGCCAGATCATCGCGATGACAACGCCTCTCGTGGGCAATTATGGCGTGCCCAGTTACGACGTCCGGGATCAATGGGGCATTCCCAAGTACTTCGAGAGTGACAGCATCAAGGCCGAGGGCCTTATCGTCTGGGAATGCTGCAAGCAGCCCTACCACTATTCCATGGCAAAAAGCCTCGACCAGTGGATGCAAGACGAGAAAAAGCCTGGCATCGAGGGCATCGACGTGCGCCAGCTCACCAAGATCTTGCGGCATTACGGGGTCATGCTCGGCATCATGAAGGTCGCCGAGGAAGGCGAGCATATCGACCTCGATGATCTCAAGAAACGGGCCGCTGACTGCCCCGACCCGAACGTGACCCGGAACCTCGTCGGCGAGATGTGCTCGAAGGAAAACAAAGTATACAACGTCTCCGATCATCCTGAGGAGCACAAGACTGTCGCGTTGATCGATTGCGGCGTCAAGTATAATATCATTCGCTCGCTTTTACGCCGCGGGCTCAACGTCGTCGTGATGCCATACGATGCGACATGGGAACAGGTCGTGGAATTTAACCCGAATGGCATCGTGTTCTCGAACGGCGCGGGCGATCCCAAGGACTGCAAGCAAGCGATTAAAACCATGGCCGCGTGCATTGAAAATGATATGCCGACGTTTGGCATCTGCCTAGGTAACCAGATCATGGGCCTCGGCGTCGGTGGAGACACTTACAAGCTCAAGTTCGGCCATCGGGCGGCAAATAAGCCGGTCATCGATCTCACTGATCCCGTCAAGCACGCATTCATCACGAGCCAAAATCACGGCTTCGCGGTTAATAAGGACACGCTGCCGCCCGAAATGGAAGTGTACTTCATCTGCGCCGATGACAACACGGTCGAAGGCATCCGGCACAAGACAAAGCCCGCATTCGCGGTTCAATTCCACCCGGAAGCCACGCCTGGGCCGCAAGACACGGAATATCTCTTCGATAAATTCATTGCTATGCTAAAATGAGAGCAACGCTCATGCCGTGCAATTCCACGAACGGTTAAAAGCCCGGAGAATCAAACTCTACTGCTCGTGTGATGTTTGGTCAACTTTTTCTCGAGTAGTTGCGACTGTACATTCTCCCAAAACTATATCTCACGATGTATCACGGGGACCTATCTAATCCAGCGCCGAATCTTGATAAACCGGAAAAACCTATTGAGGGTATAATGCGAGGTGTTGCTTGTGAGTGAGGAGGTCGTCCTAAAACTCATTATTTTCGGCGATGCTGGCACAGGAAAAACCACGCTGGCGCACCGGTATATGACTGGCCTCTTCAAGCAGAACAAGCTCACGCTTGGCGTGCAATTTCACGTCAAGAAAGTGAACATCGCGCTGGATGAACAGCCTTCCAAGATGTATTCTGTCAAGCTCCAGATCTGGGACTTCGGTGGAGAAAAACGCTTCCGGTTCCTCCTCCCCTCGTATTGCCGGGGCGCGCAAGGTGGGCTGTTCCTCTACGACATAACGAGCAAGAAATCCCTGGAAAGCATCAAGGAATGGACATCGCTCGTGTTCGAGAATGCAGGCCAGATTCCCATCTTGCTCATCGGTGCAAAAGCAGATCTGGAAGAAAATCGCCAGATAAGTAAGGAAGAGGGTATGGAATTCGCCAAGAAAATGGGTTTAGCTGGCTTTGTCGAGACGTCGTCAAAATCGGGCCAGAACGTTGAGATCACCTTCGAAACCCTCGCGAAGATCATGTTTTCCGCGCTCAACAAGAAGTGACCTCGCTTCCACGCTGCCTGCTGGCAGCGATCCGCAGCGCTTCCTTCATAAATTCCGTGCAGCGCTCGTCCTTTTTTACATGTTCACGGGTCAAGCAAGTAACCATGGCAATCCTTGAACAGCGTGACGCGGAGCTCTTTCCAGCGCGGGCCAACCCCGAGGAGACGATCAAGACAAAAATCGACTTGATTGCGACCACGATTCTCAAGGTCGAGGAAAACAAGGAAAAATTCGTGAATGCCTTCAATCTCGTGAAAGCAGGATTTAAAATTCCACCAGCCTTCAAGATCGCCAATAATGTTGCTGACGACACGCTCGTGAGCACGTTATCCCTCCAGAATCCCGCCGGGATGCGGATCAGCGCCGTTGACGGGAGCGTCCTCCGCGAGTCTTTGATCGGTGTCGACCTGATTGCTTCAAAGGCACGCGGCGTGGTGTTCAAGTTCTATGCACGCAAGCCCCCCGTGGTCAAGTATTTTCCACAAGAGAAGAACGAGAACTTCAACCTGTATGGCATTTTTCAGGGGTCAAACAGCCAGGATCTCGAAAGCTTCGCGAACGCGGAGCGGCTCTTGAGCGAGCTGGAGCTCGTGCATGACATCATCTCAGAAGAATCACACCTCGACATGATGATCATCGACGGATCGCTCTTCATTCCCGAGATCTTCAACATCAGCGAAAATGTATATGCAAGCAAGTATTCCAAGCAGATTTCCGATGTCTTGATCAAGATCCTCAAGGCTTGCAACGAAAACGACACGCTACTGGTCGGGGTCTTGAAGGATTCGATCAAGGCGGATTTCGTAAACATCATCGGGAAACTCATCCCCGCTTGCATAGACTTGCACGCGCCCTTCAAGGGCTTCCTCGATTTCGATTATCGTCTCGCGATCCAGTTGTTCAAGGATTACGACTTGTTTTACCGGTTTTTGAAGGAGGGAGAGCGCTCGTTCACGTGCAAAACGTTTCCAAAAGCTGCAAATTTCGTTCCCGCCACGGAATTCGAGAGATACTTGAAATCCAACGATCTCGGCTTGTACTCGTATATGATCAAGGCCGTGCCCATGGACATCCCGTTGAAAATCGAATTTTTCGCGCGAAATGAGGCCGCGAGCATCGCCAATTACGTTGCAAAAACATCAGCATTGCTCTATCCGCTCTCGAAGATCAACGTCGATTATTCCGAGCCGAGCCCGCAAATGGAGGCGCACAAGCGTGTCAAGATCCCGGAGCAAGATTTCAAGGTCATCGTCGACATCATCAGGCAAAAAACGGGATTTTGCTCGACCATGCTTCAAAAACGTCGCGAGCGGAAACCATTTTAATAGCCATCACGGGGCATCTCTATATTTAGCATCGAGCATCTCCGCCGCGTTCCTGATGATGCCCATTAACAAGAACAGCTCCCGGCTCGACACGTGTGCCCGCGTGATGATGGACTTGAACGCGCGGGATGCTTTCCACCGCTTATACATACGCGTCCTCGTCGCCCGGATCAACGCGTCGAACTGTTCCAGCAAGATACTGGTCTCCAGCTTCGGAGCAAGTTCGATCTCGCCCATGGGTTCGACAACGTCGAAAAGTTTCGATATCTCGTAGAGAAAGATGGCCACCGCGTGGGACAAGTTGAGCGACGGGTATGCTTCGGAAGAAGGGATGGTCACGAGGTGGTCGATACCACTTGTCAAGATGTAGTTGGGGAGGCCCGTCCTTTCATTGCCGAAGACGATCGCGATCTTCTTCGACCCGATGCTGGCAAGTTTTTTCAAGTCGGCGATGAAATCATCGATGACAATCGGGATCCGGTGCACCATGCGTTCCCTGAAGATCTTGCACGACGTGCCGGCGACGATGTCGAAGCGCTTGAACAGGGCCTGGATCACCGGGAGGTTCGAAGCTTCGTCATCGCCAGGGAACCGGATGATCTCGGCCGATTCCAGCACGTCGTCCGCGTGCACGGCATAGTTCTTGGCTTCCGCCCCAATGGATACCAGGGGATTCACGAGGATGAAATGCTTGAACCCGAAATTCTTGATGACCCTGGCAATGCTCCCGATGTTGCCTTCCTTTTCCGGTTCCACGAGGATCACGTAGATCCCGCCAGCGAGACTTTCATCTTGGACCATGATGGCATCACGCGAACCCGGGGGTGGCGGGTAAAAAATCATGCGATCACGTGGTATGCTTCGATGTCCTCGAAAAACATGTGCACCTTAGCGGATTTTTCGATGATGAAGCCGAGATCCGATACCCATTTGGCCGTGTCATCGATGCCCGAGAGGGATGACTTGATGAAAAACACGTGGCCTCCCGGGATGATGATTGGTTTCATGGCACGCAAGAATTTTTCCAGCGTGTCCTTGCCACCACCTGGCGCGTACAAGGCCTTGTCGAGATAAAATGCACGCGTGTCATCGCCAGAGATCACGGGTTCCCGGTAGTCCTCGGGCGGGAGGTACGGGGGATTGAAGCACGCTAGGAAATAACGGTGCTGGCTGCCCGCGTGGTCGTAAAATGCATCCAGGAGACTCGCCGTTACCGGGTTCACGCGGCGCTGCATCCCGCGCCGGCATACCTCCTTCCATGTGAAAGCCACAGCATGAGGATTGATATCGACCGTGAGCACGCACGTGAAGAACTTGGCGAGGTACAAGGTCGCGATGCCGCAACCAGCGCCTATATCAAGCACCGGGAGGGCACAATCCTGGATCTGGGCGATGTTAGCCCGAATGAAATCCTTTAGTAAATCAAGCAAGAGAAAGCTGTCTTCGGCAGGGATGTAAATGCCTTTATCACCAGGAATATCCAATGTTATGTCGTCGTAGCTGGCATGGAAATGCACGATCCTTCACCCGTTTTTTCCCGCCTTATTCAAGCGGTCCACGTACCAGCGCGCGAGCACGACAAGGGCATTCCTATCGAGCTCCCGCACGCGCCGTTCCTTGAAAGGCATCGTGTCGAGGATCTCCCCCGGGAACCCGTGCAGTGCCTTGTTTGCCACGTGCATGGCCATTGCCTTCCTGAGCACCTTGTTCTTGTAGGGAAACAGCCCACGCGTGAGGTTGAGGCACGCGTTCGCGGCCTTCTCATCGATATCCATTCTTGGCACGATTTTCACGAGCACGGAATCGACCTCGGGTACCGGATAAAAGTTGTTCCGTGAAATCTCCATTAATATCATCACGTCTGCAAGCAACGACGCGTTGGCCGACAAGCGCCCATAGCCCGAGGACCCCGGGGGCGCAACAAGCTTCGTACCGAATTCTTTTTGGCAAATTACGTAAGCCCGGGCGCGCCGCTGGCGCAAGAACTCAAGGATCTTGAAGGTGAGCGGAGCCGAGATGGAATACGGCATCGCAGAGAACACCGCGGTCGTGGATGGCGGAAATTCCGTGGCCAGCGCGTCGGCAACGACGATCTCTAGGTTGGTTATTGTCAATGCCGTGGCGGCTCGTTGCACATACCCGGCAAAAACGTGATTGAGCTCTATCGCGTGCAGCGATGCGACCCGCGGCGCGATGTTGAGCGTGAAAGCCCCGAGCCCTGGCCCGATCTCGAGGGCGACATCATCGTGCCGGAAGGCGCAGAGATCGAGGACGCGCTCGATCGTGGGCCAGGAGTGCAAAAAGTTCTGGCCGTGGTGCTTGCGTGGTACCTGGCCGAGCTGTTCGAGCACATTTTTTAACTCGGAACTGGATAAAAAGAAAGGTTTTCTATTTTCCGCCATTTTTTAATGCCGGATGAATATAAGATGTTTCTCGTCGGGATTTTCGAGTTCCTTGAAGATCCGCTTGATGATGAGGGATTCGGGCTTGCCGATGCCAGCGCGTGCTTGCAAATCGGCGAAATTCTCGAAGAGCTTCTTCTTCCGGGCATCGATGATCTGCCACATCGTCTTCTTGCCGATGCCTGGCAGCAATTCCAGCTGGTGCATCTTCGTGGTGATGGGTTGAGACAAGTTGAAAAACGCCAGGAACCGAGCCGGGTCTTGCGCGACGATTTTTTCGAGGATCCGGGGCAATTCCGCTTTCGCGTTGATCGTGAGCTTGTCAAAGCCGATCCGCTTGAACCGGTGGCCGATCACGTTTTGATCCCCCTTGCCGAT
This sequence comes from Candidatus Sigynarchaeota archaeon, assembly GCA_030587525.1. Lineage (GTDB taxonomy): Archaea > Asgardarchaeota > Lokiarchaeia > Sigyniarchaeales > Sigyniarchaeaceae > Sigyniarchaeum > Sigyniarchaeum tengchongense. Next base: position 8,334 of record JAUQYW010000069.1, on the reverse strand, counting down.
GAAATCACGCTTTCCGGGTTCGAATTTAAAGTCATTATTCTTCTCCCGGTCGAGGATCACTTCGAGGATCGAGAAATATTGCTCGCCAAGCACTTGCAATATCGGGTCACGCAAATGCATCGGTCGCTGGTCATCAACGTACCCGTGCGGCAAAAATTCAAGCTCCCATGCCCAATCCTCGTATTTTTTTTGCACGGGAAACCCTGGCCGTCCACTGTCCTCGCGATCGCCCCGGTCGCGATCGCCCCGGCCCCGGTCGCCATAATCATCCCTTGGCCTTTGTCGCGGGCGATTGCTCCCCTCGCCATCTCGGGGCGGCTTTCTGTATTCCATCTGATTCACCATTTACAGCGATTCGTGTCCTTGCCTCGTCCTCTCTGGATGGTCTGATGTGTGGACTCAATTCTGGATTTCTTCTTACGTGGAATAAAATTACAATCCCGAATATAAAATCTTTCTCCGTGAATTAAGGAGGAAAGGGACTATAATTCCTTATACTCCCTTATCTTAAAAAGCAGTTTCTGGAGATCGTCGGCGGATGGCCGTTTCGAGCTCTTTTCGAAAAGCAATCCCAGTTCCTCCACGGAATCCGGGTTGATGTTCACGATCTGTATCGCTATCGGCCGGGGAACCTCGTTTTCGGCGACAAGCTTTTCGACCACGTTCTTTGCCTTCCTAGCTTCGATCTTGGCAAAGAGGTTCACGTAATCATACGTGCTTTTCAAGAAGTATTTCTTGGTCTTGTCGGCCTCCTCGGGGTTCTCCACCGCGGGCTCTTCGACCGCGGGCGTTTCCGGCGCGGCGGGGGCCGTGTCGAGCTTCTCTATCGCCGCGATCTTGTCCAGGATCTCCTTGACTTCCGGGATCGAGATGGCTTTTTCGTTTAAGATTTCCCTCATGCGAATCACGTGTTGAAAAGGGTAGAAGGTGGATAAAGTTCGATGAGCTTATTCTTGACCTAATTCTTCTTTCTCTTTTTTGAGATAGAAATTCGGTTGGAAGTGAGATCTGGTCACGCAGATTTTTTTCATCTTGTTCCCATCCTTCACTTCCACGACGAAAGCATTCCCGCGGATTTCCACGATCCTGCCTGTCTTGCCGTGGAAACGCCGGTATGGCATCCCATTGTGCTCGGACGGGTCGATCTTGATATCCACGATGTCACCCACGCTGTACTTGATGAGCAAACTCGTGAGTGGACGAATCCCTCGCTGCCGTGGCGGCTTCCGGCAAAGATAGCGGGTAAGCGCCCGGTAACCCTTGTGTCGAGTCATATAAAATCAACAGTACTTCGTATCTAATGGTTGAAAAGTCTTGGTCGGTATTATAATTTGTCGACAAAGGCGAATGAATTGCTTAATGGTTTACCTCGAGCACGTCGAGCTCTTTGCACACGATTTTCTGCCCGGCCAGCCCGGAAATCGACGGCTGCGTGCGTCCCTCGTCCGACGAGATCAACTCCTTGATGTACGTGCCGCCCATCGCTTCGATGATGAACACGATTTCCAGCGGATTTTCCACGCGCTCCCACGAGACGGCGAGGACTTTCTTGAGACGGGTCTTGTTCGCGCGGCGATGCAGGACCCTGGTTGGAGTTTGCTGGTGCAGCGTCGTGCCTTCGAGCTTCGCCTTGAGCATGCCCAGAGTGGCGTCGTCGATCGGATGTTCAAGGGTGCACAGTGCCTTGTACTTTTTCGTGGTGTCGGGCGCATTTTCCTTGAGGTCCTGCATCTCCTCGTTCGTGCTCGGCCGCAACCCCGAGACCTCGACCTTGTCCTTGGCGAAGTCATTGATCGCCGCGGTCAGCGCCTCGTAATCGACCGTGCGCTTTTTCCCGCAGAGCACCTCGATCACGAACGGCCGGCCCTCGCCGAGCATACGCGCGTCGATGTCTTCCCGCCCAGCTCCGTGAAACCGGACCCCGCTGCCACCCGTCGCGTCGAGCACGGGCTTGGAGATGTATTCCTCGACCGATTCCATATATTGCTTGCCGGTGTAATTGCATTCCTCGCAGCCAGCGCCGCCGCAGGCCCGGTGGGGCCAGTGCGTTTGCGGGATGCCGCGAGCGATCTTCCGGTATTTACCATAGATGAAGAGCGGGTTGATCTGGATCTCGACGCCGGCGCTGTCCTTGTTTTCGATGGCGAAGATGAACACGACGTCGGGATTTTTGAAATCGACGGGCTTGTCGAGGGCCTGACTGAGCTCGGAACCGACGAAGCGGTTGAAGTGTGACTTGATCGCTTCTCCCCATTTCAAGCCGCATTCGACCCGCATCTCCTCCTCCTTCTCCACGACGCTGGTCGAGAATCGCGAGCCAACGAGGAGGCTCTTGAACTCGATGCCGGTCGATTGCTCGCGAGCGAGCTGCACGAGCTTGCTCTGGACTTGCTTTGAAAAGACGCCCCCGCAGAGCTCGCAGCCATCCCAATCCCAGGGGGCCATGGTATCGCGCGCCTTGGCGCGTGCGAGCACGTCAGGTGCCGGTAGGGGGAGGTTGAGGTGCGCGAGCAGCTTCGTGGCGAGGGGTTGCAACTGGCCGCCCTGCCCGGTCAAGAGCGTTCGTGCCCCGGTGATCTTCCCGTCTTGCGACGCGTCGCTCTCGTCCTTGATGATGCCATGTGCATCGAGCAGCACCGTGCTGCGCAAGATCATGCCACGGAACCCGTTGTCGATGCCTGTCCCGAGCGATGCGAACTGCCGGCCAAGGCAGTGGTCGCACAGCTTGTGCTTCGCGAGCAGATCCTTCACGAGTTCCACGAGTACCACATGCATGCATCCTCCACTTCATTCATCAACCTTCATGGACTTAATGAGGGCTTGCCGCCCACCGACAATGGTCGTCTTGCTGCCATGGCATTTCTTGCAGGTGAACGCGCTAGGGTTCATCATAGCCAGCGATGCATCGATCGAGTCGCTGGACGCCTTCTTGAACGATATCTCCGTGATGGTACCGCAGTCCTCGCATTGCACCTTCCCGGGAACGCTCGTGATGATGATATGCGAGTTCACGAGTTCGGGATGGCTTTCCTTGATGATATCATAGCTATGTCTGAGGAAATCCGGGATGATCATGGTAAACTCGCCGATTTCAACAAGGACAGATATCACCTTGCTCACGTGATTCTTTATCACGTTCTGCATGATGACATCAACGATGTTGCTTGCAAACGAGAACTCGTGCACGGATCGTCACCTGGTCATCACGAATCGAGGAGGCCCTCGAATTTCGAGAGCAGACCGTTCTTATCCCTAAAATGTGCCCCTCTCCAATAAATTTTTCCACATTTTTTGCACTCCCAGAATTCTTCAAAGGTCTGGAAGGTTTTTTCCTTGATCCTTCCCTTCACCTGCTCCTTGGGCACTCGCACGATAACTTCGTTGCACTTGTAGCAGCGGCTATTTGCCTGGTCGAAGCTCAAGGTCAGCCCGATCTTTTTTTTCAAGAATGCTAGGTAGTCCCGGGAATTGCGGCCCTCGACCAGGACGACGCGTTCCGGATCCCTGAGGCCAAACTGGTCGTCCTTGGTCAAGATGACCCGCCCGGTCTGGAGCGCCAGGTTGTAGATCTCGGTGTCGGTGAGGGCTTTCTCCTTGGCGAGCGCGTCGCGGGATGCCTGTTCCTTCTCCATGTCACCGACGTAGACCGTGTCGAAGCCGAAAAACCTCAGTTTCTTCGCAAGATCCCCTAACATGGCATCGCAGATGAATTTCTGTTCCACGGGAACACCCCGTTCGGAAAAGTGTCGGTAAAAAAATGAAATGCTGCTAGAGCGTGCGATCAGCGAGGCTACTCCTTGGCCTCAGCCCCGACCACTTGGTCCTTGATGCAGTCGAGGATGAGCTTGGCGCAGTTGTCGTTCTGCCCCTCGAAACCGGGCTTGGATTCCGCGACCGTGACGTAAAATCCGGTAATGTCGATCTTCCGCTTGTCCTTGAAATACTCGTTGATTTTTTTCTTGATTTCCTCGATCTTCTTGTTCATGTCCTTGCCCAGCAAGTCAGCCTTGTTGAGCGCGACGATGATGGTTTTTGGAATGAAACGTACCGCCGAATAAAACTCGAACTGCGATTCGAGATCCCGGCTCACGTCGAAGACCGCGACGATCAGTCTTGCGATGCGGGAAACGGTCGTGATGCCCATGCGAACCAGCGGGCGATCATCACCACCCGGCGCGAAGAGCGTGTGCATCTTGGTCCCTACACGGAACACGACACGATTCGGGTGGATGGTTTTCGTTTCCTTCACGTCATCCTTGCTCGGCAGCGTGGCCTCGCCTGAAAAATCCGCCTTGACGATCGCCGCTGCTTCCGTACCGAATTTAGTCTGGAGGGCGTTTTCCTCGACGTATTTCACGAACAACCTGAGTATCGTGGTCTTCCCGACCGAGACATCCCCAAGGATACCGACGTTTACCATGGCCATCACCCGATTTTACTTGATTTCCTCCATCTTGTATTCGAGGATCTTGTTCAGCAAGGACTCGTAGTCCTCGATCTTGTACTGCATCAGCATCGAGTTCTGGTGCGCGGTTATCAGCGCCACGAACAAGTCCTTCAGGGTTTCAACGTCTTTCGAGATGAACTCCATTACACCTTTTTCGTCGGGGGTTTTGTCGAAGTTCTTCGCAGGAGTTCCGAAGCCGAAACGCGCGTTTTCTGGCAAGTTATCAAAGAACCCGAAGGCCGTGTATCCCTGGTACGAGAAAAACACGGTGTACCGGCTGCGGATGGAATCAACGACCTCGGTCAGCTGCACGGATGGATACAATTCGGCAAGGAGCAAATCTTCGTCATTTCGGATGATATAATAAGGAGTGACGGGTGTCTGGCCTTCCTTGAGCATTTGCTTGGGGGGCATGCTCACGAATGGCAACTTTTCCTCGACGATCTCCGCTAAATCAGGCCTGCCACTTTTTTCCAAAACTTCCTTAATTTCCGCGTAGGCCTGGTCATAATCGGTCTGGTAGGTCACGAGACCGGAAAGGTAGATCGAAATGCAGGAGAAGACCGCATCGAGCACCGGGCGCCGTCCTGATTTTTTGGATTCGGGCCTAATCGTTCCAGGCCAATACCGGACTGTGGAATAAGTGTAACCAAACGCGCCGAGAAATGAACCGGTCAAGAGGAAGAACTTGAAGTTTTCTCCTTCTTGTTGCTCCCCGAAGAGCTCTTGTGCCTTCTTGATGAGCGCATCTTCAACTTCCTGGGAGTGGATATCCGAATGGACTGAGGGAAAGATAAGCCAATCTGCTTTTTTAGGCAAAATTTTCACCCGTTATAATGCTAAAATAGTTCGTAGTGTTTTATTCGTTTTGTTTTTAAAGGGATTCAAGTAGCTTCTGGACACAAAAACCAGATATTAAAGACGTAAAAACCAAACATAAAGAGGAAACGTGGTGTTTCAATTGCCAGTGATCAGCTGGTTCTTTTCGATGAGAAAGTCGAGATATTTTCGCAATTGCTCGACTTCTTCCTTGAAATTGCGCACCTTCATGACCAGCGGGGCGTTCCGGCGGTAGATCAAGTCGATCGAGGCTTCCTTGCTGAGCACGTCCTCGACGAAGATCTTCTTGCGGCCTTTCAAGGCAAGCATCAAGAATTCCTTGATATATGGGTCGATTTTTGCGAGGAGGTCGATGATTGCCATCTGGATCTCGAAGTCGGTCGTTTTTTCGAGCTGGACCGTCATGGCCTTGCACGCTTTCGGGTCTTTGAACATGTATCCCCCGATCAATTCCACGGCCTTGAGCTTCACGTCCTTGTTATCGTCCTTGTCGAGCCGGTCGATGATGATGTCGAGGATATTCGTCGCCTCGAACTCGTTGATGGCTTCAAGGACCATTTTTCGGATTTTCGGGTCGCTGTCATCCAGGAGCTTCAAGATTTCCTTCAAGATCTCGGGATTGCTCGTGAATTTCGCCAGGGTCTTGAGCGCGACCGTGCGAACGCTCTCCTCGGGGTCCTTGATCTTCGGGATGATCTTGGGAAGCTTCTCCTTGTCCTTGTACTTGCCGATTGCCCAGATCGCGGCGGAACGCACTTCTGCATTTGCATCGTCAAGAAGTCCAACAAGGGAATCGAGCGCCCGGATATTTTTCGAGTATCCGATGCTCTTGATCGCCTCGATTTTCTCCTCGGCCTTGGCACCGGCAGAGGAAAGCACCGAGATTAATTGATCGACACTAGACAAAATGAACACCAATTTCGGATCAGTTGCATCCGAAATTCCGCATCTATTACCATTAAAACATGGTAGGGGATAATAAAAATTGTCGAAAAATTTAGCGATAATTCAACCGCATCTTTGCACTCTCTATTCCTTCTGGGCATTAACAGAGTCAGCCACCAATCTCCCACGGGAAGACGATCCATGCATCGGTCGGGTCCTCCTGGGCGTAGAAATCGGGTATGAATGCCGATTTTGGCTTGACGACCAGGGCTGCCGTGTACACCTTGGAAAACCTATGCGCGCATAAGCACTGTTTCATCGCTCCAAATGTCATGCCGGTGTCGGAGATATCATCGACCAGCAAGACCATCATCGATTTTTTCTTTGCTTCGGAAAGCTTATTCATATCATCATCGGCCATACATGCTAGTTTGCCGATAGCGGTCTGCTTGGGGTGAAGAATCCCCAGCGGGATTTCACCAAGGCGGGAGACCATGCTACGGGCCAGGATGATGCCGCCGCGGAAGATACCGAAGACCATAGCGATCTTCTCGTGTTTTTCCGCAATCGCTTTCTTGACATTGTCCACGAGCACCGCTTCGAGGCGCCCGTATTCCTCCCACGACATGTGGCGTTTCGGGCGCACGTGCTCGCCCCTCGCTGTGTCTACGATGGCCGCTCACCGCTCGACCCGGCTTCAGCAAACCCCTTCGCTCGAAGGATGCAGGAATCGCATGTGCCGCACGGTTCAATGCGTCCGTCCTTTATTATAGGGTTGTAGCAGCTCCACGTGAGGGTATAATCGACGCCAAGGCTTCTTCCAAGCTGGATGATCCCGGCCTTGGACTTGTTGATGAGGGGCGCGTGGATCGTGAGCTTTTTTGCAGGATCGTCGACGTACTTGGATCCCAGGTTGAGCGTCTGCTCGATCGATTCGATATACCGCGGCCTGCAGTCAGGGTAGCCCGAGTAATCGAGCACGTTGACGCCGATGAAAATGTCCTGGATATCCTTGGACTCGGCATAAGCCGCGGCGTAGGTCAAGAAAATCGTGTTGCGCAGCGGGACATACGACGCGGGAATCGATGCCTCCATTTCGGAGGGCGAACGCCCCTGTGGCACGGCGATCTTGGCGTCGGTGAGGGCAGAAGCGCCGATCTGCGTGAAATCGAGGTGAAACACGATCCAGCGATCAACGATGGCCAGTTTTTCGAGGGTCTTCTTGACGAAGGCCAGCTCCACGGCATGGCGCTGCTTGTACTCGAACGAGACGGGATAGACCTCGAAGCCCTCCTTGATAGCAAAATACAAGACCGTAGTCGAATCTAAGCCACCACTGCACAGCACCATTGCTTTTTTCTTCGACCCTGCAGGCTTCTCGGCTTTTTTTCCCACGATCATTCACCGTATTCAGCGAACGTCGACGATGTTTCCCCGATCCGCACCTTTATCTTGAACCCCTTGAACCGCTGCGAGAGCACGTCGTGGAAATGCTTGGCCAGCAACTCACTGGTCACGGCGGGCAGCGGTAGCAAGCATACATCGTCCCGGGGAACCGAATATCTTTTCCCGCTGAACGTGAAATCGAGATTATCCTTGGATTCTTTCAGCACGAGGTCCTTGGAAGCAGTGGGGATCAAGATCCTGTGGTCGAGCTTGTCGACCTCGGCCTTTATCGCGTTTTTCACGTCGATGAAATCGACGACGAAATTGTACCGTGGATCCAGAGGCCCGCCAAATTCCACGGCGACGTGGAAATTATGGCCGTGCAACCGCCCGCATTTATCATGGCCGACGATGAAATGCGCGCTGCTGAACTTGTGCTGGATGCCATCGACGATGATTTTATAGCTCATGGTAGTTTGCCCCGTGGGTGTCCTGCCATCGTGGTTGGCAAGACATTTTCATCTAATGCACGTTGGATAATGATCATCCGGCATTTATCCTTGGCGGGAAAATGCTAATCGGTTTCCAATACTCGGTTTCCGAAAGGCTCTAAAACGAATAGTTGCATGATATAACGTGGTGAATTGCATGGAAATTATTCCGTTCTTGATCATATACATCGCCGTGCTGGTTGCCCGGCTCATCTCCTACATCTTCGCATTTTCCAGGAAGGCTAGTGCAAAGATAACGAACGCGATGTTCCTCGTGACCTTGAT